>NZ_JASPFZ010000002.1:0-257674 GCF_030227355.1 Corynebacterium sp. MSK310
GAAGCCGAGACTTCAGCTACACTGACCAAAGCAGCATAGCTAACCCCCGATGTGTCCACTTTCCGGGGGTCGGGCCCGTGCGCATCCATCTCTGCCTGTAGACCAGCGTTGATCGACACCTGTAGCAAGCCTTTGACCAGCTCGCTTGCATCATCAGCAGAAGCCGACAGCTCGCTGATCAAGCTGGCGAGCTTAAGGATTTTCCATCAGCTTCTCGCTGATCTCGTTGACCCTCGCCGGGTCATGGCTTTTCTTTGGTGACACCGTAGTCATTATCGGTGAAACTCCTTCTAGATCAGAGCCTCACACACAAACTTCCTGACCCCTCGCAGTTCACCAACGATGAATCCGCGCTGAAAACGCTGTGGTTGATGATCTGCAACATTGAAGACAAACGAGCCGCCAAAAGAGCAAAGCAAGGCGAACGAGTCTCCGCGACAGCCGGCAGACTCATGGAAGGAGCCCGAGTTTCCGGCTGGAAACAAGCCATCAACCAAATGGCCGTAGCCTACCCCGACCGCTTCGACAAATACCTATAAACCTAGCCCCACACACAAACAACTTGACACGCTCGATTGCGCTGCCACAAGCCAAGCTCAATACCAATGCGGTACACAACGCTGGTTCCTACATTAAGCCGCGTTGAAATATCTGACGGCTTCACACCCTGCTTCCATAGCGCTTCAATGCTTTCTGCAACCGAAGCAGAAGTCGACTTCTGAACACGCACAGGAAGTTGATACTCACGAGCCAGCCGATACGCAACACTCAAGCTAAGCCCCAGTTCCAACGCCGCACTACGAACACTACGACCGCCTGAAACCAAGCAACACAGCTGCTCCACCACATCCGGCGAAGGATCCCAACGACTCGACACCACAAACACCACCAATCAAGGTCAGGTGTTTCCACGATCCTTAGAATCCGGGCTTAACCCAAAAAATAAAACCCCCCTCACCAGCGTTTTTGCTGATAGAGGGGGACGTGGAAAAGCTTCCCCACCAGGACTCGAACCTAGTTAACACCCCAGCTAAACAGGACTTTTAGCTCCAATTGACGACATATTGACGACATCCGAAAACCCTTCATCCAACTTCGCAGCCACAGAATCCAACCCATCATCAAACAACTCCGCATACACCCGCAAAGTCACCGACGCATCAGCATGTCCCAACTGGCGAGACACTGCCAACACGTTCGCCCCCGCATTCACCAGCAACCCTGCAGCCACATGCCTAAGCCCATGCGGAGTCACACGCACCAACGACGGGTCCTTCACCATCGCTCGCTTCAATGCCCCGTCAAACCACGTATTATGCCCCGGTGTGCGTAACCACCCACCACGCTGGGCTGTCCACAACAACTCTTCCGAATCCAAACCAACACATCTATCAGCCAACATTCTCATCACATGCGACGCCACCGCCACCGTTCGTCGCTCGTGTGTCTTAGGCGTGCCCACCCGAATGCCGTTGCCCACCTTTGCAGCGTTGCGCACCACATGGATCCGATTCCGCTCGGGGCTCAAATCGCAAGGGCGAAGTGCGATAGCCTCACCCCACCGCAAACCCGACGTCCCCAAAAGTAAAATAAGATCTTCACGGTCGCCACACTCCGCAGCGAACAACCGCAACTGCTCTAACGTCCAATAGACCTTCACCGTCGGCACCTTTCGTGGCAGTTTCACGCCACGCGCCGGATTTTCACGAATACGCCTATCCGCTACTGCAACATCCAGCACCTGCGCCAAAACATTATGCGCGTGCCGCACCCACGACGGTGAATACTCCAACCCCGATACCCACCGCTGAACCTCGGAGGGCTTAATCGACGCCACCGCCGCTAGTCCCCACTCTGGCTTTACACATCCGCGCCACACTTGTTGATACAGTTCCCGCGTTGACGGCTTAACATGCGACAATGTGCTCAACCATGTGTTTCCAAGCTCAGTGACTGTTACGCGGCCTGAATTAGGGTTTATCCAGTCTTGTTCACGAATCGACACTGCATTTTTATCCGACCATGCTTGGGCTTCGTTCTTTGTGCGGAATCCACGCTTTGTGCGTGATTTGCCATCGGGGGAGCGGTATTGGACGCGCCAGGCTTTTCCCTTGTTGGTTTTGTAGGATTTGATAGAAGACATTGTGTTGGGGTGGGGATAGAAAAATGCTCTGGGCGTTGTAGTAACGCTCAGAGCACTGGTGGAGTTTGTTTTTAGTTAAGCGAGCTTGCCCGCGATGATGATGATTTTTTCGACAACCTTTAGTGCGTCTTGAATCTTGTCAAAGTCGATGTTCTTGATGAACTTGTCGACCTTCGCGTTGAAGTCTTCAGTCTTGCTGGAAAGTGCGTCGAGCTTGGCGTCGAATTCTTTCTTGTGCGCTTCGTGCTTTGCTTCGCGGTCTTGCTTGTTTTCTTGGTGCTTGCTGGAGAGTTCCTCGAGCTTGTTGTGGATGTCGTCCTTGTTGAGTTTGGAGGAATTGGTCTCCTGCTCTGGGGTCGTCTCTTGCTCTGGGGTGGTTTCGGTGGTGGCGATGGCGTCTGCTGGGACGGTTTCGGAGGTGATGGTGTTGTCTGCCATTGCTGGTGCGATGGCGGTGGTAGTGGTGATTGCGAGGGTGGTTAGGCCGATGGTTGCCTTACGTAGCATGGCGTCTCCTTGGGTGAATTCTTGAGGGATTTCTTTACGGGCAAAACGGTATATTAGTCCGCATTAAAGAAAAAGTCAGGTTTTTGTGTTGGAATGCACAGGGTTTGTGATGGCTTTGATTGTCCATGGTGTTAGCGGGGTGCCATTGACTGGGGTGGATGGTGTTAGTGCTCTTGCTCGACGAAGAGAAAGCTCGGGCCCCTAGTGTAGGTTTTCTAGGCGCAACTCTTACTGAGCTCTTATGTTTCTAGCGATGATGTTTGCTTTGCGGGGGGAGGGGTAACAAGGGGGTGGAGACGTCGAATCGTTACTCTTGGGAATGTCTTGGTGTGTCCCTTTGTCTGTGTAGTGTTTGCGGCTTTTTGGTTTTGCTGGTTAAAGTATTGGTGTCAGTCACGGCTTATTAGTTCTGGCTGGCAGAGGGTGCGACTCCTCCCTCTTAGCCTTTTCCATGGTGATTTCATTTATGTGGAAAGGTGTTTCGTGTGACGGTCGCTAGGCGGTATAGGCCCCTTTCATACTCCTGGTTTATACCCCTAGCGGCCTTTTCGGTGTCTGAATTGGGCCCCTAGATGTATGTGGCGTGGAAACTTTTACTTTTTGGGATGGGGGCAATTTCGGGGGTGAATGCGGCGGGTAAAAATATCCTATTGTGGCGCACATCGCTTCTTAACTAAGAAAACGCTGAAAATTCACAGATCAAACAATATTTATATGATAAGTATTATAAGAAAGCTTCTCACCGGTGGACAATGATAGGAAAGTGCCTATCCTGGGCAGTGAGGGAGAATGAAAACCATCCCCAACATTCGCTCTCTCAGAAAGGCACACAATGCTCATCCCTAAACCAGCAAAATTCGCCACACCCATCGCGGTTACATTAGCCCTCATTGCAGGGGGTATCGCAGCACCAGCACAAGCCCAAACAACATCCGCTAACCTCAGCAGCGACATCGAAACCACTAACGGCCTTTCCTCCCAGGCCTCCAGCAAAGCCAGCAGCAAAGAACCAAATGCCGTACGAGCAGAATCCATTTACATCTACACCAACGGTGTACGCATAGTCAACGGCCGTAAACCAGTACGCAGAAGCCCAGCCCTAAACCACCTCTCCCAAGACTGGGCAAACCACCTAGCCCAAGAGGGCGAACTACAACACCGCCCCAATCACTGGGAATACTACCCCTCTAGCATTCCGGCAGGCGGAGAAAACGTACTTCAAGCATGGGACGACTATTCCAACGCTCGGCTAGTTAAAATGTGGGCCGATTCGCCAGGGCACCGGAAAAACCTTCTCGACCCCGACGCAAAATCTGTAGGCATTGGAGTTGCTAAAGATAAGGACGGAAAACTTTTCGCAGTCCAAAACTTCGGACGATAAACCAAAATCAGGCTTCAGGCTTCGAAGCCGATAAAGGCGTCACCAACAACCGCGTCACATTTGCAGTAAAAGGTGACGCCTCTTTTTCTTTGTAGACATTAAGCAAAAGCTTGTACTAAACTCAGGTTCACTCGGTTTTGCTCGTTGAATCCGGGTGCCGGCAGTTCATTTTTGTGGAGTCTCCTTTGAGGGAATGAACGAAGAATGAATGATGTGGACTGCTGGTCTTTTGGAAGGTCACTAGGCTTTTTCGGGCGGCGTTTGTAGGGAACGCTGTAACCTGGTGGCCTTTCTTTTATGGCGTGAGGTGAATGCCACAGTCTCAGGCGTAGAATTATTAGATTCTTAATATTAGGGTAGGTCTTGTCAGCCAGTTGATTTGTTCTGGTTGACTTCCAGGGTTACTCATTCCCTGGTCTCCCATCGCATTTCGCCTGTGTTGTATGTGATGGGTTCTCTGGGAGAAGGCCACCAAGCTCTTATTTCATCCTTGTAGTTATGTGCCTGGTGGCCTTTTCTTCTGATTATGTGGCCTCCGTTCGTTAGGGGACCATCCTCGGGTTATTGCGCGAGGCATTCCTTGGCGGCGTTGGTGCCGTCGTACGGTCCGCCTGGGGTCTCGGGCCAGTTGAATAGCTCGGCGGTTCCAGGGTTGGCGGAAGTGATGGGGCCACTGCCGTCTTTAGGAGTGGTGAAGTCTGCGGCAAACGGTTCATCTTCACCTTCCCAGGTGATGTTCGCAGCAATGAAGTTATTGTCCTCGCCCTGGACCATGACAGCCTTGTCCACGGTGGCGTGAGCACCGTCGTCCCACTTGTCGCCACCTATGATTCGCTGCATCGTCTCATCTGGCACCGGCTGGCATTCCCAGTCTTGGCCGGCGACGTTTACAGTTTTGCTTTCTTCTTGTTGCGTATCAGCGTTGCTGCATCCTGTGAAGATGAGTGTGGAGAGTACGAGGAGGGGGAGTAGCTTTTTCATGCTGCTGTCCTTTCGTAGAGGGAATTTTTAAGGCTTTAAAACTTGATGCGTGGTTCTGCACCGGACTCAAGGGCGCGGACTCGGTTGTGCATGATGAATGCGTCTATCAGCCACCAGATTCCGAAACCTCCTGCGGTGAACAATTGGATTATGCCGATTCCGATGTTGCCGAGGTAGAAACGATGTCCGCCGAAAAGGCCTAGGAAAAGCCACAGGAACCACAGCAACGGCAGGCTGATATGAGCCGCTGGGAGGTATTGCGGCGCATAACCGCCATCGGCGTGGTAGCGGCCTTGCTGCAAATCCTGGGGGTAAGGGGAGGGCTGGGCATGCGACTCCTGCCAACCGCCGTATGGACTGGTGTGTCTTTGCTCGAGCTTTCTCTGGGCGCGGTATTCCTCAACTTCACGGCGGGTAGCTTCTGCCCGCTGCTCTACTTCCTGCTCGGTCATTCCGTGGGCTTCCACCCAGCGTGGGTCCCAGTATTCCTCAATGTAGTTGCTGAAACTCGTCCACGCTTTTCGATTTGCGGAAGTGAGCTCTACACCATCATTTTCGAGTTCGGTCTCTGCTTCCGCCATGGCGGGCATATCCAAGCGCACCGAGGCGTAGAAGTCTTTCTCCCAATCGCGGCTAGTCCATACGCGTCCGGGTACTTCGATGGTGCCGCCGGCGTCGTGGACAGCACAGGCAAGCTGCCACCAATAGTCCATGTCCTCCTCTGGCAGCCAGCCCAAAGTATTGATTGATTCGCGGACGATGATCGCTTTGTCCATGCCGTAGTAATCAGTAACTGGCAGTAGCTCAAGGTCGAGTTCAATCTCTTCCCCTGGGGCCGCTGAATTGTCTTCGGCCAGTTCACGAAGGTTGGAAAAGAATAAGCCTTCGCGGTCGACTTCTTGGGTGTAATCTTCGCCAAGAATTTTTAGGAGGGTCATTAGGCTACTTGTCTTTCGTGTAGGGTTTGCCAGGTTTTTAGGACTTTGACTGTGACGCCTAGTTCGTGGGCTAGGACGTTGGGGTGTGGTCCGTAGATTGCCTCTGTGGTGGCGTAGTCGGTGGAGTTGATGAGGAGTCGGGCGGCGAACCTGTCGGCGCGTATTTCGTGGGCGCCGTGGTGGCCGGGAGGGTCACCGTAGTGTGCGTGGCCTAGCTCGTGGGCCAAGGAACACAGTGTGGTGGCATCGTCCATGCCTAGGCGGAGGGTGATGATGTTGCATCTGGGTATCCATGCTGCTTTCGGCCCGCCACGGTGCCACCTCACCCGATACCCGCGCCGCTGCGCCACATCAATGAGGGCATCAGTGTTAATCAATCAAATCTTCACCTCGTTTCTCTCGTTCTTCTTGCTCGTTGGGTGACGAGTCGGCTGCGTACTCGTCGGGGGAGTAGTCAAACTCGCGGACAATGCCGTCATCGTCATCTGGTAGTGAAGCAGACGAGTCCGACACGGGGGCACCCGCACGACGAGCGGCCAGGTCATCGCGATAACCACGGGGGTCGGATACCTCCTTCCAGAGTCGTCCTTTCTCCTCGTGCCCAAGGGAGTCCTGTGCTAACTGGTAAATCAGCTGTTGGGGTGAGGCCGTGGCTAGAAGGGTGCCGTCACTGTCTAGGAAGTCAAAGATTTCCTGCCCTTCCAGTTTCCCTAATTCATTTAGGGCAGTTACCGGGTTGAGGTGTAGGGCGCGTGCCAGCTGAATTATCTCATCGCTGGTTAATCCTTCGTCGAGTCGAGAACGTGCAGTATTGCGGGATACCTCTAGGTGCTTTGCGATTTCCACGACGGTGATTTTGCGGTCTGCCATTGAGCTAAACCAGTCTTTTTCTTTATCCATACCAAACACAGTAGTGCACAAATATGTGTGCAGCAAATGGCCCATATGCTGGGCAATTTAAATTATGTGCACAAGACCTTGCATGACAAGTTTGTAATTCTCCCAAAAGCGCACTAAGCTCTGTGCATGTACTCGAGAGGAGGAGAAAAGTGCCCAAGGTTTTAATCAGTTTGGATGAAGTAGACCGAGTCCGACGAATCAACCACATCACCTCAAACGCCGAACTTGCAGACAAAATCGGCGTTCACCGCAACACGCTTCGCAAATACCTAAAAAGCAGGGAGTTGGACAACGAAGTTATCAACGGTCTAGTCCGACTCGGTGCAAAAGCCTCGAAGATTCTAGTCGTTGTTGACGGAGCTGAACTCGCAGCAGCGGCCTAAAAGAAAAAGGCCCGGTGCCAGAACACCGAGCCAAGACGATCACTCAATAAGGAGTTTAACACAATGGACAATCAACTGGTTCATGCCAACAATGACGGAACCCTAACTACCACTTCGGAGATTATTGCCGGCGGTGTCGGTATTCAGCATAAGAACGTTCTGGAAACGATTCGTAAGAACCAAGCAGACTTCGAGGAGTTTGGAAGGGTCGCGTTTGAAACGCGGACCCGTCAAACCGCAGGCGGAGCACAAAAGACCAACATCGCGGTTCTGAATCGTGAGCAGGCAATGTTCGCCATGACCCTGTTCCGCAATACGCCGGTGGTGGTTGACTTCAAGAAGAATCTCATTAAGGCCTTCGTAGCTATGGAAAACCAACTGGTGCAGGCTGAGCACCAGTTGAATGCTTTGATGCGTGAGTCGCAGATGCGGATGGAGTTGTGTCAGGCGGCGAAGGGTCTTATCCACCCGGACCATTTGGAGGCGAAGGCGCGGATTGTTTTGGCGCGTGGTTTGGGTGAGGTGCCGGAGTTGGACCCGGAGACTCGGCCCTTGTACACGGCGGATTTTTTGAAGTCGAAGAACCTGTCCAACAAGAAGATGAAGTCGGTGGCCCCGATGTTCGGTAAGCGCATGAAGGCACTGTACACGCTGGAAAAGGGACGCGAACCGGAAAAGTATGACCTTACCCTGCCTAACGGTCAGGTGCGCCAGGTTAACGGCTATACCGAAGCCGACCGGGAGCTGATGCAGCAGGTGTGGGATGAGTACTACGCCTAGCGCATATGTAAAAGCCACGTGTGTGGGCGGTATTGGTCGAATGCGTTTAGAGGAGTGTTGTTGATGTTTACCAGTCTATGGTCTTGGCTGCGGGGCCGTGGGGCCAGCCGGGGAAGTTCTGTTGGTCGGTTGGGGAATTATGAATTGCCTTCCACTTTCCGAGTGGCGAGTGCCGGCGCCGATGGAGGTGTTCGAATGGACGCCATCGCCATTGTTGAGCCTCTTGAGCCAGGTTCATCCGGAGTGCTTGATACCGAATCTTGTTTTTCAGAATGGCAGGATGTGGAGTCTGCCATGCGACATGTAGGTGTACTTTATCCAGGTCGCTACACGGTATTTTTAGAACCTTCGGGCCGAATTTTTCTCCAGGCTGAAGCTGAGTCTCGGGGTAGAGGTCCCAGTGTTCGCCATTGTCCCAGAGGAGGGACATCTTGACTCCGTAGAGGGGTTGGAAGCCCTGGTAGTGGAGTTGTATTTCGATTTCGTCAATGGGCTCTTTCATTCCTGAGGCGATGGTGGGGGTTCCGTAGTTGCTGAAGCCCATTGCTATTTGGTGTGCGCCGTCGTATTGGCGGGCGTGTTGGAATTGTTTGATTCCTAGTAGTAGTGCGGCAAGTCCGGTTATTGCGCTTATGGGTGCGGTTATTGCCATGAGTTTATTTTAGCCCGTCTAGCAGGCGGGGGAGTGCAAGCCTCCCCGCGGGCACGGGGACCAGCATGTCCCAAATTTTCGTCAAAGTGACTTAACCCCCAAGGGTTAGGCCTGGGCGGAAAACGTTGTATAGAGAACTGAAAAGTGGATTGTCCTGATAGAAGATACCGGGCCAAGAACCACGTGACGTGTCCGTGAAGCATTGGCCAAGCCGACAGGCAGGAACCCCGCCGTAAGCGGGAGGGAACCACCAAGGACGTAAAACACTAGGCCGTGGATGAGCTACTCCCCGGGTGCAAGTCCTGGGCGCGGCACTGGCCTCACACACCGTGAGGCGGATAGTTGATTGTGGAGGGGAGGTGTTTCGGTATGGTTGCTCCGATTATTATTTCGGCGTGTGCCTTGATTTCTGCGGGGTGCGCTATCTATGTCAACCACATCAACCGGCACTAGCGATTACTGCTTTTTGTTGCTGTTTACTGTCGCTGTCTGTCCAGCGTAGGATGTATTTTCCCTGGAAGCCAAGGAGTACTTCGATGACGTCTCCGTGGTCGAGGGCGGCGGCGGTTTCAGCGCTCATGGTGGCTGCTTGGTCGTCTCTGGTTGGGTTGATGCTGACGTTGGTGATGGTTTCGCCGGTTTCGTTGGCGATGGCGTAGTTCTTTTTGCTCTCGTGGTGGAGGGTGACGTTTCGTCGGTTGGCTGCGGCGAGTTTCTGCGTATAGGCGGAGATTGTTGCTTGTGCTTCGGCGATTTTTCGTTGTTCTTCTGCGGCTTGTTCGGCGCTGCGGGCGGCTCGGTCGGAGCTTTCTGCGGCTTCGGCTTGTGCAGTCTTTGCTGATTTGCGTGATTTTGATGCGTCTATTGCTTGCCAGAGTGCGATGCCGGCGGAGACTGCGGCGATGAGTGTGGAGATTATTTCGAGCGCGTTCATGCTTTCACATTTTATCTGGCCTCTTCAGGTGGCCTGAAGGGGCGTGCTAGCGCAGAGTAGTAACTATTCACATTTTTCTTGTACCTACTACAGGGGCTAAAGAAATTTGTGCTTACAAAAGACCACTGGGGTGCAACTCCCCGGCTGCGCACTAGGGGTTGTCAACGGCGGATTGGACACTGACCGCTTCAAGGGCAGTATCCCAGGATTTGGCGGTTTCAGCACTTGCCGCTGCTGCGCTCTGCTGCACCTGCATCCCCGTTTATTTTTCGGAAGTTTTCATGGTGAAGGCCCCTGCGTGAACTGAGAAGTGCAGGGGCCTTACCCGTGATTCAACCTCTTTTTTCAGAAAGGGCGTTATGGATTGTATCAGTAAATGGTTTACCGCGAAGGAGTCTGCTGAGTATATGGGTATGCATCTGGAGACGGTGTATCGATTTTTGCAGCGTAAGGAATTGCGTTCGGTGAAGACTGGGCGCACGTACCGCGTCAAGCCTGAGTGGTGCGATGCTTTTTTGATGGGGGAGAACCAATGGGCTTTATAAAACGCATGTTCCAACGAACTAATCGAACTTTTGTAATGATTTGGAGGTAGATGATGCGTCAGATTACGGCTTCTGAGGCGAAGGCTTATATGAGGGATGTTGAGGCTCGGTTGAAGACGATTTACAACCTTGCTCATCTTCCTGAGAAGACTCGTCGTCAAATTCTCACGCTTGCTAGTGGTGCCAATAGTGTGACCGGCCAGATTTCTGCTTATGAGAGGAGGTTTTGTCATGTGCGTAAGTAATCGCTCGGAGCGCCGCGAGCCGACGTATAAGGAGTTGGCGTATTGGCAGGATGTTGCCGCTAAGCGGGTGCGCCTGTGTTGGGCTACTGGCGTGTTTGGCGGCATGGTTGGATTTGTTTTCCATTGGGTTATTTCGGTGCCGCCAGTATGGATGTAGGAATTACGTTAGAACAGGCATACCAGAAGTTTCACCCTGTCCTCTATAAGGGGGAGTGGGTGGTGAACCTTGGGGATGCGCCGCGTAGGTATCAGACGTTGAGGGCAGCGAGGGAGTATATCAAGCGCTGCTATGAGCAGCGGGACCGCCGCCTTTACGCGAACTGCCTACTTGAGGGTGAGGACATTCCTGGTATGGGGGTTGGGTTCCGGTTCTGTGAGCGCCATGCGAGGAATGCGAAGAAAATTCTGCGTGAGTCGAATAAGGGCACCACGAGTTTTAAGAGGAAGAACTAAATTGAGGACATTCAAACCAGAGAATAATGATGAATGGTTCGAGTTCCGCCGCCAGCACCTCACCTCAACGGAGCTAAGGGACCTGCATTTAAGCAGGACTGCTAGACAGTGGCAGGAACTGCGCGAGCAGAAAGAAACAGGGAAGCGGTGGGGCGGTAATGACTACACGGTTTGGGGCACTGCCCGCGAACCCGTGCTGGCGCCGCTTGTGGCGGAGGTTGATTCGCGTCTTGTGTACAACGCGGACCCGCAAACCATCATCATCAACAAAGATGATGAGCGCCTGTGTGGCACCCCAGACCTTTTCAGTGAGGACGGGGAGGTCATTGGTGAGATTAAAACCGCTAAACACCAATTCACTGGTGGGTATTGGCATGATTGGTGCCCCGACGGGTACTACCTGCAGGTGCAGGCAAACATGTGGCATGCGGGCGCCGAGGCGTGCGTGCTGCTGGTGGAGTACTACCAGGAGCAGGACGGGGAGTTCACCCCGGACGGGTACGAGTATCAGGTAATCCACTATGACCCCAAGGTGGTGGAGGACATGCAACGCACCGCCGCGCAATGGTTCGCCTGGCTGGAAGGCACCACCCCGGATTGGATGGGTGAGGTCACCAGCCTAGAAGACGCCGACGAGGTAGAAGACCTCGTAGCGCAACTAGCAGACGCGGAAGAAAAATCCGCCAGCTGGTCTGACCTAGCCAAGACCTACAAGAAAGACCTTTTGAAACTACTCGGTGATTCCTACGCGGGTACGCACGCCGGCTACAAGGTGAGTGTTTCCACCACCAAGGATTCTAAGACTTTCGACAGTAAGGCGTTTAAGACCGTCCACCCAGACCTCTACGCCGAGTTCAACACCAAAACCCGCCGAGGCTCCACACGCCTCCGCCTAACAAAGGTCGTGAACTAATGAGCATCTACACCACAGAACCAAGCAAGGGAGCAAAGAACCGCGCCCTAAACAGAGCACAATGCGAAGCCTTCGACTGGATGCGCGACCACGGAGACACGTTCCCAGAAATGCGTGACCTCTACCAGCAAATCCACGACCAAGCAGACAAGGAGCGCCAGAAACTATGACTCCTATTCCGAGTGATATGCCGCGGCGACGACTCGAAGTCGCGCGCACCGTGACAGAAGCAAACTATGCGGCGCTGACTGCTTTTGCCGACCAGGCGCATTACCTCATGGAGTGCTTCACCGCCCGCGGCCATGATGAGGAAACCGCCCTCGCACTCACAGAAATCACCCTCGACCGATTCGACGATGAAAGGAACATCTAAATGAGTAATGAAATCGCTAAGTTCAACGAGCAGGAAATGACACTCATTGAGCAGCTAGGGTACAAGCAAATTCCAGCCAATCACCTGAAAATGTTCTTCGCCCGCGCCGAAGCGTTGGGCCTGAACCCTCAAGACCCGTCGCAAATCGCGCTCATTGAGCGCAAGACGAAGAACGGTAAGACCTACACCCTCCAAGTCGGTATCGGCGGAGCACGTCGAACAGCTCGACGTATCGCTAAGCAGGAGGGCGGCACCTACCGCGAAGGCGACTGGCTGTATAAGGGAATCGACCATTCCACAGGGCAGGAGACAGAATGGCGCGACACGTGGAACGTGGCCCGCATGGGGTATCCGGAGTTCGCCAAGGTCATTGTGTACCGAGACGGTGAACCATTCCCGCATGTCGTTACTTGGGATGAGTCCAAGCAAACTTGGGGCCGAGAAGGAAACCTAACGCCAATGTGGGATGCGAAGCCAACCTTCATGCTGGGAAAGAACGCAGCCGCTGGCGCCTTCCGAAAGGCGTTCCCCGATGAACTAGGGGATGTGTACTTCGATTCCGAGAGCTTTGTGGATACGTCGGAACCCATTCGGCAAAAGGCTACTCGTCAGGATGTGGCGCAGCAGGCCCTGTCGGCACCGGCGCCGAAGAAGAAGCAAGAACCGGAACCGGAAGATGACCAGTTCGTGCGGGATGTAAAAGCCGCCCTCGCAGAGCTGACTAGTGCTGAGGCAGTCACCGACTTCATGAACGAAATCCGCGAAGAAAGTGATGTGCCCCAAAAAGTAATCAACCTTGGCCGCGACCGCTGGAACGAACTGCAGGAGAACAAATAAATGATTGACCTCATTACACTCACCGGCGGACTCCCACGCGACGCAGAACTACGATTCACCCCGCAGGGCGCCGCGGTGGCTAACTTCACCCTCGCTAGCTCAGACAATAGGTTTGACCAGGAGCAGAACCAGTGGGTAAAGACTCGCAACATGTACCTAGATGTAACCATCTGGAACGAGCAAGGCAATAAGCAGAATCCCACCCCGTGGGCTGAGATGGCCGCTGATTTGAAAAAGGGTGACCAGGTAGCCGTCACAGGCAAGCTCGTAACCCGCTCGTGGGAAACCAAGGACGGTGAAAAGCGCAGCAAGATAGAGTTCAACGCGATGCGCTACTACACGCTCCCCGCCGCGCCGCAGCAGCAGCCCAGCCAGGCGCAGCAGTCGTGGGATAACGCCGCGCAGAATGGACAAACCGCTGCTAGCGGGGCGTGGTCGACCCCGCCGGCACAATCGGGACAGCAGAATCAGGAGCCACCATTTTAAATGGGGAATGTAAAGATTCAAGCCGCCGAACTTCCCGAATACAAGGGCAAAAGGGTGGTTCTTTTCCCCTCTACCTTTGACCCAGAGAAGATTGCCGACCGCATCACCTACGCCGCCGAATACGACGGCACAGTTCACGGGGTCACCAGAGACGGACGCTTCACTCTCAAAGCAACCTCCACCGTCCTCGTCGACCCCACCACATAACCCCGTTTTGTTCAGGACCTCAATAGTCCACAGGCGGGGTCTATTTCTAACCCCAACGGACTTTATCCATGACTGACCCTGACCACCGTGCCCGCCAGGACATGCGCGCCTACTTGGAATCCCAAGACGTGTACTGCGCTAGGCCGGACTTCCTCGATGCATTAATCCAGTTATTCCAATCCATAGAAAAGGAGGTACAAGACGATGACTTGGTTCAAGGTTGACGATGGCTTCTACGACCATCCGAAGTTTCTTGACGTGCCTAACGCTGCTATCGGTTTGTGGACTAAATCGGGCGCATGGTGCGGCAAACATCTAACCGACGGAGTCATCCCGGCAAGCCAAGTCAAACGATTTAAAGGCACGAAATCTCAAATAAATGCGCTCGTTTCTGCGGGCATTTGGGTTGAAGGTAGGTCCGAAAACGGTGCGAAAGTGTTCCGCTTTCACGACTGGAATGGGTGGCAACCCAGTCGCGAACAGAAGCTAAAAGAGCGCGAAGAAGCCGCCGAAAGGCAACGCAAATCGCGCTACCGAAAACGCCAAGAGCAGGGAGAACGCGAAAATGTCACGCGTGACTCACATGTGACAGGTCAACGTGACATCGCTGTGAGTCACAGAACGGTGTCACACCGCCCCGACCCGACCCGACCCGGCCCGACCACAGAACCTAAAGGTTCTGTAGTAGAGACCACCACCGCAAAAGCGGATGGTGGCCCCAGCCCAGACACAACCACCAAACCCAAAAAGAATCACCCCCTCCCCAGAGGCTGGGAACCAAAACCGGAGACCGTCAACAAAATCCGCACAGAACGACCAGACCTCGACCTCGCCACCGAACACGAGAACTTCTGCGACTACTGGCACTCCATCACTGGAGCCAAGGCACGGAAAGCCGACTGGGACGCAACATGGCGAGTCTGGATGCGCCGACAAAAACAAAACACCACCGGCCAGCCTCAAAAATCCAAATCCCAGCGCTACATCGAACTAGGCGAACGCATGGCACGCGAACTCGAAGCCCAAGAAGCACAAAAACCACAACCCACCGGAACGAAACAACTCGAACCGCCCTTCTAGGAGACACCCATGCCACAAGCCGAAAACATGCGACTCGCATCCCAAATCATCGCCTACGGCTCCGCAGCAGCCCCCAACAAATTCCCCAAAGACGACCCCATCGTCCTCAACGTCTGGGCAGACGTCCTAGAAACCATCAACGTCCCCGAAGACGTATGGCCCGAAGCCATCCGTTACTGGGCGGCCACCACCCAAACCGACACCATGGCCGGCCCCTGGGACATCATCCACGCGGCAAAGCAGGTCATCAAGCAGTGGGAACGCGACGAATCAAAGAAATACATCCTCGAAGCCCACAGGTGGAAACACCGCGTAGCCCGCGCCAAACGCAACTACGGCGACCAGTTCACCCTCGACAAAGTCATCCCACCGCCACACTGGTCCGGCATTGATGAAACCCAAGACCCCGAAGGCCACGACGTGGTGGAAATAGCCCGCGCAGGGTGGCGTAAAGCGCAAGAACAGGCTCCGGAAGTGGAGATGCAGCCGGGGGAGTTCTTTGCTCGTTTGAAGCGCAGCATCAACAAAAACCGCCTACCCGCACCAGGCGAAAACACACAACCACCCCAAAACACCCCCTAGAAGCCCCACAGCGCGGCAAGCAGGACACCCGCGGGCAATCAGTCCAGAAACTCAAACCAACGCTTTAGAAAGGACACAAATGGCACGAAACAGAAACAGCGCCAAACAAGCAGGCGCCAGATTCGAACGCCAAATCGCCGACTACCTACGAGACAACCTCGACGACCGCATAGACAGAAAAGTCAAAACCGGGGCAGCCGACAAAGGCGACATTGCCAACGTCCGCGACTCACACAACCGCCGAATCGTCATCGAAACAAAGGATTATGGCGGCAAACTCAACCTCCCCCAATGGACCAAAGAAGCCCACACCGAAGCCGAAAATGATGACGCTCACGTAGGGCTGGTAATCGCCAAGCGAAGAGGAACAACCGACCCCGGAAAACAATGGGTCGCCATGGACTTAAACGACCTAATCCGACTACTCACCCCACCCCAAGGAGACACCCAATGATTTACCCCTGGCCCTTTGATGACACCAATGAACCCAACCCAGACGAACTGGAAGAACAAGAAGACGACTCCTGGAAAGACCGCGCCTACGACCTCTGGGCAGACAAATAAACACCAACAAGGAGAAAGCAATGACCAACCCTTTCGACTGCATCGCTAACGACACCGCCCGCTATTTCACTCACCAGGGCATCAACTGCATGACACAGATGGGGCCGTTCACTATCAACGGCTACATCGAACTGCCAGAAAACCACCCGTGGCTTGATTTTCCCGACATGATCGAGGTGCACCCGGACATCGAAGTGCACGGCGGAATCACCTACCACGAGGGCCGCGTAATCGGCTTCGACACCAATCATCTCGGAGACGGTCACCACCCCGAAGCTCCACTTGCCAATATGGGAGCGCCTGTCTTTCGCGGGGGAAACCTCCACACCTGGACATGGGCAGAAGTCGAAGAAGAAACCCGCAAACTAGCAGACCAAGCAAAGGACACACACCATGACTAACCCAACACGAGCACAAATACTCAACGCGTACGAAGCGCTAGAGGAACTAAAGAACGTAGCGCTGAGCGCAGCCGACTTCACCAGCGACACAGTGCTTTACACGCGATGGAAGAAACAGATCCTTGCAGCCCTCCCACCCAAGCCACACCCCACCATGGCCGAAGTCGAATGGGACGACGACAAGCACTACCTCGCAGAAGCAGAACACCCTGCCTGGGGAAAGGCAGTCATGCTTTCTCCAAATGGCGGCTACATTAGGTGCATACGGCCCTCAAATGCAGGGGTCACCATCACGGGACTACTTAGGAAACTCCTCACCCCGACTGGTAAGCGCTACACACTCACAGAGGTGCAGGAATGAGCATTAATCACGACCACCTTCACCGCATCGTCACGGAAATGGAGCAGGGCGTAGCCGCCACAACCAAATACACCTGGCTAGACCTCGCACAAGAAATCCTACGGATGCGTGGGGAGCTAACGAGCCTCCAAGAAGAAGCACGCTCCGCCGCAAAAATCCACACACCCGGCCCAAACGTACAGCGGGTATTCAACGCCCTAGACACCACCATCCACCAAATCCTAGGAGACCACGATGAGTAACCAACACCAGGTCGCTCGATTAATTCACGAATGGCAGCAGCGACACAAAAACCGATTTGACCTCGATCCGGAGTGGTATGCGCAAAGCATAGCAATCGAACTGGACAACGAAGGACTACTAGCACCAGACCTGCCCCAACTGTTCTTTGAGGACGGCCACTGCCCCCAATGGGAAATCCCCATCAACGACCAGGGCGGCGGTGTAGCCACAGTTCGCTGTCTAATCGGCGAGGTGTTCATCGAACGACACGGCCACGGGTTCATCACCAGCCCCGCCGAAGCCAAACAACTCGCAGCAGCCCTACTCGCAGCCGCAAACCACCAGGAGGAAGCATGACCCCAGAAGAAGCCCGCATGTGACTCGGAGACGGGCACAAACCCCAACCCCCGAAGTCTCCACCCAAGGAGCCAACCAACAAAAAGGCCCCAGCGAACCATTCCCCATCTGGACCCTCTCAGACGACGCACACTTCACCGAACTACTCAACGAATACTGCACAGACGCCGCCAGATACATCCCCCCTCACCGGCGACATCTACACCCACGGATTCCAACGCAACGGCACACGCATGTGCCACTGGATAGCCTGGAACGCCGGCCCCATAAGCCAACTCGACGTAGCCCCCCTCATGCTCGACGAACTCAAACACCAAATACGAGAACTCGACCACAAACTACGCCGCACACGACCACCAGAACCAATAGGAGAGCCGCAAGAAGTGTGGCTCACCGCAAAAACTCTCACCTACAAGTTGAGACAACAGGGGTACCAGATCACACCCGAACTACTTAGGAAATGGGCAGAAAGAGAAAAAATTCGAAAAGGACAATCAACCAAAGGCACTAACCGGTATTTGCTAAATGACGTGCAGAGATTGCTTTACAAAAAGGCGGGAACGAAGCAATATCGAGAAACGCAACCATGACCCGCTGGTGCTCAATGTCCGTGCCGCATACTATATTCAGACATACTTGAAGCAGAGGAGGTCCTAAAATATGTCACTTACAATCAGGCGTCATACACCGGAAGATTTATACCGCCGCCACGACGAGCTTTCGAAACAGCTTACTAGTGCATATTCCTCAGTTGAAGGCGCTCCGATCAGCCTCCGGGATCTTCGTGACTTGGCTTCAATGGGTTGCCTTTCGACGGAAGAACGTGAGCTTTATGACGAACTTCGTCGCGTAGAAATGATGCTCGACATTGACGAGTAGCTCAGTCACGCAACGGGAATTCAGCGACAAATCAGCACAAGATTTCGCTTCCGAGGTGCTTGCAATATTGATGGCAGCACTGCCGCTGCGGGAATCACAACTCAAGAAACGTCTTGACGTAAATGACCAGTCTGGTGTTTACGTCATTTCGTTTCAGGCACCGCTGCATTACGGTCGGGGGACCTCAAGCATTGAAGAATGCGAATGTATCAGTCCCTGTGATCTGTATGCCCTAGCTGTTACTTATAAGCTGCAAAGTGACCGAAGTGGACAGTACCTGACCGTTAGACACAGTGATTACTCAATCCGTGTCCATACACAATCTGCAATCAAATTTGAATACGAGCGAGACAAGGAGCGGGTTCCAGCTGCCCATATTCATTTTTCGGGCATTGGAGGTCTTCTTAGCCCAGCCCTAATGAAAAATGGAAGGACTAGTAAAACCGATAAAAGGAAAGATGGAGACATAAGTCCGCTCCATGTACCGGTAGGAGGCCATCGATTCCGGCCATCTCTCGAAGAATTTCTGTATTTCGTAATTCAGGAATGCGGGTTTCGAGGAAAAAACGGTTGGGAGGTAGCGCTGAAACATTCTCGAGAAAAGTGGTTTGACATCCAACTCCAGGCATCTGTTCGAGATAACCCCGCCGTCGCGATGGATGCTTTAAAACGCTTAGGATTCAAAGTGACCCCACCAGAAACTGGGTGCCCTCCTTCACGGCGGCATGACAGCTGGTAACTGTCACGCACTGCGCTATAATCGACGCGACGACAACTTATACCCTCAACACACGTCGGAGTATTTGTTGACTTAAGGATTAAGAGCTCCTGCCTCGTGGTGCGTTACGAGCAGGTGACCGAGACAGACTCATAGCTCGCTTCAACTTCTTCAGGGCCTGGTGGGCTAAGCAGATCTTCAAATCTAAAATGCGATGAATGAGCAAGGCATGATTCTAGCCCAAAAATAAAAGGCCTTGGAAGACACCAAGGCCAACAAACAAACGCACAAAACGCTTAGTATCAGTATCTAACCCGAACCCATTATGCTGCTCCGCATACTGAGCAATATTTCCAGGGAAGATAGCGGTATAAAAAGCCGCCAACGCAACACCAAATAAAAACAACCCTCAAATGAGCATGAAAACCCTAACCATCCCCCTCAACACGCCCCACCTAGACGCACTCCGCGACGAAATCAACAACGGCGCACTAATCCTGCTAAGTACTCTCGCAATAACAGCACTACTAGCAGCAATCACACGACAGGTTTACTTTTTCACTCGGTATCGAGACCCAGCAGTGCGCCGCCTAGCAAAACACAAAGCAACAGTTGAATTCAAAGCAAACGTGAAAATTAAAGAAATCAGCCCACAAGGCTGGATGAAAATAGCACCAGGCGACAGAGAATGGTGGAAGCTACTAACCCGAACCAAACAACTCGACAACATCCTCAAAATCCCAACCAGAATCAAAATCGCAGACCAACGCGTACAAATATCAAAGAAACTCCCAAACTCAGCAGCAATCCCCGGAAAAATCACCTACGACCAAAACAAAGACATCCTCACAATTGGACGCAACACCCAAACAGGAGAGAAAACCCACCTACAACTCAGAAAAGCCTCCAACATCCTGGTCGCCGGCCTACCAGGAAACGGAAAAACCGCCCTCCTCAAAGGCATCATGAACGCCGTAAGACCAGACGCACATGTAACCTACTTCCACGGCGCAATTGAAACCGAACAAGCTATCACCGATGCCTTAGAGGCACTCGAAAACTTAAAACAACAACGCCTAAAAGACGGCATCGACTACTGGAACGGAAAAACCAAACACCGACGACTAGAAATCTTCATCCTCGACGAAAGCCAACAATACTTTAAAGCAAAAAACACAAAAAACACGGCAACCCCACCCCCAGATGCAAAAGCCACAAAAACCGCAAACATCATGAAAAACTGCCACCAAGCAGGAATCATTGTCACAATTGCCACCGCCGACATCACACCAACCGCCATACCCGCCCCGATACGAAACCAAACCAACACCAAAATATGCACCAACGTGCACACCATAGACCAAGCCCAACTCATACTCGGACGAAAACCAACAAAAACCGACCCCAAAACCATAAAACTTCCTCCCGGAAGAATGATAATCAGTGATAGCAACCAAAACTGGGAACAATTCGACATCTACAATTCAGAAAAACCTTTAGAATAGACAACCACGGAAGATAACGAGGCAACTCACTCAAACCTCTAAACCACCCCTAGAGATGACGATAAACCACTCGAATTCGAAGATTCTATTCTCTGTTCAAACAACTGGACGCTAAAGCGGCCTCCAGGAGTACTTCATACGTATTCCCAATCGAAATCAAGTTCGTTATAGCGACTGTAAAGTCGGCGAGAAGACGTCAACACACTGGGAACAGGCCACTCTCGAGACCCGTACGTACCCTAAACGCCTTGGTCGCCCGTGGGTTGGGGAGTTGTGGGGGCGGGGGTTGCCCCTGGGTGGGGGTATGGGTAAACCCCCGAGATGTGTTCTCGGGGGTTGTTTGGCTTGTGTTTTAGAAGCCGGTGATGTTGCGGTTGAACTCGTTGAGTGCGTCTGGGATGAGGTATGGCAGCTTGCGGAAGAATAGGCTTGCCTGTTCGAGGGCGTCCCAGCCGTTGGAGATGGCTGCGTGTGCTGCTTCTTGTGCGTTGGTTACGAGGTCTGCAATCATTTGTTTTCCTTTCGTGTGTGGAAATGGTTGCGTACTGGTTTTGTACGCGGATTCTACCGTAGTTGATGTGTGGGGTGGTGCAAGGTTAGTGGGGGTGGTTGTGGGGTTTGGTTAGTTGGTGAGTCCTGGGTGTGGTTGTTGTGGGAGGTGGAGGAGCTTTTTCTTTTTTGCCTTTCCGGTGCGGGTTTCTTGGGTGGTTTTGTTGGTGTGGCATTGGTGGCAAAGTACGCGGAGGTTTTCTAGGTTGTGTGTTCCGCCTTGGCTTATTGGGGTGATGTGGTCTACTTCGTGTCCTGGTTTGCCGCATTGTTGGCAGGTGTGGTTGTCGCGGTTGCGGACATATTGGCGTAAGTGGTGTGGGGTTCCTGGGTGGTGTGGGTTTTTGTTGCTCATGGTGGTTTAGAGGTCGGGTTTGATTGCTGTTGGTGCTGGGTGGTGGGGGATTTCTTCTGGGTGTGCTTGTCGCCATTCGGTGATGTGGCTGAGTGCGGAGTTGTACTTGTGGCTGAGTGTGTTGACGCGGCCGCGGAGCGTGTCCACTTGGTCTTGGAGGTTGTTGACTCGGTCGGTGAGTTGATGGGTTTCTTGCTGGATAGTGTCGACGAACGCTTTCCATTCGGGGTAGCGGGTTTGTTCGTGGGTTTGTCGTTCTTTTGAATGTGCGTTGATGGTGGCGGTTATCCAGGAGGCTATGCCGGTGATGGTGCTGGTAGTGCCTGTGGCGATGATGGTTGTTAGTGGTGTCATGGTATGCCTCCTTTGCGTGTTGTTGGGTTATTGGGGCGGTTGTTGTGGGTTGGGTGCGGGGTGTCCTGGCGTTGCTCCTTGTGGAGTGGTGGGCGTAAGACGTGGTGGCGCAGGGGTGTGCGGGGTTGGTTGCGTCTCCTGTGGTGGTTGGGCTGGGATGGGTCGATAGTCAGAGTGTTCGCCGGTGGTGATTGCTGCGAGGGCGCTGGCAATGGTGGCGGTGATACCACTGGTGTTTTGTAGCCAGGTATCAACTTGGTCGGGGCTGGCAATACCGAATGCGGTGACGGTTAGGGCGATGAGGCCGGTGACGGTGTAGATGGTTTGTCGGAGGTACCAGGGGGAGTGGGTGATGCCGCGGTCGAGTTGGAATTGTTGTGGGTGGATGATGTTTTGTGCGTGCTTTGGCATAGTTGTTTCTCCTTTCTGGTGTGTGCGGGGTTTCTGGTGTGTATGGGGGTTATTGGTTGAGTAGGTGTTTGAGGTCGTCGTGGGTGCCGCGGTAGGCGTTGATGTCTACGACGCCGGGGTAGGCGGCTGCGTGTCCGTTGGAGCCGTATTGGAGGATGTCGGGGGTGTGGTCGCCGAGTGGGTAGTTCCAGCGTGGGCTGTCGTCGCCTGGGTAGAGTTGTGCGGCGGTGCCGTGACTGTTTTGCGTTCCGTAGTTGGAGACCCAGAGGGCGCCGAGGCCGTCCATGGAGGGTTCGCCGCCTATCATTTTCTCCCAGTACCAGGCGCCGGAGTAGATGCCGGGGACGGTGTAGCCGCGGCATTCGAGTTCGTGTTTTGCTGCCCAGACGTCGTTTCCGGAGAGGAGGGCGTTGCCTGAAGGGTCGATGGATTCGACGTCTATCCAGATGGGGAGGTCTTTGCGGCCTTGTAATTGTTGGTCGATGGTGTCGACTTGTTGGGTGATGGTGGTGCCTTCGGAGGGGGCGCGGAGGTACCAGTATCCGCTGGTAATGAGCCCTGCGGTTTCTGCGTCCTTCAGGTGGGAGTGAAAGATGGGGTCTTTGTAAGTTCCGTCGCAGATGCGGATGATGGCGAAGTCGTAGCCCTCTTGTTGTGCGGTGTGTAGGTTGAGTCCGTTGTTGTGTTCAGACACGTCGAGTCCGTACAGTGGCATGATTATTTTCCCCCTTGTTTTGTGGTTTTAGTTGTTGAGCCAGCTGTGTAGGGCTGGTGTGAGCGCTTCGATGGTGTTTCGGCCGGTGGTGTAGTCATCTGGGCCGAAGAAGAGCGCGTGTAGTTGGTTGGTGGCGTTGAGTATGGGTTGGTTGACGACCCATGCGCCTGGTGGTGTGTCGCGGTTTAGGCATACTCCCATGTTTTATCCCCCGTTGTGTGTGGAACTGGTGTTCCTATGTGGTGATTTTACCCTATGAGGGTTTTGAGTCGTTTCGTTGTGGCGGAGATGTGTTTTTGATTTTCGTTGAGTTGTTGGAGGGCGGATTGGCGGGGTTGTGCTTCGCCGACAGCTAGTTCGGTTTTGGGTGGTGTGCCGGGTGTGTGGCTGATGGTGGCTTCATCAATCCAGGTGGAGAGGTTCATGTTTCGCCATTGGATGCCGATTTGGTCGCCGACGTTTACTTCGTAGCCAAGCTGGTAGGGGCAATTATCGGTGAGCTTGAATGAGGCTGAGAGGTTGCCCTTGCCTTTGGCGAGTGCTTCGTAGGCTTGTTGTTGTCCTTCGATGGTGAATCCTTCTCCGGAGGCGACGAGTTCGCGGCGTCGGTAGGGGCCGAGGTGTCGTGCTCTGCGGGTGGCTTGGTGGTGAGTGAAGGCGAGTAGTTTGTCTTCGGTGAGTTTGCCGGTGGCTTTTTCGAGTTTGTTTTGTAGGTCGTCGAGTTGTTTGTCGTTTCCGGGCCAGGCGTTTTTGGCGCCAGCGATGGCTCCGCCGACGAAAGTGGCGGTTGCTCGTTTCAACAGTTGGTTGATGGCGTTGGGGGATTTTCCACCGACGGTGACGTCTGCGTACTTGGAGCGTGTGATGGTGACGTCGCTGGTGGCGTAGTCGATGTGGGTGGGACGGAGCATAACCCAGGGTTTGTAGCCGTCTGGGTTGGTGCGGTCGCCGAGGCCGACAGTGGAGACGTTGTCTTCGGGGTCCCAGCGGCGGCTGATGTTTTTAACGCCTTCTCTGATGTGTCCGGCGACGGAGGAATCATTGGTGAGGGGGACGATGTCGATGATGAAGGTGGGCTTCCACAGTCGGGTGTGGGTGGGGAATGGTTGCTTGTCCCATGGCATCCAGAGTGTAATGGTCAGGCGGAGTCCTGCGGCGTCGAGTGTTTCCTTGGTCAGGTCGGCAAGCGAGTCGAAGCGGGCGGCAAGCACAGTCCAGGGGGTGGTGGTGGATTTGTGGAGTGGATTGACCATAATCGGCCAGTCAGCGTAATCACGCCAAGCAATAGGCGACCATGGGTCAGCGTCGGGCAGTAGGTCGAATTGGTAGAGGCGGCGCAGGTTCATCAAGACGAAAGTCTTAATGACACGTAAAGAGTCGCCGGCGCGTACGTCCATGTATTTGGGTTGGATGGCTTTGATGGTCAGTGGGTTGGATTCCATGACGAGGTAGTTGGCCAGGTCGTGGATGGAGGTGCCGGTGATTTCAACGGTGGGGTCGTGTTGTTGTGCGTGGTCGATGATGGTGTCGACGAAGTAGGTGTAGCGAGTGTGGCCGTATTCGACGACGAGGAATTGTTGGATGTCGGTGAGTTTGCGCAGGGTGGAGTTGGGGTCGCCGTCGAAGGCTAGTGGTGGGATGAGCAGGTCGACGACGGGGTGGTTGGCGGGTACTTCGAGGGTGAAGGTGCCGGCGTCGTTGACTTTGTCGTTGGCTTTGAACTCGGTGTAGCCGGTGATGATGGCTTGTGGGGTGAGGTATTTGTCAGTCAAATAGACGAACGGCGTGTGGTCGTCCTGATGCCGTTGCCCAAGTGCGGCCATTTGAATTGTTTGATGTTCCTGCATTGCTGATTATTCCTCCTGTTTGTGCCCATGGTTGTAGGTATTCGTTGCGCCAGTGGATGTGGCATTTGTGGCAGTCGATGGCGGTGGCGTCGCCGGGCATGATGGGGCGTGTCCAGGCGATGCCGCGGAGTGTGGCCCAGGCGTTGTGGTTGGGGTAGCCGTGTGTGTCGGTGACGAGTCCGCCGGTGTCGGGGTTGGTGTGGTAGATGAGGCCGGTTGTGCCGAGTGCTGGTGGGAGGATGATAGGGCCGTTTTTGTCTTCGGTGACGCGGGCGGTGAGGCCTTTCCAGTGGATGGTGGGCCAGAGGGGGAGTTGTCCGGTGTTTTCGATGGTGGTGATTCCGGTGGAGGTGTGTTCGGGGCCAAAATAGCGGCCGTCTTGGGCGGTGAGGTGTATTTCGAGGGTTGTGGTGTCTTTGGGGGCGGTTTCTTCGGGAAGTCCGATGGGGGACTCGAGGTGGACGAAGAGTTGGAGTTCGGGCTGGCGGGGTTGGTGGAAGGTGAGGATGGAGGGTTTGTAGAAGTCGATGCCGTCGAGGAAGCGGCGGATATTGGTTTCAGTGGTCAGGCTGGTGGTGTGGGTGATGCTGACTGTTAGGGTTGGGGTGATGGGCTCTGGGGTGGCCGTATCGTAGGTGTGGGTGGGGAAGTGCTGGGTGGTTGGTACTGGGTGGTCAGATAGTTTCCCGTCGGTGCCGGAGATTTTATGTAGGGTGACGCCTTCGTCGCCTTCCTGGGCGCCGGCGAGGTGCCAGGTGTGGCCTTTGTAGTCGGTTAGTTGGATGTCCACTGTGCTTTCCTCCTGCTAGACGACCATTGGGGTGGTGAAGGTGTTGATTTTGACTCCGCGTTCGAGTGCTTCGATTCGACGTTGATAATCGTCGAGGGCTTGGTTGACGCCGCGGCGGACGTCGTCGGAGGAGACTTCCATATTGTCGCCATTCATGTTGAGGTGAACCTCGACTGGTGGGAGGGCGTTTTTGCCGGGGTCGTCGGAGGTACCGGCGACAGCGACTTTGACACGGCCTTGATTGTCAAGAATGTCTGGGGCGTTGACCCCGTCAATGCCCCAGGGGGAGCCGAGGTCGTCGGTGATGTCGGCGAGTACGTCGCCGAGGAATTGTGAGCCCCATTCGATGGGGGCGCCGACGCGTTCTTCTTGACCGTTAAGCCATGCTTCGACGCCTTCTGAGAAGGTCTTAGCGGTGGCGTCCAAGTGCTTGGCGGCATAGGTAATGCCTTCAGCGAAATTGGTCATCTGTTGGGAGTTAAGTACCCACTCTGATTGGCCGGACGTGTTAACAGCAACAGAGTTATTGGGGAGTACACCACCGGAGTCGCGCAAGAATGCAGGTAGTACACCACCGTTTTTGTAGCCTCCGGCGCGGTCGTAGGCCGCGGAGAGAGAACCGTAGGTAGCCATGGCGTAGTTCATGGAGGAGCGGATGTTGGCCTCTGGGTCCCAAATGTCGTCGAAGCCGGGGTCTTTGTAGGCCTGGAATGTGGGGTCGATGGTTTGCATGAGGCCTTTGGATGGGGTGCCGGCGACGGCGTTGGAGTCCCAGTCGTTGATGGCGTGGGGGTTGCCGCCGGATTCTTGTTGCATGCGGCGTAGGACGGTGTCGACTAGGGATGTTGGTTGGCCTTTTTCTTTCAACAGGCGGGTGACAAGCCCGCGATACTTGTTGACGTCGCCGCCGACGCTTAAATGCTCCTTGACCTTTTTGGCCACGGCTTTGACTTTGTCTTTGAGCCAGTTCCATGCGTTTTCGGCGCCTTTGGTGAGGTAGGCGGGTGCGACGGATTTGGCTAGGTCGGTGCCGCTGCTGATGCCGAGATTTTCTTTAACAGCGTTGATTTTGTCGTCGAAGAGTTTCTTTGCTGCGTTGGCGAAGTCACCACCGAGCTCGATGGCTTTGTTGATGACGTCGTCAGTGACGTTCCATGCTTTGCCTGCTGTGGATTTGATGGTGCCGAGGACGCCGCCGTCGGCGAAGGAGCCGGAAAGTCCGGTGCCTTTTCCTGCTCGTGCTGTAGCGTTCATACGTGCGACAGCTGCTGGGCCGCCGACTGCTCTGGTCCATTCGGGCCGCATGATGGCCTCACCACCGGATAGGTTGAGCGTTCCGCCGGTAGGCGAGAAGAAGGTGTGTATGTCGCGGCCTGGGGTGTAACCGGGCATGACGCCACCGGTGGCGAAGCTGACCTCGGGAAGCTTGTCTACACCAGTTACCTTGGATACAGCGTTCCATGCGGGGCGAATGCCGTTGTTGTAGGCGACGTTGGCAATTTTGCCGGCAATTGACTTAATAGTTTCCCAGACACTGTTCCATGCGGATTTGATTCCATCAGCGGCTTTTTCAAACCATTGCTTTACTTGGTCGACCCCTTGCTTCATGCGGTCAAAAGCAGGACGAACGTGTGCATCGACAATGCCTTTGATGAAGTCTGACATGTGTTGCCAGGCAGGAAGAAGGACGTTGTCAATAATGGCCTTGATACCGTTGACAACCATGTTCCACACGGCTTTAATCCCGTTAAATACTGGCTGAATAGCGTTATTCCAGATAGCAGACAGGAATTGGCTCATCGCGTCCCACGCTGGGATAAGTACCGTATCGATGAGGGCCTTGATGCTATTTACAACAGCTTCCCAGAGCTGCTTTATCAGGTTGAGGATTGGTTGGATAGCTGCTTCCCACAAGGTTTGTAGGGCTTGTGCGACAGCGTCCCATGCGGGTTTGAGTATGTTTTCCCACAGGGCTTGAATGCCGGTTACGAGTAGCTCCCAGCCCAACTTAATGACGTTAAATCCAGCCATGAGAAGTGCTTTGAGAATATTGAATTGAATAACAATAGGCGTGATAAGCGCGGTGACGATGTAAGGAGCTACCTGTTGAATCACACCCCACGCTTTCGAAAACCACTCACCAATAGACGAAAAGACAGGCTGAATCCACTCCCAGAAGCCGCGGAGCGCGTCACCAATTTTCGACAGGATTTGATGTCCGACCTCGGTCTTTGTCAAAAAGAGTGTAATACCTGCAACGACGGCGGCAATAGCCGTGACAATAAGGCCGATTGGGTTCGTGTCAAAAATAGCCGCCAACAGTGCAGGCAAAGTACGTAGCCCAGTGAAGATGATGCGCCCGACCTTAAAGATTCCGCCCAAAGCCTTACGGAACCCCATAAACCCCTTAATCGCAGGGCCCAACTTTGGCCCGAATGATGCGATAATGTCGCCGCCTGCCTTAAACGCCTTAAACCCACGAGTGATCGGCGCAATGACTTTAGCCCACGTCATAAACCCACCAGCAGCCGCAGCAGCCAATCCTGGGTGCTTGGCCATCTGGTCGGTGAGCATCTCAACGGCCGGGACAACCACGGTAGAAATCAGCGGCGCGAGAGCATTTAACAGGTCGACAATAGCAGGCAGACTACCGACAGCAATAGAGCCCATGGCTGTGACAATGGAAGGCAGAATAGGCGCGATGGCGCTGAGAAGCTGGGCTACTGAACTGCCTAGTTGTTCAACTGCAGGCCATGCTTGGACTGCTAAATTCCCCATCGACGTGAACGAATTCATCACCGAATTAAAATCAATGTTCGAAATCGCGTCGAACATTTTCGGAATAACGTCATCCGCCAAGTGGTCAAAAATCGGGGCAATCTTGTCTGAGAGCTGCCCAGCGAAATCACCAATCTGTGGAGTAATTCTTTCGAATCCATCCGATAGTGCGTTAAAGACGGGAATCATTCCATCGTAGAAAGGCTGGATGAACGCTGCGGTCACGTGGGATGCGAACGCGGCCATGGTGTCAAAGGAGCCTTTGAATGTTTCGCGTTGCTTTTGGGCGGCGCCATCGAACATGTCGTTCATGGCGTTAGAAAAGTCCTCGAATGAGACCTTGCCCGAGCTAATCATGTCGGTGACTTCTTCTTTAGTCACGCCCATCTGGTCGGCGAGTTTTTGCTGCAGGCCGATTCCTCGGTCCATCAACTGGGCCATAACTTCACCATCAACGTGGCCACGGGCAGCAACCTTGGACCAGATTGACCCCATCTCGCCCATGGACACGCCTGAGTGGGCGGCAGAGTCGGCAACTCGACTTAGCGTGTCCTGGAGGTCCTGGCCCGGCTTAATTCCCGAGCTGAGCATGACGGAGGCAACCTGGGCGGTATCACCCATGAGGAAGGAGGTGCCCTCAATGGACTTATTGACATTGCCCATAATCTGGTCGATGTCTTTGCCCTTGTAACCCAAACCCTCAAGGGCCTTTTCTGCCTTGTCAGTCGAAGCAAGACGGTTAAAACCATCACTAAAGGCTTTGCCAGCACTCACACCAGCAGCCGCAGTAGTAGCAACCGCACCAGCCTTCATGGTCTTCTTCAACCCGCCGGTGATTTTACTTCCCAGCTTTTCACCCCACGAGCCAGAAGGGCTGACGACCGCTTTATCAATCTGCTTGCGTACCTGGGAGAAATCTCCCATTTTCGGCACGATACTGACCCAGCCGGTACCAACGTCGAAGTTTGCACCCATGATTAACCCCCGTCAACGCCAGGCCAGTCATCGCCTAGCCATTCGTCCATTTCTTGTTTCGTAAGTCCTTCTGCCTGAATACCAGCAGTTTCGGTTTTCTTGTCGTCGACTCCGGGGCGGGGGATAGGCTTAGGCTTTTGCCCCTTACCTCCCCAGGCACTCATCGCCTGCTGGTCAGCGATTTGGGCTAAGAGCTGGTTGGTGAGGTTCCACTCCCAATCTTTTTTAAGCGAATTGCGTACCAGTGCCGACTCTGGGCCAGCGGTGGCAATCAAAGCGATGGCATCATTCCACGTGACACGGTCTGTGCCGTCGTTTATCCACCGCCAGCGTATACCGGCTTCGATGAGTTCCCTTTCGACTGCCATAGCGAATCGGGTGTCGGAGTCTACAGCGTCGATGAGGGAGACGATTTCGCCAAAGCTAGCTTTTGTCTCCGCCTTCGCTCCAGTCCTGCATGAACGTGTTGAACTCGTCCATGTGCATGTTATCGATGACATCGAGTGTGCCGTCATCAGACTTGTCGGCGGCGCGCTCGAGAATCATCCAGGAGAAGTCTTCATCATCAAGGCCGTCTCGCTTGGCGCGGCGGCGGTCGCCGACGGTGATGATGGAGTCAATCGGCGGCAGAGTGATGTCGTCGCCGTTAGAGGTGGTGTAGTTAAACCAGTCGTTGGTCGGCTTAGTGTTTTTCTTGGCGTTCTTCTTTGCAGCCATAAGAAACAATTCCCCCGAATCGAATATGTGTGTTGTGTGCTGTCAGTGCCGTTTCTGCGTGTCATGGCAGAAAGGAGTGCACTTTATGCTCCTAATGATAGCAGCACTGACGTTTCATTATTTAGGGTAGTGCGGCCGTGAGACCCCACGCCATGTCAATTAAACCTGGTAGCACTGCTAGGAACACGATTGAAACGACAATGGCGATAGCAACAACTGGGATTAAGAAATATAGATAGGCCAGCACGATACTGATAGCAATACCGGATACGGCGACAAACCCTGTAACCGTCCCGGCAATATTGAGCACGATAACTACCGCAACCAGCCCCAGCGAAATAACTGCGAGTGCGGCTAGGTGCGCAACTACCCATAAGCGGACGAGCCTTCCCAGCGGTGAGTGACGTGTGAGCAGGTTGAAAATATCTAGCGGGATACCCACCAGCGGGAACGCAATCGTATTGACTACGCGTAAGTAAATCGGTACCAGGCTCAACGTGACAATGAGGCCGGCTACAGCAATAAAAGTGACAGTCACAATACCGGCAATCACCACTCCTGCCACACGGTTGAACAGTGTAAGCGCCAATGAGCCCAAAACAACGCCCAGGAGGCCCACAACCACGGCAAACACCGCAATAGACGAGATAAGGTCAACGGCCCGAATCGCATGGGCGATGGTTGCGACCGTCACAATCAACAGGGCAGCAGACAAAATCAATACAGCCCATACGATAATGGGTATTGCTGCGACGACCGCGGCCAAACGGGCGCGGCTGAAGAGCCACCTGCCAACACGCAGCGGCGTACCGGCAACAACGAATGCAACCGCAGCGGCAAGAACAAGACCAGCCACCACCGTAAGTAGTCCAGCCAAAGGCGTTAAAAGAACCCTCGGGTGAGTGGCAAGCATCCCCACAAACGTAGCCGCAGACAAGAACAAAATAATCGCGCCCGCCACACCAGGAACAATCGTCAACGCCGCCGCTGCAAACGTGACCGCAACTGTCAACAAAGATACCTTAGCCAGAATCCTCCACGGCTGCGCCAACTTTCGCGCGGCCAGCAGCATTGGTACACCCACAAACATGGTCACGAAGGCAGAAATCATCAACCCTAAACCAAGCCGCTCCAACTTTTGGACCTTCATCCACGGAAAGGCACCAGCAATAACCCCAGCGTCCAAAAGTAAGTGGCGTACCCCGCGGGCAGTAGCAAGTGCGACCACAATGGCAGAAACAACGGTAGCAATACTACTGAGGGCGAACTTTGGCCACTTCTTAAGACGTTGCCCAACCCAAGTGAGAACAACAAGCGCAGCGATGACAAAACGATGATTCACGCCCAGTACAATTGCAACAGGGGTAAGCAAGCGAGCAGCAATGATAGGAAGCTTCCAGCCCATCCATCGCGCCGCAGCAATAACGCTCGACCCGAGAATACCCACCATAAGCGGGAGAATAGGGCGGAAAATACGCCCAATAATTCCCCGCGTACGAGCGACGATATGCGCTAGCGCGACCCCCAACGTAGTGACGGTATCGATGCCAAATGCATCTAAGAAAGTCCACGGGAGGCCTATAGGAGTCAGCAGGTGGCGAAGCGTACGTGTAGGTTTACCCACCACATAGCCCACAAGCATGATTGCCAACTGTGCGATGCCTAAATTTCCTGCGCCGCCGGCGACAAGCCAAATGGTATTCGTTGCCGGATTAGCTGGTCCACCCGCAGCCGCCCACGCAGCCCACGCCGCTGCTGATGCCAAACCAAAGGATGCCAAAAGCCCCCAGGCAACAGTTTGTACGCTGATGCTGTAAAGATTCCACTTCAGCAAGAAAACATTCATCGACAGTGGAATCACAATGCGATACAGCAGCCCCCTGTAAGGCAGAAACAACACAGGAAGCGTCAACAATGCCACCAGCAGTATTACTGCAGAAACTATGCCAATCGCAGTGGTGCCCACAGCACGCAGTGGATACAAGAACCGCGTAGGGGCTGCAAACAGTGGTATAAACCCGACAGAAATAACCGCGCGAACAGTTTCCACACCACGCAGCACCAGCCGTAAAGCCCACGGTCCAATTCCCGCAAAAATACCAGTGGCCATAAACACAGCACCGATAAGCACGACACCTGCAGTCACCACACGTAACAGCAATTGGCCGGCACCACGCAGGCCAGTCACTACCAAGGACAGCTGATGGCCGACAAACAACGCCACAGTAACACCCACCGTGGCGAAAGCAGCAGCTACAGCAGCGCCAGCAGCAATCACCGGCGGCGCCAAAATCGGCAGAAGCAAAATCGTGGCAACCGCCGTTGCCACAAACGACAAAGCAACAATAGCCCCCAACGCCAACAACACCGGAGCGACCGCCTTCTTCAAAAGCGGAAACGCCACCACATTCGACGCTACCCACGCCACAGACGATAAATAGAAAATAATCGAAGCCGGAATAGCAATCAGCGCCGTCACAAACGCAGCCACACCAGCCCCAGCCACCGGCAACAAAGCCCCCACGGTAGCAAACAACAAAAACAGCACCGACAAAACAAAACGCACTAACGGACGAACAACCAGCACCGCCGTCTGAAGCTGCTTACCTGCAAGCCGTGCCGTCACCAGCGACCGGAATACCAATACCTGCATAATCGGCAATGACACCGCAACCGCAGTGACCACCGGCGGAATAGAGTGCACACGGAACCGCAACAAACGCAAAACCGCCAACACAATGCCCACACCAATAACAGGCAAGAACACCCCACCAACAACCACCGTGCGAACCAAATTCAACAACAGTGACCGGCCTGACAGAGTAAAGCTGCGAAGCATCAAAAAGATAATGAGCCCCGCAACAGTAGAAGCAAACAACGCCACAATGACGAACGTCGTCACAGCAATAGCAACCGCAACAACCGCTTTCTCCACACCGGTCAAACGCAAAGGCTGCGTAACCCGCAGTAAAATACGAGCCTTCGTCACCACCACCAGAACGACTGCAGCTAATGCTGCGAGATGAGCTAAAGCCCATCCTGCAGCCACAAACAACACAACGGACTTCAACGTAACCGGCACTGCGCCAGCAATAACAACAAGTGGGAAATCCAAAATGATGAACTTCGCACCATTGACCACAGACCAAAAAATAAACAACGCCGCCAACGGATGCCCAGTCAACAAGGCAATCACAATCAAATCCGCCGCCCACGGCAAAAGCACACCACCTAAGCCGAAGCCGAAAAACTCCAAAACCACGACCAGCATGCCCAACAACAAACCCAGCGTTGCCAAACCAACCGGAACTGCAAAAAACGGTTGACTAAACACGGCCAACACCACAGTCAGCGCAAACCCCGCCAACAAAGCCATCACCGGCACAGCAAGCATCACGCCCACCAGAATCAAATCCTGCGTCGACAACTCAGCGATAGCCTTATTCACACCATCTAAAAACGCATCCCACGCGCCTGTCAGCTGTGGAATCACCTGCCCCAAATTCAAAGCATTCAGCGCAGCAATCGAACCCTGACCAATATCATTAGCTACCGCGCTAGCCAGCAGACCAACATCGTTAGCCAAAGCAGCAGGATTATTCCAGTCCGTTAAAAACCGGTTTGCAATATCACCATACTGGGCCGGGTCCAGGGCACCCACAAACGCATTCCATGCCTTCACAAGATTCGACGGGTTAAAAACATCCCAATTATCCCGAACAATATTGATGACCGATTCCCACAAACGCTGCGCCGCACGATAAAGGTCACTGCCCGCACGAGCAATATCCGACAGAATTTCTCCTGATGTCATTCGCTTGATGAAATCACCAGAAATCTCATCCCAGCGGCGCATCGCATCACGAATAAACTCATTAACGTCGGTGATGTTCTGCCGGTTCAAAAATCCGCGCAGAGCGTCACCAACCATCTTTCCAACATCGCCAGACATCTGTCCTAATCGCCCAGCCCACGCACGAATAGGCCCAGCCCACTGTGCGAAACCAGCAGACTCCACCAGATCGGCCAAAGCATCACCCAACGCGGGGAAATTCACCGACGCAATCGCATTATCAATCAGATGGTCAACATCCCCACGCATAATGGCATCAAGCCAATCCTGCCAATTCGCCCCAGCCGTCGACAGGAAATCACCAATAGCCTGCTGCACATCACCGTTGGCCAGGCCGGTAATCAGACCGCCGACACCAATACTCGACCACAGTGTGGCAATCTTCTTCAACGCATGCGCAATAGACTTACTCCGCCTGCGAACCCACGACATCGCATGGTCAAACGCAGCACGAAAGTTATCTAAGTTAGCGCCACTAATAAGGTCCCGCGGAGCCCAATCCACAATAATGCGCAGCAACTCCGAATCAGTCATATCCGCAACCGTGTGTTCGACACGATTAATCAGCTGGTCCACCGCATCCAACAACGACCGCTCAGAAATACGAGAAATAATATCCAAAGCAGTAGATACATTCACCCGAATCGCGCCAAGATTCGTCAACCTGCCATCGCCAGTAATATAGTCCACCCACTCGCGAACCTTGCCAGCAAACGCAAAATCCGGGCCTACGTTTCCACGTGAAGAAGGCTCCTGCGGGCCCCTATCCATCAGGCGATACAAGCACACACCATTAGAATCCGGTGTGCACGACAACGTCACCACACTGCCTGCCAACTCGGCCCGGTTAAACGCCTGCGAATCAATCGACGTGACCACCGCACGCGGAACAAACAAACGCACACGCTGCCCATCAGCCGCCAACAAATCAAAATTCAACGACCGATAGGGAAGCGCCCCATCAAGGCGTTCCTCAACCCTCACACGCGAAGAGTCAAACAACTCTTTGACGCCACCATCGGGATGAGTCAACCGCATCACCGCCGAGTTACCCAACTCCATAAACGACACCGACAGGCTCACCCCATCCGGCGAGGAGACAGTACTCATCGACAGCCCAGACCACGACTTCGATTCCTCAGAATCTACCGACGTATCCACCGACACCCCATCAGCAGACACGTAACCAGCAGGAACCATACCTGCCCCCGGCAAACGACGCAGCGGCTCACTCGCCGACAATGGCACCGCAAAAGGACTCGACACTGCCTGCCCAATCCACGCACCACCACCGGCCGACACGTCCGGCACACCGTGAACAAGATTCCCCCGATTACGCATAAAACCCCCAAAATAGCGTCACAATACATACACCAGTATAAAACACAGTATCGACCACCCCGAGCCCCTATCACCGTGGCCCATGCATCAAGCACTTATAATTTCCACATGGCCCCCATCACACCCGACCGCGCTACTATTCGACACAACCTCACCGAATTCAAACTTCGGTGGCTTGCCCACATTGAGCAGTGGAAGGCGGAAAACCGGCCTGCGACTGAGTCGAGTCACGACCAACAGTTCTGGGGCGACCTACTCGACTGTTTCGGTGTCAACGCCCGCGACCTGTACCTGTACCAACGCAGTGCAAAACGCGCCTCGACGGGGCGCACCGGCAAAATTGACATGTTCATGCCCGGCAAAGTCATAGGTGAGGCTAAGTCCCTCGGCGTGCCACTCGATGACGCCCATGCCCAGGCCCTCGATTACCTGTTGGGCGGTACTATCGCGAACTCGCACATGCCGGCCTATGTTGTCTGTTCCAATTTCGAGACCCTGCGGGTTACCCGTCTTAACCGCACCTATGTCGGCGATAGCGCCGACTGGGATATTACGTTTCCCTTAGAGGAGATTGACGAGCACGTCGACCAGCTTGCTTTCCTCGCCGACTACGAAACCACCGCCTACCGGGAAGAAGAAAAGGCGTCCCTGGAAGCCTCTCGGCTAATGGTGGAACTTTTCCGCGCGATGAACGGCGACGACGTGGACGAAGCCGTCGGTGATGAGGCTCCTACCACGCCAGAGGAAGAAGACGAGCGCGTCATGCGCACCTCTATCTACCTCACCCGTATCCTCTTCCTTCTCTTCGGTGACGACGCGGGGCTTTGGGATACTCCGCATTTGTTTGCGGATTTTGTGCGCAATGAAACCACCCCAGAATCCCTCGGCCCCCAGCTCAATGAGCTATTTAGCGTGCTTAATACCGCCCCGGAAAAGCGGCCTAAGCGTTTACCGTCTACGTTGGCGAAGTTCCCTTATGTCAATGGTGCGTTGTTTGCCGAGCCGTTGTCCTCGGAGTACTTCGACTACCAGATGCGTAAAGCTCTGCTTGCTGCCTGTGACTTTGATTGGTCGACTATCGACGTTTCCGTCTTTGGTTCTTTGTTCCAGTTGGTTAAGTCGAAGGAAGCTCGCCGCAGCGACGGCGAGCACTACACCTCTAAAGCCAACATTATGAAGACCATCGGCCCGCTTTTCCTAGACGAGCTTCGAGCGGAAGCAGACAAGCTGGTGTCTTCTCCGTCGACGTCGGTGGCCGCGTTGGAGCGCTTCCGCGACTCCCTGTCTGAGCTGGTATTCGCTGATATGGCTTGTGGTTCTGGAAACTTCCTGCTTCTGGCGTATCGGGAGTTGCGGCGGATTGAAACGGACATCATTGTCGCTATCCGCCAGCGCCGCGGTGAAACGGGCATGTCGTTGAATATTGAGTGGGAGCAGAAACTATCCATCGGCCAGTTCTACGGAATTGAGCTGAATTGGTGGCCTGCAAAGATTGCCGAGACCGCAATGTTTTTGGTTGACCATCAGGCGAATAAGGAGCTTGCCAACGCTGTGGGTAGGCCTCCTGAGCGGTTGCCGATTAAGATTACCGCGCACATTGTGCACGGCAATGCCCTGCAGCTTGATTGGGCAGACATACTCCCGGCTTCTGCCGCCAAGACGTATATCTTCGGTAACCCGCCGTTTTTGGGGCATGCGACGAGAACTGCTGAACAAGGTCAAGAACTCCGAGATTTGTGGGGCACTAAGGACATTTCACGCTTGGACTACGTCACCGGCTGGCATGCAAAGTGCTTGGATTTCTTTGAGTCCCGAGAGGGTCGTTTTGCGTTTGTCACCACCAATTCAATTACTCAAGGAGATCAAGTTCCACGGCTGTTTGGGCCTATCTTCAAAGCAGGGTGGCGTATTCGTTTCGCTCACCGCACGTTTGCGTGGGCCTCTGAGGCACCCGGTAAAGCTGCTGTTCACTGCGTCATTGTTGGCTTCGATAAGGAGAGTCAACCACGTCCACGTCTGTGGGATTATCCCGATGTAAAGGGCGAGCCAGTCTCAGTGGAAGTAGGCCAGTCCATTAATGCCTATTTAGTAGACGGCCCTAATGTTCTTGTCGATAAATCCCGGCATCCTATTTCGTCGGAAATATCGCCCGCGACTTTTGGAAATATGGCGCGAGATGGCGGCAACCTTTTAGTTGAGGTAGACGAATACGACGAGGTTATGAGTGACCCCGTATCGGCAAAGTATGTTCGCCCTTTCCGGGGTAGTCGAGAGCTAATGAACGGCCTAGATCGGTGGTGTCTATGGCTTGTAGATGTAGCACCGTCAGACATTGCCCAGAGTCCGGTTCTGAAAAAGCGTCTAGAAGCGGTTAAGTCCTTTCGAGCCGGCAGTAAAGCGGCAAGTACACGGAAAATGGCTGAAACTCCGCACTTATTCGGCCAGCGGTCGCAACCGGATACTGATTACCTTTGCTTGCCGAAGGTAGTAAGCGAACGCCGCTCGTATTTCACCGTACAAAGGTATCCATCAAGCGTAATTGCTTCTGACCTAGTATTTCATGCTCAAGATCCAGACGGCCTGATGTTTGCGTTAGCGTCGTCGTCGATGTTCATCACATGGCAGAAGACCATCGGAGGCAGACTAGAGTCTCGAATCCGCTTTGCGAATACCCTGACGTGGAATACTTTTCCTGTGCCCAAGTTGGATGAGAAGACGCGGCAGCGGATTATTAAGGCGGGCAATAAGGTGCTCGATGCTCGCGCGCTGCACCCAGAGCGCTCATTAGCTGAGCACTACAACCCACTCGCAATGGCACCGGAACTCATCAAGGCACACGACGGGCTCGACCGAGAAGTGGATAAGGCCTTTGGCGCTCCTCGCAAGCTCACTACCTTCCGTCAGCGCCAGGAGCTACTGTTTGTTAGCTATGCCGAGTTAACCAAGAAGAAAGGGGACGAAGGATAAACCCTCGCCCCTCGTCTCCATGGATTTCCCTACACGGTCAGCGCACCTACAGCTAGGTACGCGACCACCATCAACGCTACCGCGTCGCCGATAAGAACGCCCGGCTTCAACGCCAGCGGAGTCAGCACAGTCTTCAGAACGCGCCAGTTAGCAAACAAACCAGCAGCCAAAGTCTCAACACCGCGTAGACCTAAGCCGCGCACCGGCAAATGACCCAGCTGAGGCAGTCGCGACAGCAAAAATACATTGAACAGGATACGGCCAATGTTCAGCCCATTGAGAATCTTCAACAGGTTATTGCCGCGAACCGCAACGCGAATCGGGGTAGACAGGACAAGGGAGTCCACCGCGGCACGAACAGCCTTCACCACGGCCTTAGTGTTAAACGCTGTCAGCGAGTTAATAAGCACCTCGTTAAAGACGTGCAGCAGTGCTTGACGTACCTCATGGTGGTTAAACATCTGCAGCGCAACAACAATAAATGGAAGCTTCTTTGCTGCCTTAAACTGCGCGATAACCGGGGCCGCCAGAAGACCCTTGCCTGCGGTAAACAAGCCCTTGACCAGAGCAGCCTTCACCGCCACGCCCAAATCAACAATGCTCTTAACCGCCTCAGCGCCCTGGGCGACAACGGAACCAGCAGCCAAAGCCACAGCCAGCAAAGGAGACAATCCCTCAGCAGCCTTCACAGCCTTGCGCACAGCCTCATCAGCGCCCAAGGAAGCCAACTCGCCAATGAGCTTGCCGCCACGCTCAGTGACAGCGTCAAAGTGCTTCGCCAGCTCATCAAGCTCATCCTGTCGCAGCTCAGCCAAAGCCTCCAACACATGGCCAGGCAAAGCACCACCAGGCAGCTTCTTAACCACCTGTGCAATCGGTGCCGAAGCATTCAGCGTATCCAACGCCTCAGCAAAATCACGGGCAACAGAACGAATCTCAGAAAGGTCAGAGACCTTCTCCAGACCAAGATCCTTCAGCTGGCCCTCAAGCCCATCAACGAGCTCATCAGCCGCGGACTTAAAGTCGGCAACCTTCTTCAGCGGGTCCGGCTCATGAATAGCGGTATCAATATTCGCCTTGAGGGTATCCAGGACTTCCTGGCCGCTTTCAGCTTCACCCACCAGGGTAGAAATAGCCTTTTCAACTTCACTGCGAGTATCGTCACCCAGGTTCAGCAGTGCGCTAGAAGCCTGGGTGAGTGCGTCTGCCATTTCGTGTGGAATAACGCCGGCCGACTCGAGGCGGTCCACGAGGTGGGTGGGGTTGAATTCGCCGTAGTTATCGCGGTCAATGTACTTGTATTCCATTACTTTTCCTCCTTGGTGTCCTCGTTGAATGCGCGCAGAATGTTGATGAGGGCAGCACCGATTGGCTGGGCGGAGGAACCAATGCCGGTGACCAAGTCCGTGAGCTTCTTGCGGTCAGCCTCGGGAAGAGCGTCAAACTTGCCTACTAGTTCTGGGAAGCCATCGCCCGGGGTGATTCCGTCGAACAGCTTCTTAGCGTAAGAAGAACCAACGAAATCATCCACAGCGGAACCGACCTTGCCGGCGTGTTCTGCGAGTTCTTTCACATGTTCTGCGGCCTTGTCGGGGAGAGCTTCAGCATCGCCGAACTGTTCGGCCACGAGGTCATGCAGGCGAGTCTGTGCGTCTTCGATGCCCTTGATAGCTGAAGGAACGCCAGTGCCTGGGAAGACCAATGGTCCGCCGAGAATCTGCTTGAGGTCATCGGCAAGAGTCTTGGCGTCCTTGACAGTGCGCCCCAGCATGGAGACCTGCTGCGGAATGGATTCAGAAATCTTGTCGATGATGGTATTGAAATTAGAGAACATGCCGGTGAGAGAATCAGCAGTGTCCTTTTCCACGCCGCCTTCCTGCTGCAGGTCGCGGATGGAGTTAGTGATCTGAGAAAGCAGGCTGTCGTTGTTGGCCATGAAATATTCCCCCAAAATGTAGTGTTTAAAATTACCCGAATAGGTGAGTGTTTAGATGATGCCGCCGGTTAGGTCATCAATGGTTTGACGTCCGCCGGAGCCGGTGAGCAGGTCTACAACTGCTTGGGCCCAACGCTTGTGACGATTCAGCGGAGTAAACGGTAGTGCTTCCACGTCCTTAATCAGCGTGGCGGCGTCTTTGCCTTCCAACAGGTCGGAAATCAGCTGCAGCAAATCGTCCACACCGTTAAGCGGCGCCAGGTGCGTAGTGAGCTTTTCGATGAAATCAAGGTTCAATCCGCCCTTACCGTCAATGAGCGAATAGAAAAGACCCGCAACCAAATCCGGCGAGATTGGCAGACCATCGAGGGCATTACGGACAATGTCTTCAATTTCTGCCAGGGATACAACCGGTAGCCCATCATCTGGGAAGCGGTCATCGTCATCCTTCTTGACGTTGCGGCGGTCGATGTAGGTGTAGAGGTTGTTTCCGTTTTCATCTGGGAAGCACTCAATCGTGGCGTCGAAGCCTACGACCTCACCTCGCGAGAACACCTGGTCGTCGAGCTCGGTGACGCGACCATTCGGGATGAACAAGCGTCCCTTCAGGTCTTCGCCGCCGTGAATGTCAAAGATGAATGAGCGGTACGGAGTTTCCGTAGCGTTGTCAATCATCTGGACTGCTCGTCCATCGTGACGGGAACGGAAGTTGCCTTCGCCCATTACGGCGGTAGCAACGTGAGAATTGACAATCTCGTGGAACTTGCACTTGATTTGCACCGAGTGGTTGGACTGCAACACGGCCATGGTGTCACCATTCCAGTCCACGACCTTTTCGGTATCACGGTCGACAGTCTTGGTTAGTCCGTCCTCGCTGATGTAGCCAGCTGGGCTGAACTTGTTGACAGTTGGTAGTGCAGCCACCCTGACAGACGCAGAGTGTGGTGTCTGTAGCGGGTTGATGCCCGCCATGCCAATCCATGCGGCGCCGCCGCTTTTGACCTCGGGCGCGCCGACAACAATGTTTTGTCGCATACGTGACATGCGAATTCCCCCAAATTTTTTACCCCGAGTAACCACCCCAAGCAGGGCAGTTACCACATACTATACATGAAAAATACTTAACTTAGCGCTGTCCACAATGTGCCCGCGCCCTGCCAACGAATAGCAGAAGGCCTATCCGGGTCAGGGAAAATATATGGGTCGGTATCAGTATCCCAATCCAAAATATCCCCCTCAGCACGGTAAGAGACCTCCATACCCTCCAGACAGGCGGACAGTAAGTCCACGCAGTACTCATCGTCGGTGCCGTAGACCTGCAGCATGATGCGAGTGCGGTCCGTAACCGGTGTCTCTCGGTCAGGAGCAGCAGCATCAACCCGAACCATAGGACCAACAAACCCATCCGGAACCTTGGTAGCTACATGCACTCCGTCGAACTCGGAGCCTTTAAGCCACCGCTTTAAGCATGAGACAACAATCGCAGATGGATGCCGCATTACTTAATCTCCCTTCTTCGGTGACTTCGAGGCGACCGGGTAGGCGCCTACAGCCTTTTGCAAAGCATTATGCTTCCTCTCGTGCCCGTAGGCCTCCCAGTCATACGGAGTCGGCACGATAAGCGCACGCCACCTACGATGACCAGGTTCCGCTTCCTTGACGACGTAGTGCTCGCCGACCTTCGACCGGAACTCCTCGGCTTTGTTATCAACCAGTTGCTTAGTTTCCGATGATTCCTTGAGCACGCGGTTAAAAAACTGGTGATTCATCTTGAACTTAAAGTTGTCAGCCACGCTCTACCCCCTCAAAAATACGCAGCTTATACTCCGCCAATCCCGGGTCCCACCACGGCCCATGCGTGAAATCATGACCGCCATCGGCAACCACGAAATCCACACCACCGAGTTGAACTAAATCACCGGCATGCACATCACCTGGAAGCGCAAACAACGCACCGGCCCAATCCACGCGCCGAATATCCTTATCATCCGGACCAGATTCCGGGGAATCGCTAATAGACCAACCAGCAGCCCGAATATTCTTTGGCTTACCCCACCTAGTTGCTGGATTACCGAAAGAATCTTCCCCCGAATCCTCACGACGGCGAACCTGCACAGTGTAGGGGAGTGGGTACCCCGACTTAGTAGAGCGAGACCGTGAACGCGCCACGACGACCACCCCTAACCGAGCGCAGCATACGCTTATCCTCAGCCGTTAAGAAAACGCCGCCAGCATTCGAATTCGACCCGAAACTCTGACTCGTAGAAAACGGACCCGCAGTAAACGACTGAGACTCAGCACCCACAGGAGCAGACGACAAGCCACGAGAGACAGCGCGGGCAGCCACACGAGCACACACCACACGAACCGCCGCCGGAACTGACTCATCAAAATGCTTACCCAAATAAGCATCAATAGCAACCATGGCTTCATCAACCATCGCCGAAATAAGACGTTTATCGTCTTTATCCGCCTCAATGGTTAAACGGTCAGTAACGTCGTCAATCGTGCAATATGTGTCCACGTGAACCCCCAAACTGGACTACTTAGCGCTACGGCCAGCCTTCTTCGCCGGACCAGGCTTAACCACGTGAGCAACCATGGCCATATTCGGATTCGTCAGAATCGGCTGAACAGCACAATTAGCACGAACCCAATACGCCATCGGGTCGTTCTCACGCCAAGCACCCACCGCAATCTGACCAGCGCCAGATAGGTTGTACTCCGGAGAATTCATCTCCACCGTCTGGCCCCACACGGTATAGCCCAGCAGACCAGACTGAGTCTCCGGCGGCAGGAAGTACAGCGTATTCTCATCGAGAATTCGGCGCGCAGCCTTACCATCACGCACAGAACGAGAATACGACGTAATGCCCGGAAGGCCTTGGTCCTGCAGCACAGCGTTAATAGCGCCGGAGGAGACTCGAGCCAGCTCGCCCGTGGTGTTGGCCGCATCGCGGAACTGCTTATTCGTCTGCAGCTTCTGGATAACCTTCGGCGAGGCAATAATGGTGCCCGGCTTGGTACCGTTGGCATCCTCATAGGCCATAGCCCACGAGATGATGTCTTCCAGGGCGCCGGAGTCCTGGTCATCCCAGTGCTTCTTCGGGGTGACCTCGAATTCCTCATCGCGGCCAATGCCGGCGTCGACGATGGCGCCATTTTCGATATAGCGCACACGGCCAGTAGTGAGAACGTCACCGCGGGCGACCTCGACGCGGTTAGCAACTGCGCGGACAACCGTCTCGGTGGCCTTGGTCATGTCATCTTCCTGGAAGCGGGAATCTCCCTGGTGGAAGCTACGCAGCTGGTCCATCTCGTTGATGCGGACCTTCTGACCAATCAGAGGCATCTGCATCATGGCCTTCTGGCCGCCGCCCATGGAGCCAATCGGCGTCTCAGCGTCTGCAGAGCGCACCTCAGCCAGGCGTCCGGTGTCCTGCTCGGTCATCCAGCTGAAGAACATATCGTTTATCAGCTGGTCTGGGAAGTAAGCAGACAGGGAACCACCGGCGGCCTGCAGGTCGTTCAGGTAGTGGTTTGCGTAGATAGTCAGGTCCTCAGGCGAGAGGACCTCGTTCCAAATTTGCGTAGAACCCATGATTAATCCTCCCGTACGTCGCCGATGGCATCGAAGTTGGTGGAGCCATCCTCATTCCACAAGGAACCGTGCGGTTCGTGCACGAATGTGAACTCTGCATGGTCGCAATCTGCGATGTTCACGCGGTTGTTGGAATCCGGAAGGCGGTCAATGCGAACACGGCCGTGCCAGACAATCGGCACAACCTCGCCTGGATTATTGTCCTGGTCCGTCAGCAGAAACCCGTCCACGGACTGCGTCTTTGACGTCACTGGCACCCAGTAGTCGCCTTCGCGGTGCAAGGCGGTGCCAGAGGGCAGGACGGACGTGCGAATATGGGTAGTCTTCTCGCCCAGCGTGCCGGTTTCGGCGTTATCTACTGCGTGGCGAGAGCCCAGCCACGACAGGTCGCTGGGAGAGTAACGGTCAAATTCTGGCCGAAAGTGCATAATATCCCCCGATGATGTGATGAATGCGGACTACGCCCCCTGGCGCTTTTTACGCCTTTGCCACAGCTCCTCACCCCGAGAAATGCCCTGATTAGGTGATTCCCAGGTAAGCCGCGACGATGTAGGGGCGGCGGGGGAGTGCTTACCGATGAGGTCTTTAAGCGTGGATTCAAAATCGTCATCGTCAGCGTCGAGCTTATCGACAGCTGCGCAGAAGCTTTTCGAATCGAATAGTTGCTCTACGTCGCCGCCGAGTGCCGCGATGTGGATAATCAAATCACGATTGTGCTGAGCATCTTCAACTTGGCTATGGGCCGTAGAGAGCTCGGATTGTAGGTCTTTAATCGTGGATTCGAGTTTCTCTTTATCCGCGGTAAGCTGCTCAACTTGTGCTAACGATTTTTCCGCCCGGGTTTCCCACGTGCGAGAGTGGGACCGCATGTCCTCGTACTTTTTACGGTAGTCGGGTGGTGCGGTTTCGGATTCAGCCTTTGCGGCGTTGGTGGCAGCATCCACGCTGGTGGTGTCCTTTTCGGACTTGTCAGTGCGTGCGTCCTCGTGCGGCACAGTCTCCCCCTAAATGTTCAGTTTGTGGACTACGGCCTCATTCATCCCTTCCGGATACAAACCGTAACCACCCAAAATAATAGCACACGTGTTCATTTGCTCAGGTCGCCCACCTGGCGCATAGCCTTCAGCACAGCATCCGGATTCGTGCTGTCAACTTCTTCCAAGGCCTTTTTATAAATCTTTTGCGCTCTAATCGTCGATTCTGGAAGCTCAACATGGCCGCGTTTACGGCATATCACAAGGCACCGGCAATGGTCATGAAAGTGAGCACCGGAATACCCACCACCAGCAGTAGACCGGGACGTGTAATCAAAACCGCGAGAGGCCAAAAGGGTGCAAAACGCACATGCCCCAGGATGCGCAACGCGAGCCCACGAACCCCCGCCTTTCCACGCCGTATGCTCAGTGTTTTTACGCTGCCTGGAATACAATTCATCAGCGACGATAAACCCCATCGAATTCAACGTGCGATTATAACCTTGCTCCTCAAAAAACAGCGGTGCGAAATCATGTGCCATCCGGGCTTCAACCTGCTGGGAATCCACTCGCTGAGGTTTCCATTCCACCGGCCGCATTCCCATGTAGTCTTCCTGTTCTTCTAGCCACGCCATTGTGGCGTCGGAGACGGCGGTGCCGTAGGAGTCGATGGTTTCGCGCGCCATTTGCCGGAGGAGTTCTTTTTGTCGGTAAGGGTCCGCCGTCAAGTCCGGTATCACGAGGGCGCGTGAGTTAAGGTCGGTAATGGCCTGGCGGGCGATGGAGTCGACGACGGGTGTGATTGAGGACCAAGGCCGTTGTGGGTCTACCGCGTTCATCTAGCGTTCCTGCCTGGCGTCGTCGCTGGCGTTTTCACGCGGTGACGGTGCCACCTTTTCGGAGTTTTGACGTGGCGATTCGGTATTTTCTTGGTCTTGAGGTGTCGAGGCCTGTAGCACCTTTGCCAGTTGTGATAGGCGTTTACTGCGGTTTTCCTGCTCGATTTGGAGTCGGTCGGCGGCTGAAAAATGCAGGTTCTTCAGCAGTACTTCGGAATCAGGTGCGAGTACTCCGGAAGTCAGTAGCTTTAGAGCCCAATCAGCATCAGCGGCCTTGGACGCAGTAGCCGGGTCACGCCAATCCACTTCGAGCCCGTCGACGAGGTCCTCAATGTCGACGTCCTGGTCGAGGTCAGACACCTGCACCAGCACGCGGGCCAGCTCCAGCAAATCCGGATTCATTAACTCCGTCTTAATTTCAGATGCGCGAATCAGTTGCTCTTTCCACACGCGAATCGAGTCACCCGAGGGCGGATTTTCCGTCATGAAACCAAAATACTGTGCAGGAATCTTCGACTCAGAAGCAATCAACTGAGAATAGGCACGTACCTGCTCGATAAATGGAGTAGGAGGAGACGACGCGAATTGTCCGACGCTGGGCTGCTTGGGGTCGTCCTCATCGCCATTGATGACAAGCATCTTGCCGATAGAGGTACGCCAGCCCATTTCAACGCGGTCGAACTCCGTCATGCCTTCCGGGTCGTATCCGAAGTCCTCGGGTGAGGCACCGGTAGCCCAGCGTTGAGGAGAAGCATAAAACTCGGAATTGTACTCCATGTTTTCCAAAGTACGGGCGGCAGCGTCGGTAAGATACCGCACGGCTGGGGTAATTTCTGACTGTCCAGACCAATGCGAAGTGCGCAGGCGATTGCGCAGTCTGAACATCGGGAACCCGCCTCCAGGAACGTCGAATCGCTCCACTGAGCGCACCGTTCCCATGTCGGTTGAGTCTTTGGAAATAACGATGACTTCGCCCTGCAGGTAGAGCACTTCGCGGTACACGCCGTCGGAATTAACCCCAGAGCGGCGGTACCCGGCCACTGGCCCGTTTGTGGCGTCATCCCACAGCAGTGAGCCAGATAAGGGCGATACTGACCGCAGGCGGAATACGCCGTGTGGGTCGGGCTCTACAGCTAGTAGACCCAGACCGAAAATCAACATGTCCAAGATAGCTTCAGAGACTCGAAGCGGAACATTGAACCGACGTGTGACTAGCCGCATCTCTTCGCCATAGTCAGGCGAGATGAACCCATCCATGCGTAGCAAGTCACCGTAGGTATCCACTACGGTTGCCGGCCATCCGGAAACAACCCCAATATCCGACAATGTACGAGGCACAGCCACGCCAATGCGCTGCACACGATGTGTCCCATCATAGTAGGACGCCAGCTGCTTATTACCCTGCCGGTGTCCTGTGACTTCGGTATTTAAGACTCCTAGAATGTCTTCTTCATTTTGCGTTAGCCCCCGAATCATAAAACGAATGACCCCCTCTTCTTCTTCGGCTTTGACACCCCTCGAGACACAGCATCCAAGTAGCACTTATAGGCCATGACTGCTGCATACGCTGCGTCAATTTTATCAGCAGACTCCGGTGACGACTTATAAAGCAAATATCCAGTACGTGTTTCCCTGCGCTTCGCGTTCAACAAGTGTGCGCGCAAATACGGTCCACCGTCGTAGGTAATGTCGCGGTTGACTACCGCCTGCCTAAACTCGCTTAGTGATTGGTACACCGCGGCACTTTTACCCCGCGGCCACGCCATCAACGGATGCGACGAGGTGGCCTTAACCTTTAGCTTCGGGGCGAATTCTGCTTCCCACGCTGAAACATGCTCAGTCCATCCGGATGGGTCGCAGTACATGCCGACGACGCGATAACGAGAGAAACAATCACGCACTACTGCATCTACCTGGCGCGTATCTGGCTCCCAGTCCGGGTCTCGTGGGTTCTTCGACTGCCATACTGCAACTTCGAACAGATGACCATCTGTTACGCGCATGCCAATTAGCGCGGTCGCATCCGCATTACCACGCACACGACCTCTTGAGCCGTCAAAGCCCAACACAATCTTGTCGCCTGGCTGTACAGCCTTATCCCTATCCTCAATGGCATCTACCTCGAGGTGGGAGAGGAAAGAATCGGACGAAGAGACAATCTGGTTCAAATAAAACTGGCGCGCATCTGCAGGGTCCGTTGAGGGGTCCCAAATCTCGGTAATGATGCGCTCAATATCAACCCAGCCGCCATTGTCTCTAGCGGAATCGCCATAAGCATGAACCAGCCCGCGGTAAAGGGAATCATGGTCAGCTAAGTCCGTATCCTCAGGGGCTTCTCGGTGGTCTACCAGAATCGTTTCTCGCTTAAGCCGCCCCTGCTGCTGCAGCTCGAGAGCTTTAAACGTTTCCTCAGCAACCGAGCCACTGCCGGGCCTATAGGCGTTAGGAGTCTCGATAGAATGACCACCTAGCTTGCCTGTGTTGCGACGCAGCACTGCAGCTAGCTTCACACCACCGTTACTCTGAGTCCACGCTTCGGTCTGGTCGGCGGAAAACCATACAGGCCTGCCGCCTTCTTTTGACAATGCGCCCGCGGTAATGAATTCAATTCGGCCTTTAGGAAGAGCGACAAACGTCTCCATAGGGTCAATGTCATAATTTCGCATAGCTGGGCCGTCTCGCAGCATCTCTAGCAGTGGTCCATAGGCATTCTTGGACTGGTCCTCGTTGACCGCGGCAAACTGTACTTTCGGTGTGGTGAATTCAGACCACGGAACTCCCACAGGCTGCCCTGATGCATCCCACCCGCCGAAGCACACTGGTCCTAGTGCTTCTAGGGCGCCAATAGCGCCCATAATTGGCGACTTACCCCAGCCTTTGGGGCGGGAGAGAATCCCGCGTGTATAGACACGTTGTCCAGTTTCAGGGTCGAGCTTGTAGTAGCGCAGAATAAAGCGAGCTTGTTCAGGCGTGAGCACCAGGGGCTGGTATTCGGCGCAGTCTGGCTGGGCGAGGTTTTCTTCAATCCACGCTAAACATTCCCAACCAAGTGAGGGGAATTCTCCAGGTTCTCGGGGTTTAAAAGGCATGGGTTTAGTCCACCGCCTTCAGGCTACGGTAGCGGCCGCGTACGTCTGCTGCAGCGCGGGAAGCGCGGCGCTTATCTTCAGCTTCGTCTGCGGTGGCCATGGTAATGCGGTGGCGGGCAAGACTGTCAGGCGTAATGCCGTATTGGGCGAGTTGCAGGCGGCGTTCTGGGCCGAGTTTGGTGTCGCCGCGGTTGTAGGCATCGTCGAGAATCATGGTGCGTGCTAAATCGAGCCACTGAGTTTCTTGGAGGCCTTGAGTCTTCAATGGTGGAAATTCGGACAAGGTGTCCCAGAAGCGGAGTGTTTGGTTTGTCCAGGGCTCGTCTGTGGCGGGGTTGGTAGGGCCGTAGATGTCGGTGAGTTTGGGCTGCGGTACGAAAGTGACAACGATTTCTCGTTGTTCGATGTTTTGTTGGTTTCTTCTCGCACGTGATTTTGGATTCTTCGGTGCGGGACCGCGTCCTGCCATTACTATCCCCCAAACCTTTCGGCTATTGTTAGCTATCTAGTTCTATTATAGTGTGCTATACTTCTTGGTGGCAGCTGCCGTTCGGGGGAGATGGCTCCGGGTCGATTTTCGGCTCGGAGCTATTTTTATGTGTATGGGAAGTTGCTGGTGTAAGTGGTTTTTGGCGGCGTGTTTTGGGGTGAAAACGTGACGACATTTTGACGACATAAGCCACTGGAAACGGCTGGAAACGACTGGAAACGACTGGAAGCCAAAAACTAAGAAACCCCCTCTCACCAGCATTTTTGCTGGTAGAGGGGGACGGGAAAAAGCTTCCCCACCAGGACTCGAACCTAGAATGGCGGTACCAAAAACCGCAGTGTTGCCGATTACACCATGGGGAACCACAGCGATCGCTGTAGCTATAGCGTACCTGATGCCCCCGGGTAAATAACAAATTACTAGGTAAGGGTGGGGCAAAGGATAGGGTAGAAGGCATGGTTCGACAGAGAATGACCGGACGCGAGCGCCGCGAGCAATTGATTTCCATTGGACGCGCCGCTTTTGCGGAATTGGGGTTTGAAGGCACCAGCGTTGAAGAGATTGCGTCGCGCGCCGGAGTATCGAAGCCGGTGGTCTACGAGCATTTTGGGGGCAAAGAAGGCCTGTATGCGGTGGTCGTGGATCGGGAGATGCTGGCGCTAGAGAAAGTCATCAAGGATTCTTTAGAAGAGGGCAGCTGGCGCGAGCGCATTGAGCAGGCCGTGATGGCACTGCTGAATTACGTCGAGGAAGAAACCGATGGTTTCATCATTCTGGTACGCGATTCGAAGCCGGGCGAGGAGCGCAGTTTTTCTACGCTGCTCAATGCAGCGGTGGGGCAGGTGGCCTATATCTTGGGTGAGGCCTTTGAGCACCGCGGTATTAATCCGGAGCTGGCCAATATTTACGGGCAGGCCCTCGTGGGCATGGTCTCTACTACGGCGCAGTGGTGGTTGGATGAGCGCAGCCCGGAGAAACCGGATAAGGAAGTCGTCGCTACGCATATAGTCAATCTATGCTGGAATGGTTTGTCCGGTATGGAAATTAAGCCCAAATTAGGAGGCAGGAAGTAAATGGCGACGCCAATGCTGGCAGGTCTGCTTAAGGTCGCGGCCACGGACCCGAAGCTCAAGGGGCTTGTGGCCAATGTGGGCCAGGACCTGCACATTACGGGTATCGATCAGGCGCGCCCTTGGGCTCTTGGAACTTTGGCCCACCACGCGCCGGTGCTGGCGGTCACGGCCACCAGCCGCGAGGCCGAGGATCTCACCGCGGAGCTTACCGCGATGATGGGCGATAAGGTCGCGATGTTTCCCTCGTGGGAGACGCTGCCGCACGAGCGCCTGAGCCCAGGCGTGGATATCATCGGCAAGCGCGCGCAGGTGCTGCACAACATTGATGACCTGCGCATTATTGTCACGGCCGCGCGCGGGCTGTCCCAGCCCATCCTGCAGGACATCGAGGGCCGTGCCCCGGTGCATCTGGAAGAAGACCACGAATATAACTTCGATGATGTGGTGCGCAGCCTGGAATTTCGGGCGTATAAGCACGTGGACATGGTGGCCAAGCGCGGTGAGTTTGCCACCCGCGGTGGCATTATCGATGTCTTTCCCACCACTTTGGATTACCCAGTGCGCGTGGAATTTTGGGGCGATGAGGTCACCGATATCCGCCAGTTCTCTGTTGCTGACCAGCGCACCATCCCGGAAATCGAGGTCGGCCGCGTCGATATCTTTACCGCCCGCGAGCTGCCGATTACGGATGCGGTAGCGCAGCGCGCGGCCACATTGGCGGCGACGCACACCGGCAACCCAGCGCTGGTGGAGCTGCTCACCAAAGTCAGCGAGCATATTCCGGCAGAGGGCATGGAAGCAGTATTGCCCGTGCTTTCCGATGCCCCACTGATCACCCTTTCCGAGTTCCTCCCCGCCGCCACGCACGTGGTGATGGTGGCACCGGAAAAGATCAGGCGCCGTGTGGAAGACCTGGAAAAGACCGACGCGGAATTCCTCGCTGCCGGCTGGGAGGCTGCTGCCATGGGTGCGGATGGACCCTTGTCCACGGAAGGGCTCGATACTGAGGGATCGAGCTACCGCTCCTTTGAGTCTTTGGAGGTCTCCATTCGCGAGGCCGGTCAGCCGCTGTGGACATTTTCCCCACCGGGCATGTTGGCCGGGCCAGAGGAGGAAACCCTGCCGCTCGAGTTTGAGCCTGGGCCCACCCCGCGCGGTGATATCAAAGAGATCGATGCCATGATGGCCCAGCTGCTGGCGCATACAAACGCTGGCGGGCGTGCGGCATTTATCGCGCCTGCCCAGGGTGCTATCAAGCGCATGGTGGAGCGTTTTGCCGAGCAGGGCATTCGCACCAAGGTGGCCACCCCCGGCTGGGAACCCAGCGCGGGCGAGGTCACCCTGTATCAGGCCCTCAGCCATGCGGGCTTGGTCTTTCCCAAGGTGCGCAAGCTCAAAGACGCCGAGGCACTGCCGCTCGTCGTGGTGACGGAAACGGACCTGACCGGTAACCGCGTCGGCGATATTGCGGACGCCAAGCGGCGGCCGGCCAAGCGCCGCAATAAGGTGGACCCGCTGGCGCTCAAGCAGGGCGATTTTGTGGTGCATGAAACGCACGGCATCGGCAAGTTTTTGAAGATGGCCGAGCGCACCATCCAATCCGGCGATGAGAACAGCCGGCGCGAATATATCGTGCTGGAATATGCGCCCTCCAAGCGCGGGCAGCCGGCGGACCAACTGTGGGTGCCGATGGATTCGCTGGATCTGCTCAGCAAATACACCGGCGGCGAATCGCCCCACCTATCCAAGATGGGCGGCTCGGACTGGAAGAACACCAAAAAGAAGGCGCGCGCCGCCGTGCGCGAGATCGCCGGCGAATTGGTGGATCTCTATGCCAAGCGCCAGGCCGCACCGGGACACCAGTTCGCGCCCGATAATCCCTGGCAGGCGGAGATGGAGGACAATTTCCCCTTCGTCGAAACCGAGGACCAGATGCTGGCCATCGACGCAGTGAAAGAGGATATGGAATCCACGGTGCCGATGGACCGCGTGGTCGTCGGTGACGTGGGCTATGGCAAGACCGAGGTCGCCATTCGCGCCGCCTTCAAGGCCGTGCAAGATGGTACCCAGGTCGCCGTCCTAGTACCCACCACACTGCTGGCGCAGCAGCACTACGATACCTTTAGCGAGCGCATGGCCGGGTTCCCCGTCAAGATGGCGGTCCTATCGCGCTTTACCTCAAAGAAGGAAGCCACGGAGATCTTTAAGGGGCTTGCCGATGGCTCGATTGACATCGTCGTTGGCACGCACCGCCTGCTGCAAACCGGCGTGCACTGGAAGAACTTGGGTCTCATCGTGGTCGATGAGGAGCAGCGCTTCGGCGTGGAGCACAAGGAACACATCAAGGCGCTGAAAGCCAGCGTCGACGTGCTAACCATGTCCGCGACGCCGATTCCCCGCACGCTGGAGATGTCCATGGCCGGCATCCGTGAAATGTCGACCATCCTCACCCCGCCAGAGGATCGCCACCCGGTGCTGACCTATGTCGGCGCCTACGAGGATAAGCAGGTCGCGGCCGCCATTCGGCGCGAGCTTTTGCGCGATGGTCAGACCTTCTTTATCCACAATAAGGTTTCCGATATTGAAAAGAAGGCGCGCGAACTGCGCGACTTGGTGCCAGAAGCACGCATCGTCGTTGCCCACGGCCAGATGAATGAGGACCTGCTAGAAAAGACCGTCCAGGGATTCTGGGACCGCGAGTATGACGTTTTGGTGTGTACCACCATCGTGGAAACCGGACTGGATATCGCCAATGCGAATACGCTCATTGTGGAAAATGCCCACCACATGGGCTTGTCGCAGCTACACCAGCTGCGCGGGCGCGTGGGCCGCTCCCGCGAGCGCGGTTACGCCTACTTCCTGTACCCCAAGGGCGCCACGCTGACTGAGACCTCCTATGACCGCCTGGCTACCATCGCCCAGAATAATGATCTGGGCGCAGGCATGGCCGTGGCCATGAAAGACCTAGAGATGCGCGGTGCTGGCAACGTGTTGGGCGCCCAGCAATCCGGTCACATTGCAGGCGTGGGCTTCGATCTCTACGTGCGCTTAGTCGGCGAGGCCGTCGAGGCCTTCAAGTCCCTGGCCCGCGGCGAGGCACCCGCGGTGACGGACGAGGGTCCGAAGGAAATCCGCATCGATCTCCCCGTGGATGCCCACATTCCAGAGTCCTATATCGATTCCGAGCGCCTGCGCCTTGAGGTCTACCGGAAGCTTGCGGCCTCGCAGGACAACAAGGATCTCGCGGCGGCGCGGGAGGAAATGGAAGACCGCTTCGGCCCGTTGCCCAAGGAGGTCGAGCGCTTGCTCGCCGTGGCGCGCCTGCGCCACCAGGCACGCCGCGCCGGGGTGGCAGACATTACGGTGCAGGGCACTCGCGTGAAATTCCACCCGGTCGAGCTGCCGGATTCCAAGCAGGTGCGCCTGAAGCGTCTGTACCCGGGCTCGAGCTTTCGCGCTGCGGCCAAGGCCATCAATGTGCCTTTCCCCAAAGCTGGGCGCAATGTCACCTCGCCCAAGCTGCGCGATGAAGAGCTCATCCAGTGGGCGGCGGACTTCTTGAGCGCGCTTTTCGATGTCCAACCCATCAACGTCTCCGGCGAGAAAGCCGGCGCCGGATCGGTCATCAGCGTAGGCGAGTAGCCGATGGGCGAGTAGCCCCTCGGCGTGTAGCCCGTCGGGGTAACTCCCGTTCGCCGCTTAAGAGAAGTCCAAGCCGATATCCAGCACGCGCACCGAGTGGGTGAGGGCGCCGACGGCGATATAGTCCACGCCCGAGGTGCCGTACTCGCCGGCGTTTTCAAGCTGCAACCCGCCGGAGGCTTCTAGCGCCGTGGTTGGGCTGAGTGCTTGGCGGCGGTGGACGGCGGTGTGGACATCGGCAAGCGCGAAGTTATCCAGCAGCACCATATCCGGGTGCAGCGGGAGGACCTCCTCGAGCTGGTCCAAGGTATCAACCTCGACCTCGCAGGGGATGTCCGGGGCATGCTCGCGCACGCGGCGCAGGGCCGTGGCCACGCTGCCGCCCACGGCGAGCACGTGATTGTCCTTAATCATGGCGGCATCGCCCAAGCCCATCCGGTGGTTCGCCCCGCCGCCGGCGCGGACGGCGTATTTCTGCAGCGCGCGCAGGCCAGGCAGGGTCTTGCGGGTATCGCGCACCTGGGCCTGTTTAACGCTGCCCGGCGTCCCCGTGTCTTCGGCTGCTGCTGCGATGGCATCGACCCAACGCCGGGTCTGCGTCGCGATGGCGCTTACGTGCGAGACCATATTGAGCATGGTGCGTTCAGCTGCCAGCACGAGGAGGGTAGGTGCCTGCACCGTGGCGATGACGTGGCCTGGGGTAACGCGGTCGCCGTCGGTGGAGTGGAGGGTGATGGTGGGGGCATCGGCAAGCGTGGGGCCTGTAACCACGCCCCAGTGGCTTAAGCGCTGGGCGGTAGCGTCAAGAACCTGCTCGATAAGGCCCAAGCCTGCGATGGTGCCGGCCTCGCGCGCGGTGAACTCCGCCGTGCAACGGGCCTCACCCGGCACCGTGGCAAGCGAGGTGTAATCCGGCCCGTAAGCGAAATCCTCATCCAAGGCCGTGGAAATGAGCGCGGAGCAATCCGGCAGGCGCAGGTCTTCCATTTACTCGCCCCCGCCGGGGTTGCCAATCGAAATCATGGCCTCGAGGGACTTGCGCGCTGCATTCGCGATGTCTTCTGGAACCGTAACTTCATCGGTTTCTTCCATCAGGCAGCGCTCTAGGGCCTCTGGGGTGATCATCTTCATGTATTTGCACTCGGCGTGGTCATTGACGGCCTGGAAATCGATGTCTGGGGCGGCCTGGCGCAGCTGGTGCAGCATGCCGGTCTCCGTGGCAACGAGCACCTTATTCTGCGGCTGCTTCTGGGACTGGGTGATCATCTGCCCGGTAGAGAGCATGTGCACGCGCTCTTGCGGCACTAAACCTTCGTTGGCCAGGTACAACGCGGAATTGGAGCAGCCGCACTCCGGGTGGATATACAGGTCCGCGTCCGGGTTATCTTGGGTCTGCTGGGTCAGCTGCTGGGCGCTAATGCCGGCATGCACGTGGCACTCACCGGCCCAGATGTGGATATTTTCCCGGCCGGTCTCGCGCTTGACGTAGGCGCCCAAGAACTGGTCTGGGCAAAAGAGGATCTCTTTATCCGCCGGTAGCGAGTTGACCACGTCGACGGCATTGGAGGACGTACAGCAGACATCGGTCAGCGCCTTGACCTCTGCGGTGGTATTGACGTAGCTGACCACCAGCGCATCGGGGTGCTCGGACTTCCACTGGCGCAGCTCATCAGCGGTGATGGAATCTGCCAGGGAACACCCAGCGCGCTCATCGGGGATGAGGACCTTCTTATTCGGAGAAAGAATCTTCGCGGATTCCGCCATGAAGTGCACGCCGCAAAAGACGATGATATCTGCATCAGTTTCCGCCGCCTTGCGGGACAGCGCCAGGGAATCGCCAGTGTGGTGGGCAACGTCTTGGATCTCCGGGATCTGGTAATTATGCGCCAGGATCACCGCATTGCGCTGTTCCGCCAACTCTTTGATCCGCTCCGCCCAGGCCTTTCCTGCCGCGGGGTCCGAACCAGCAGGAGTGGCAGAGGGCATGGCGCTAACATTGGTTTGAGTCACAAGTGCTCCAAAGGTGATAGTCACAGAAATTAGTGGGGTGTTATAACCGTACTAAACTGTCTGTGTTCAAGACCACTTGCGATGCCAGGTGGGTGCACCGACCCAGCCCTTTTGGTGGGGTCGGGGGGGACTAGAGCTCCAGCGATCCTTGGGCGAGGCCGACCGCGGCGATGGTGGCGGCCACCAGTACCACGATGACGATTGACCACTCAAATCCATTAAAAAGCTTCTCGCGGCGCGATAGGCGGGTGAGCACGTACGGGATAAGCCCTGGCACTACGGCAAGGGCGCCAAAGAGAATATAAACCGGGTCGGCGGCATAAATTAGCCACAGAGAGTACACAAAGGCCACTAGCGCGATGCCAAAGTGGCGCCGGTTTTCGCGTCTGGGAATATCCGGCCCGGATAGATCGAACCGCGTTCCGGCGTGCGGGTGGGTCACGCCTTTGCCCCGTATCGCTAGCAGCAATAGGTACAGCGAGGAGAAGATATAGGGCAGGAGGTACATGATGGTGGCGAGCTGCACCATCGCGGCATAAGAAGCTTCATTGACGTAAAAGACGACGATGAAGATCTGGATGGCAGTTGTAGAAATCAGCTGGGCTACCCACGGGGCGCCGGCCACATTGATGGTGCCGATGCGGCGGGGGATAAGGCCATCGATGGCCATCATGACGATGGGCTCAGCACACAGCATTTGCCAGGAAACGTAGGCGCCGAGGACCGAAAGGCACAGGCCGATGGAAATCAGCGCCCCGCCCCACGGGCCGACGACCTCCGTGAGCACCGAGGCCATGGAATTATCCGGCAGCGCGGCTAGCTCTTCTTTCGTCATCACACCAAAGCTCAAGGTGGAGACGGAAACCAAGAGTGCAAGCACGGAGAAGAAACCAATGACGGTGGCGCGGCCAACATCGGTGCGCTTAGTGGCCTGCTTGGAATAGACGGAGGCGCCTTCTACGCCGATAAAGACCCAGACGGTAAAGAGCATGATGCCCTGGACCTGCTCAAAGACGCTGGCATTGGAATTTCGGCCCCAGAAATCCAAGGTGAATTTATCCCAGCTAAAGCCGATGAACGCGACTAAGACGATGAAGGCCAAGATGGGGACGATCTTGGCAATCGTGGTCACCAGGTTCATGAATGCGGCTTGCTGTACCCCGCGGGCCAAAACGGCAAAGATGCCCCACGAAAGTAGGGAGACGGCGATGGCAGAGGGCCATTGGTGGTCGGCATCGAAAAGCGGCAGGTAATGCCCAATCGTATTGAAAAATAAGGTGGCATAGCCCACCTGCGCCATCACCGAGCCCAGCCAATAGCCCCAGCCTGAGGTAAAGCCGATGAAATCGCCCAAGCCGGCGCGTACGTAGGAATAGACGCCGGAATCCAAGTGGGGCTTGCGGTACGCCAAAATCTGGAAGACAAAGGCAACCGACAGCATGCCGATTCCCGCTACCAACCAACCGATGAGCATGGCACCTGGGCCTGCCACGGAGGAAATATTTTGGGGTAGCGAAAATATGCCCGCGCCGACGGTGGATCCGATAATCAGCGCGACAAGCGTCCACAATGACACCGAGTGGGACTTATTTTGGCTGGAGGTCATTGGCCTAAAGTACCGCGCCCGCCCCGTTAAAGGGAACTTGAGAAAATACACGGGATAGACTTTGTAGCTATGACAGTCCTGTTGCTCGATGAACGCTGGCCCACCATGATCCCCATGCGCGCCTATGGCAGGTTATATGGACCCGTTCAGTTCACCGGGGAAGTGCCGGTATCAGTGCGGTGGAACTTCTCGGATCTACTTAGCGGCGATGATGCCACCGGCACCTTGGTGACCACCGATGAACACGATCCAGAAACCCAAGCGCGCATTGCTACCGGGGAGCAGGTCATTAGGGCCGAGTCGCTCGAGGATCCCGTGATGCAGGCGCGCAGCGCTATGGCAACGGCCCGCCGCATCGGCGAATGGGAACGCGAGCAGACCCATGAATCCCTCCTGCCGTACTTAGAAGAGGAGGCAGGCGAATTTGCGGCGGCCGTGCGCCAGCGCGCGCCCGAGGAGGATTTGCTCAAAGAGCTAGGGGATATCTTCCTGCAGGTGCTTTTTCACGCCGAGATTTCCACTTTCTCGCTAGACGATGTCGCCGCCAGCTTCGTGCGCAAGATGCGCTCCCGCGCGCCATATCTCTTTGACGGAACGGCGGACATAGTAGGCGTAGAAGAACAAAACCGCCTCTGGGCGGAGGGGAAATCGCGGGAGTAAAAGCGGCGTCAAAGTCTCAGGGACTTTTACGCTTGGCGGGCGCGTGTAGTTATCCGGCGGGGTGAATGTCACTTAGTAGGATGGCTACTCATGAACAGGCTGCTGCGAACAATCGGGGGCTGCGGACTAGCCGTAGTAATCATTATTGCGCTGGTAATGGGGCTATTTGTGTCAAATTCCGCCGATGATTCTTCGGTTCCCAATGCCACCCCGCCCGTGGGTGGAAAAGAGGTGGCAAATATCGATGTCAACGCGCCGGGCCGCACGGCCGATAAGCTAACGCACTGGGCATCGGATTTGGCAGAAGCGACCGATATTCCGCCGCAAGCGCTGCGCGCCTATGGCAACGCGGAACTTATCGCACGGCAGCAGCACCCGGGCTGCAATTTGCGGTGGAATACCCTTGCGGGTCTGGGCTTTGTAGAAACCCGGCACGGTACCTATAACGGCAACTGGTTTAAGTCCTCCAAGTTGGATGACAACGGATACCCGCAGCCGCCGATCGTCGGCATTACCCTGGATGGCACGAATAACACCGCGCACACCCCGGATACCGATAACGGCGAAATCGACGGGGATACGGAATTTGACCGCGCGGTGGGGCCATTGCAGTTCATCCCTACCTCGTGGGAGTCCGTGGGCGGCGATGCCAATGGCGATGGCAAGGCCGACCCGAACCAGATCGACGATGCCGCCCTGGGCGCGGCGAACCTCTTGTGCTTTGGTGATAGGGATCTCAGTGACCCGGATCAGTGGGAAGAGGCCATCTTAAATTACAACCAGTCCAGGGAATATCTGGACAAGGTAGCCCACGCGGCCAATGCCTACTCGGTACCGCAACCGTCTCGTTAGCCTCACGCGTGGCGGTTTTCTGGAACAATTGGGCGTGTAACTGAACTAAGTGGCTCAGCGACGAACATCATCTATAAGGAGTGAGTTACAGCATGGCTGGTATCATCCACGCATTTGGACGCGAGATTCTGGATTCCCGCGGTAACCCGACCGTAGAGGCCGAGGTCTTCTTGGAGGACGGCGCCCACGGCGTTGCCGGCGTTCCTTCCGGCGCATCGACCGGTGTGCACGAGGCGCACGAGCTGCGCGACGGCGGCGACCGCTACCTGGGCAAGGGTGTGCAGAAGGCCGTAGAGAACATCAACGAGGAAATTGGCGATGAGATCGCTGGCCTCGAAGCCGATGACCAGCGCCTCATTGACCAGGCGCTCATCAAGCTGGACGGCACGGATAATAAGTCCCGCCTCGGCGCCAATGCCATCCTCGGTGTTTCCATCGCTACCGCTAAGGCGGCGGCCGAGTCCGCCGCGCTGCCGCTCTACCGCTACATCGGCGGACCAAACGCTCACGTTCTTCCCGTTCCCATGATGAACATCCTGAACGGCGGCTCCCACGCTGACTCTGGCGTGGACGTGCAGGAGTTCATGATTGCTCCCATCGGCGCAGAGACCTTCACCGAGGCGCTCAGCGTTGGTGCTGGCGTGTACCACTCCCTGAAGGCCGTGCTGAAGGACAAGGGCCTGTCCACCGGTTTGGGCGATGAGGGCGGCTTTGCTCCTTCCGTTGATTCCACCCGCGCTGCGCTCGACGTCATCGTTGAGGCCATCAAGAAGGCCGGATTCGAGCCAGGCAAGGACGTTGCCTTGGCCCTTGACGTTGCTTCCTCCGAGTTCTACGAGGACGGCAAGTACCACTTCGAAGGCGGCGAGCACACCGCCGAGGAGATGTCCAAGGTCTACGAGGAGCTCATCAACGAGTACCCCATCGTTTCCATCGAGGACCCGCTGCAGGAAGATGACTGGGAAGGCTACACCACCCTGACCGCCGCCATTGGCGATAAGGTCCAGATCGTCGGCGATGACTTCTTCGTCACCAACCCGGCTCGCCTGCAGGAGGGCATCGACAAGAAGGCAGCCAACGCGCTGCTGGTAAAGGTTAACCAGATTGGTACCTTGACCGAGACCTTCGATGCCGTAGAGCTCGCGCACCGCAACGGCTACCGCACCATGATGTCCCACCGCTCCGGCGAGACCGAGGACACCACCATTGCGGACTTGGCTGTCGCCCTTAACTGCGGCCAGATCAAGACCGGTGCCCCGGCCCGCTCCGAGCGCGTGGCTAAGTACAACCAGCTGCTGCGCATTGAGCAGGAGCTTGGCGATGCCGCCGTCTACGCCGGCCGTTCCGCCTTCCCACGCTTCAACGCTTAAGGCCTTGGGATCTAGCCTAGAAGCTGGACTCCGTTAGAAAGTTAGTCCCCGCGGCGCCCCGGGAAGGTGTGGCGGGGACTTCCTCGTTGTGCCACTATTTTCTGCGCAGTGTGGCCGCGAAAAGCCTATTGCGCAGCACATGTTCCGAACGCTGAAACCGCCTGAGAAAGTTGGTGAATTTCCGCGCGTGCCACGCCCGTGTTACTGGTGTGGCGGCGCTAGGATAGTAATCCTATGGCACGTGAGAAGAAGACGGAGCGCCGCCGGAGCCGCACCAGGGTTCCGGTGGCCTCGCGTGCTGCGGATATCCGCAAATCCCAGCGGGCGCAGGAAAAGAAGAACCGCAAGCCCGATCGCATGAGCATCGTTGGCATGACCGTCATCGTTGTTTTCGTGCTGGTGGTGCTCGTCATCATTGCGGTGCCGCTGCGCAATTACTACCACGGCCGCTCTGAAATCGCCCGGCTGAATGAATCGATTGCGGCGAAGCAGGATGAAAAAGACGCCCTATTAGAAGAGATCGATAAATATAAATCCGAGGACTATATCAAGCAGGAAGCCCGGCGGCGCTTCGGCGTGGTAGAGCAGGGCGAGACCGCGTACCGCATCCTCGATCCTAATATTCAGCCCGATAACCAGGTCACTACCGATAGTCAGGCGCAGGAAGATTCGCGCCCGTGGTTTGAGGTGCTGTGGGATTCGGTGGCGCAGCCGCCAGAAGAAGAGGCCCCAGCGGGCGAGTCGCAGCACCTGCCGATTGAGCCAGCGCCTGAGGAAAGCGGCGATATGCGATAATTGTTCGCATGACCGTCACTGATGCAGATTTAGCCATCGTCTCCGAGCAATTGGGCCGCACCCCACGCGGCGTGCTGGAGGTATCTTTCCGCACGCCGGATGACCAACCGGCCGTGATTAAAACCTCTCCTAAGCTGCCGGATGGCACCCCATTTCCCACGCTGTATTACCTCACCGATCCCCGCCTCACAGCGGAGGCCTCCCGGCTGGAGGTCGCCCACGTAATGAAGTGGATGGAGTCCCGCCTGTCCGAGGACAAGGAGCTCGCCGCGGACTATCACCAGGCCCACGAGCATTTCTTAGCCAAGCGCAATGAGATTGAGGACCTGGGCACGGACTTTTCCGGCGGCGGCATGCCGGAGCGAGTGAAGTGCCTGCACGTGCTCATTGCCTATGCGCTTGCCGAAGGCCCTCAGCACTTCCGTCTCGGCACCGAGGCCGTGGCCATGGCGGCCGACCACGGTAAGCTGCGCGGTACGGCGATTCCGCAGGACTGGCCCACGGTGGAAGAGCTGGGCATTGAACTGGCGGAGTTCGATTTTTCCAACGCGGAATAGGAGTAAGACATGACTCGCGTGGCAGCCATTGACTGCGGTACCAATTCCATTCGTCTGCTCATTTCTGAGATTGATGAAGACGGCAAGGTGCGCGATATTACCCGCACCATGGAAATTATTCGCCTGGGCCAAGGCGTGGATGCAACGGGTGAAATCGCGCCCGATGCCTTAGAGCGCGCCCGCGTGGCCTTGGAAGGCTATGTGCGCCAGATGAAGTTCGAAAAGGTCACCCGCGTGCGCATGGTGGCAACCAGTGCCACCCGCGATGCAAAGAATCAGCAGGAATTTTTCGATATGACTGCTGAACTTTTGGGCCAGATTGAATCCGGTGCCAAGGCGGAGGTTATCTCCGGCGAAGAAGAAGCACTCCTGTCTTTCAACGGCGCGGTAGCCGATATGGAGCCTGACCGCGGCCCCTTCTGCGTCATTGACTTGGGCGGCGGTTCTACCGAATTCGTCGTGGGTACCGCGGATGAAGAGATTCTAGGTTCGCACTCTGCGTACATGGGCTGTGTGCGCCTGACAGAACGCATCATGCGCACCGACCCGCCCACGGAATCAGAGGTTGAAATCGCCTCTGAATACGTAGCAGAGCGCATGGGCGAGGTGGAAAAGATCGTCCCCATGTCCAAGGCGCGCACCATTGTGGGCTGTGCCGGCACGTTCACCACGCTATCCGCCTTGGCACAGGGCCTAGAGCGCTATGATGCCGATGCGATCCATGGCTCGGAGCTGCGTTTCGATGCCCTGCGGGTGCTGCTCAAGCAACTCGTCAGCATTCCCTCGGAAGAACGCGCCCTCAATCCGGTCATTCACCCAGGCCGCGCCGATGTCATCGGCGGTGGGGCAGTAGCAGTTGAGGGAATCATGCAGCTTATCGAGCGCACTAGTGATGCGCGCAGCTTTTTCATCAGTGAAAAAGACATCCTAGACGGCATCATTGCAGGTCTGGTTAGTGAATCTACCCCTCATTAACTCTTTTTAGGAATAGTGTCCTACACTATTCCTTGCGCCCCGCCCCCATAGCCCAATCGGCAGAGGCAGTCGACTTAAAATCGATTCAGTGTGGGTTCGAGTCCCACTGGGGGCACGCTGTGAAGTCTCGAGACATCGTTCCTATGGTGTCTCGAGACTTTTCGTATGGCTCAGTAACTGAGCCACGCCGCGTAGCGTACGCCGATACGATCAGTGCAGTCCCCGCCGGTCCGCAGCTCTTTGCCTGCGTCTGCGTCAATGATTTTAGGTTGCACGGTTTTCCGGTTGTTGCTGTCGATAGCAATTCCGACTGCAATGAATGCTGGGATGAAAAACGCGCTAGCTCCCGCCAGCGTCATGATGATTGCTGTGCTGGTGGATATGAGTGTAAATCGCAAGATGTTCCTTTAATCTCGACCGAAGTATGACTGTCTAGGTACTTGAGGATTAGCTCATGAAGTAGGTACCTTTTTAAGCTTATATCGAAGCTACGAATAGTGAATCCTCGGTGTACCTGACTGCAGGTGATGGGCGCCGAAGACTCGATAAAAGGGCAGCAGGAATCAAGGTCGGTAACGTCCTGGCGGGGGTCGTTCGCCATAGTTAGTCGTCTCGTAGTCAGATGTTCCTTTGCAATCTGTTGACCTTCTTATGTCGAGGCTCTTTCCCGCGGCTCATAAGGCGCGAGAGCAAGTTTCTAGCAACAAAACTCGGGTTACGTCAGCGGAGGGACCGGTCCGGCAATAAATTTCCGAGAATCTTGAACAAATTATTCCAAATGAGGAACTTTGTGGGGCGTGATGACGTTGATCTACATGAGAAAGATGATTTGTACATCACTGAGAAAGGACAACCGTGCGTTCAAGCAATCCGGTTATGACCTCGCTGACTGAAAGTAGCCAGCAGCAGAACCCCAGCTACGCGGGCGAAGCCCCTCGCCCCATGACCGTGGATGACGTCGTCACCAAGACGGGAATTACCCTCGGCATCATTATCGTGGCCGCTGCTATCAACTTCTACTTGGGCACCATGAACCCTGGCACCGCCATGATGCTTATGCTGGTCGGCGGCATCGGCGGATTCATTACCGTACTTGTGGCTTCCTTTGGTCGGAAGTGGGGTTCACCGGCCGCAACCCTAATCTATGCGGTATTCGAGGGCTTCTTCGTTGGTGGCTTCTCCTTCGTATTCGCTAATAGCACCATCGGTGGTTCTAATGGCATGGCGCTGATTGGCCAGGCAATCGTCGGTACCATCGGCGTATTCATCGGTATGCTCATTGTCTACAAGACTGGTGCAGTAAAGGTCACTCCAAAGTTCACCAAGATTTTGGTCGGCCTCATTGCAGGTGTCGCGGTCATGGCCCTTGCAAACTTCTTGGGTGCCCTCTTCTTCGATTTCAACCCACTGCGCGATGGTGGCCCTCTCGCCATCATCTTCTCCCTAGTTTGCATTGTCTTGGCTGCTCTGTCCTTCCTGACTGACTTTGACCAAGCAGATCGCCTTATCCGTGCTGGTGCTCCTGCTAAGCAGGCATGGGGCGTGGCTCTCGGCTTGGCCGTAACCTTGGTCTGGCTCTACACCGAAATTCTTCGCCTGTTGAGCTACGTTCAGCGCAACTAAGTCTTTTTCATGCTTTCGGCCCGCACTACGGTGCGGGCCATTTTTGTGTCCGCGTTTGGCTTACAGGCCTGTAATTATTGGGGTAATTCAGGGGGTATTAAGTCGTTGTTTAGCCTTTAAGCGGGTAGGAGAGGACATTCAGGCTTAAGACAGCTAATGAGCAGCAAATTTCACCATTTGGAAAGTTATAAATGTGGTGTGTGAGATAAATGAAATAGTTAAATAGTGATTAATTTGCGGGCTCGGCAAGAAATTTTTACGCGATTCATGCATGCTATGTGGCGGGAACGGGAAACCGGAAGGTAGAGAGTTCTCTCCTCTATTTTCTCCTCGTTCCAGCTCGTCTAGTAGGAGTAACCGAAGGATTGTTGTGAAACGTCAGGCAACCGTAGCAGCGCTGGTAGTCAGCTCGGTCGCGCTGAGTGGCTGCGTTGCGGAAGTCGGCTCGAGGAGCGCGTCAGAAGATGCCGCGATGACGGCAGAAGCTGATGGCACTAGTTCGGTCGATGGCGCGGGTGATGCCAACGGAAACCAGGGGGATGACGTGGAAGACAATGCGGGGGATTCGGAACACTCCAAAGGCGAGGACACGAGTGCTGGCGCCGGTCTTCGGGGGGAGACCGGCGCCACGGCAGATGGGGATTCCGGGGTACTACCGTCGCCGGGAGAATTTGATCCAGCTGATCCAGATTTCGAGCTATTCGACCCTTGTACGGAGATTCCAACGGACAGACTAAAAGCTGCGGGAATCGGGTCTCCTATTGGGGATACTCGGAGAATCTCCGGTTCCGTCATATGTACCTTTGAGTTCCAAGGTGACCAAAATCGGGGAGGAGTGGTTGGATTATCTGGAATGATTAGTTCCAGCCCGCTTGATGATTCATTGAATCGGGAAGAAAATCCAAAAGGAAACTCTTCAAAGTTTGGGGACGTTGAAGAAAATGAACTTTTTGGAGATATGTTTTGCACTGTAATCCAAGAAACCGTTCGAGGGGTTATACGAGTCAATTACTCAGGATTTAGTCCTGACGAAAGTTACGAAGAAAAGTGTTCAATTGCTAGCGGAGTACTAGCGAATCTTTAGGATAAAAATCGGGGGAATTATGAAAATCAGTAGTGAAAGTCTACTAAACACTGCCATGGAAACAGAGTTTCTAGGAACGGAACTTATGGGGGCGGTTGGGAATGCCCAATCACCGTTGGATTCGGCGTTTTCACCTGTCAGCGGAATCGACCATGTAGGGGCGATTCATCAGCGAATCCTTGAAACAGATCCCGGTTCCGCAGGTAATTCTTTAAGAGCTTTCTCGGAGCAATTGAAATGGCTCTACGACAGTCTTGCTCGTGAAGCCCGAGGCTTTGAAGCCCAAGAAGCTGCAAATAGTAGGGCGATGGATATCGCGGACGCTGGCGGTGAGATTGGCGTTGAATCGATGCCGATTATGGATCAGCCGGAGCCAGGGTATAGCCCGTTTATGTTTACTCCGCCTGTAGTTAACGTCGGTACGTCGATTACTAAGCTGGCAACGGACTTGATGTCTACGCAGATTTGGAGCGTATCCGAAGCTAATGCGCGGTGGAAGTCCTTAGGCTCCGAGGTTCGGGAGATCGTTAGCGGGCTTGAAAAAGCCGCGGGATCCTTGGAAAGCGAGAATGACAGCGAAACGACGTCGCGGGCGGCAGCGAAGATCCGAGAGGTAGCGGCCTCGGGGAAGCATTTTGTGGCCAATGCTGAAGCAATGGGAGAAAAGCTCACTGGTTTCCACTCGCGATTGATGATGATTCAGCCGTCGGCAATGGCAATGGCGATGGATATTATGAAGATCCCTGACCCGGCCGAACGAAAAATCGCAGAGACTGCGGCGTTGGCAAAGCTCCAACCGGATCTTCAAAGGTTTGCCATCGAGGCAATGCCTAATCAGCATGCGTTAATGGAACAGTCGCCAGCTGCCGGAGGGGGCGGTGTTGATGCCGGTTTGTCTGGCGTGGATGGCGATGGCCAGAAGTATAGTACCGACAGTGTTGTGTGGCCGCGCGCGATTCAGGAAGCTATTGCCCGCGGCGAAGTGGGGCCGGGAAACTTCGACGTGGCAAATGGTACGGTCCACGATTTGGAATCCGTCGGCATGACTCCAGAGGAAACCGCTGCGTTCCAAGAGCAATTGCACGCGGACGGCAGAAAGGCCGTTTCCCAATTAGGGGTGGGCGATGGAATAGATATCAGCGGTCGCGATGTCGCAACCAGTGGAGCCTCACTCCCTGGGGCGACGCCGCATAGTCAGCTAGGTTCTATGTCAATGGCTGGCGGTGGGCCCGGTGCTACGGGTATGGGCACTGGGGCCGGGTTAGGTACCGGAACTGGAATTGCAAGTGCCGCGGGTACTCCTACCTTCGGCGGGCGAGCTGGAAGTGGAAATCCTGGCGCGCTCCGCGGTGGCGGATTCAATCCAACGGCCGGGCTCGGTAGCGGGGCCTTGGGCACGGGTGGAAGGCCTGGTTCTGGCGTAGGCGGAAACATGGGTGCACTCGTAAATTCCGCCCCAGGACTAGGTGCTGGCGGAACCACTGCGCGCGGCGGAGCAGCTTTGCGTGGTGGCTCCGGTGAGAGCGTCGGCGCTCGCGGTGTGGGAGGCGCGCTTCCTCGCGGGGCAGGCGAATCTGCTGGCAATAGCAGCGGTGGTAACGGTAGCCGGGGACACCTTGAAAGGGGAGCTGTGCGCGAAGCTGTGGTGCGCGGGGGAGGCGCCATCAATAACCCCGGTGCCAAATCTGGCGCCGCAAGGCCAGCAGCAGGTATGCGAGCCTTTGCGCCAATGATGGGAACCCGGGGTCAGGGAAATGACAAGAACCGGGTGAAGGCGGTAACGACTCAAGTTGAGCGCGATCCTAATAAGCGAGATCTGTTGGGAGAACCACCGGCTGTTGTGCCTGGGGTTATCGGCAATTGGGCGCGAGAATCCTAGGCAGCGAATCGGGAAAGGAAAAGGCTGAAGGATAGTATCCTTCAGCCCATTTCTTTTATTGGGGCAGTTGCGTCGCGGTGGCGTTTGGCTGCTGCACAGGTTCCTCGACCCCGTTCTGCAGGCCCTCCGAATCCACCCCGGGTTCGGTGGTGACAGCAGATGAAGTCGTCTCGTCATTCTTCTGTGCCGGCGCCTCGCCGGTGAAGGTCGATGCGTTGTCGATCTTGCCGGATTCAGAATCCTGTTCGTTCGGCGGGTGGCATGCGGCCAAGGAAAGGCCGGCGGTAAAAACTAAACCAGCGGTGGCGAAACGGGAGAATTTCTTCATGGGGATGTGCTCTTTCTCCAGAGTAGTGAAGGCGGTAATGAGGTGGGAGGAGGAAATTAGGATTCGCGCGGGGTGGCGGCCTTGGCGGAATCGTATGGGGCAGCCGATTCGATGGTTACCGAAATGGTCTTTCCGTTTGGTGCGGAGTACTCGCGGGTTTCACCCTCCTGTGCACCGATGATGGCGGCGCCCAGCGGGGACTGCTCGGAGTAGGTCTCTAGGTCCTTGTTATCGGTCGCAGCGGCGCGGGTACCGATGAGGAAGGTTTCCTTATCGTTCTTGTCGCCGTTGTAGTACACGTGAACAACGCTGCCGGTGTAGGCAACGCCTTCCTGCATGGTGCCACGCTCGGTGGTGGAGTTGGCCAGCAGCTCAGAAATCTGCTTGATGCGGGCCTCTTCCTGGTCCTGCATCTCGCGGGCGGCGTCGTAGCCGGCGTTTTCTTTCAGGTCGCCCTCTTCGCGGCGCTCATTGATTTCCGCTGCCACCTCTGGGCGGTGATCGATGAGTTCCTGCAGCTCGGTCTCGAGCTTTGCCTTGGTTTCTGGGGTGATGTACTGCTTTTGCTGCTCAGCCATTCTAAAACCTTCCGTGCTGTGGAATAGTGGTCAAAGTCCTGCGATGATGGCGGGACCGAAGTTAAGTATGCAACCAGGCAATTGCCCAGTTCTAGGCTGTACAAATCCTAGCACATGGGGCTAGCGACTTTCCGCGTAGTCGGGATTGTCCATATCCAGGTAATCCGGGATATTGCCGGAGCAACCATAGGCTCCACCGGCGACGGCGCGGGCATTGGTGGGGACATCGACGGCAATGCGATGCGTCTCATTTCCGCCAGCGGGAACGGCAAATTCGCGGCGGCCTACCTCGGATTTGGAATAATCGTAAGCCTGCACGATGCAGTAAGCATCCTCATCGGTGTGATTGCGGGTTACGTCGACCCAGACGCGCGTGGTGTCATCGCTCAGAACCTCTTGAGTGACCATAGAAATCTGAGCATTGACGGATTCTTTTTCCCGAAAATACTGGAAGCCGTAGTAGAGAAGGGTGACGAGCATGGCGGCGAAAATTAACACCAGCGCCTTATTGGCCCAGCTACCAGAGTTCTTTTGTGATTTATCGCGCGAGCCGTAGCGCGCGGCGGAGCGAGAATTTCCGGCGGAAGTCATAGCCCTACTTTAACCGAGGAGTACCATTTTCCCATTATCTACTAAGATAGTGGTCTGTTCTAAAAGCTAGTTTTAAAGGGGATGGATTTTCAGTGAGCGACTTTCGCCTCCTAGCAATCCACGCACACCCGGATGATGAATCCTCCAAGGGTGCTGCGACAACGGCCCGTTACGCAGCAGAAGGTGCGGATGTAATGGTGCTGACCTGCACCGGTGGTGAACGCGGTGACATTATTAACCCGGCTATGGACCGTCCTGGTGTTAAGGAAAACATGGCTGAGGTACGCCGCGAGGAAATGGCTAAGGCAGCCCGCGCGCTTGGGGTCCAACACCAGTGGTTAGGCCACGTTGATTCTGGCCTGCCAGATCCTGAGGAAGGCAAGAGCATGGAAGACCTCTTGCCGGAAGGCTGCTTTGCCCTGATGGGCGATGATGCAGCGGCCCAGGAAATGGTGCGCGTTATCCGTTCATTCCGCCCGCAGGTCATCATTACCTATGACGAAAACGGCGGCTACCCGCACCCAGACCACCTCATGGTTCACCGAGCCTCCATGATTGCGTGGGAAAAGGCCGGTGACGCCTCTTACCACCCAGAACTGGGCGAGCCCTTCGAGCCGCTGAAGCTGTACTATTCGCATGGCTTTGTGTACCAGCGTATGAAGATGTTCCACGATCTTCTACTTGAAGAGGGAAAGCCCAGCCCGTACGGTCCTATGCTGGCGCGTTGGGACACGGCTTTCGGCGATATTATGGCCCGCGTTACCACGCAGGTGGAGTGCGCCGAGTACTTCCAAAACCGTGATGATGCGCTGCGGGCGCACGCGACGCAGATCGATCCTGCGGGCGCATTCTTGGCAACCTCCGTGGAGGTCCAACAGCGCTTGTGGCCAACGGAGGAGTTTGAATTAGCCAAGACCAGGGTATCGACCTCGCTGCCGGAAAATGATTTATTTGCGGGCATTGAAAAGAACGAGGAGACTTAAAGCATGAGCGTCTATGACTCCCTTTTCTTGGCTGCGCACGATGTCACTGTTCTTGCGCAAGGCACAGAAGGTGCAGAGGGCGGGCCGATGGGTCCCGAGTTTGGTAAAGCCTCGCCCATCGGGCTGCTTATCTTGGCTATCTTGGGCGTTGCCGTGCTGGTAGCGGGTTGGAATTTCCACCGTCGCTTTTCGCGCTTCCGTCGGCGCACTATGTTCGCTGAAGACCACGGAATCGATCCATTCGACGAAGAGGCAGTGGATGCGGCGCTCAAGGAAGCTGGCCTTTACGATAACCGCAAGAAGTCGATTTTCTAGCCGGTTGGAGTAATCAACGTGACATTTCTCAAGCGGCTGATGTACCCCTTGTATGAAGCACGCCTCGTGCGGCTTATCAAGGGCAGACCGCAGCCGAAGCACGTGGCGATCATGGCTGACGGCAACCGCCGCTGGGCGCGGGAAGCCGGTTTTACGGATATCAGCCACGGTCACCGCCAGGGGGCGAAGAAAATTGGGGAGATGATCGCGTGGTGCCGTGATACCGATATTGAGGTAGTCACCATCTACCTCTTGTCCACGGAGAACTTGAAGCGCAGCCAGCAGGAAGTGCAGCTGCTTTTTGACATCATCTCTGATGTGGTCACGCATTTGTCCCAGGGGGATCTGGATTGCCAGGTGCGCCTTGTGGGTAACTTAGATTTATTGCCCGCGCCGGTAACCCAGCGCATGGTTGACGCCGCTGAGGAAACCAAGGATAACCAAGGCGTCATTGTCAATGTGGCCGTGGGCTACGGTGGGCGCCAAGAAATCGTCGATGCCGTTCAGAAGCTGGTGCGCAGCGAGGCCGAAAAGGGCACGAGCGCGGCCGAGATGGCGGACCGTGTCACCGCGGATTCGATTACGGAACACCTTTATACCAAGGGCCTGCCGGACCCGGATTTGGTGATCCGCACCTCCGGTGAGCAGCGACTTTCCGGATTCCTCCTGTGGCAAGCAGCCTATTCAGAAATTTGGTTCACCGATACCTATTGGCCGGCGTTCCGGAAGGTAGATTTCCTGCGCGCGCTGCGTGATTATTCGCAGCGTTCGCGCCGCTTTGGCAAATAGCGGCTAGATTTTTCGCATCCGCACCTTTTCGACGAGGTGATGCGAGCCCTTTTTCAATACCAGGGATGCGCGCACGCGGGTGGGCAGGATATTTTCCACCAAATTTGGCAGGTTAATGGATTGCCAAATCTCGCGGGCTTGGGCGCGCGCCTGCTCATCGTTCATATCGGCATAAGCAGCGAAGTGAGCATTGGGTCTGCGGAATTCGGTGTGGCGCAGCGTGAGGAAGCGGTCGATGTACCACTGCTCAATATCGTCCGTGCGGGCATCGACATAGACGGAGAAGTCAAAAAGATCCGCGATGGTTAAGGTGGGGCTGGTTTGGAGGACGTTGAGGCCTTCCAAGATTAAGATATCCGGCTGGTTGACCTCTTGATAGCGATCTTTGACGATGTCATAGGTGATATGCGAATACAGCGGCGCTTTGACCACGGGTTTTCCGGATTTGACGTCGGTAACAAAGCGCATAAGTGCGCGGCGGTCGTAGGATTCGGGGAAACCCTTCCGCTTCATCAGTCCGCGGTCTTTAAGCGTTTGGGTGGGAAAGAGGAACCCGTCCGTGGTCACCAGGTCCACCTTCGGGTGAGAGTCCCAGCGCTGTAGGAGCACTTGGAGGAGGCGGGCGGTGGTGGATTTACCAACGGCCACGGAACCGCCTACGCCGATGACGAAAGGCACGTGCGTGGGAGGGTTGCCCAAGAAGGCTTCGGTGGCGGCGGTGAGTTGTTGCCGGGCGGTGACCTGCATGTGGATAAGGCGGGAGAGGGGGAGGTAGACGTCTGCCACCTCGTCCAAATCAATGCGATCGCCGATGCCGCGTAGCTCTTCTAGTTCGTTTTCTGTCAACACCTGTGGCATGGATTTGCGAAGATCACGCCAGGTTTCACGGTCAAAGTCGAGGTAGGGGCTTGAATCCAGGTTGCGCGCCATAGCCTAATTGTCGCACGCGATGATAAGGGAATTAAAAATTTGCCCCCTGTAAGGTAGCCGAAAGGTTATGATATGTAATAGTTCATACTGCTTCCTACCGAGAAGAGGACTAGTCTTATATGGCTTCTTTCAATACTGACCTGCGCGATCTTGACCCCGATGTTTTCGGCGCTATCCAGGGAGAAATTTCCCGCCAGCGCGAAACTCTAGAAATGATCGCTTCTGAAAACTTCGTGCCGCGCGCCGTCTTGCAGGCACAGGGTTCTGTCCTGACCAATAAGTACGCCGAGGGATACCCAGGGCGTCGTTACTACGGCGGCTGTGAGCACGTCGATGTTGTTGAGGATCTCGCACGCGACCGTGCGAAGGCGCTCTTCAACGCGGAATTTGCCAACGTGCAGCCACACTCCGGCGCGCAGGCGAATGCCGCAGTCCTGGCCAGCATCGCGGAACCGGGCGATAAGATCCTCGGCCTGTCCTTGGCGCATGGTGGACACCTGACCCACGGGATGAAGTTGAACTTCTCCGGCAAGCTTTACGATGTCGCGGCGTATGGTGTGGACCCAGAGACCATGCGCGTGGACATGGATAAGCTGCGCGAACAGGCGCTAAAGGAGAAGCCAAAGGTCATCATCGGCGGTTGGTCCGCGTACCCGCGCACCTTGGATTTCGCGGCCTTCCGCGAGATTGCCGATGAGGTGGGCGCTTACCTGTGGGTTGACATGGCCCACTTCGCGGGTCTGGTTGCCGCAGGCCTGCACCCGAACCCAGTGGAGCACGCCGATATCGTCTCCACCACCGTGCACAAGACCCTGGGCGGTCCGCGATCCGGCATGATCTTGGCCAAGCAGGAATACGCAAAGAAGCTGAACTCCAATGTCTTCCCAGGCCAGCAGGGTGGACCGTTGATGCACGCGGTCGCTGCAAAGGCTATTTCTATGAAGATTGCGGCCAGCGAGGAATTCAAGGAGCGCCAGGAGCGCACCCTTGAGGGCGCCCGCATTCTGGCTGATCGCCTCTTGGCGGAAGATACGCAGGCAGCTGGCGTGGACGTTGTGTCCGGTGGCACTGATGTCCACCTCGTCCTGGTTGATCTGCGCAATTCGCAGCTCGATGGTCAGCAGGCAGAAGACCTGTTGCACCAGGTAGGAATCACCGTCAACCGCAATGCGGTCCCGAACGATCCTCGCCCGCCGATGGTCACCTCGGGCCTGCGCATCGGCACCTCCGCCCTGGCCACCCGCGGCCTTGATGCGGAAGCCTTCACCGAGGTTGCCGATGTCATCGGCACCGCCTTGGCACAGGGCAATAACGCCGACGTCGAGGCGCTTCGCCGGCGCGTCGACAAGATTGCCGAGGATTACCCGCTGTATGAAGGCCTTGAGGACTGGAAGCTGGTTTAGTCCTTATCCTCTGCGGCGTCCTCGTTGACGTCGTGCCCGCGAGCCTGCGCCAGCGTGGCGCGGGCTTGCTGCAGCCACTCCGGCTGTTTTTCCAAAAGCTCGCTGATTTCCGCAGTGGTCAGCGGCTTATCCATGTCATTCTTCTTTAATGCGGTGACAGAAATGCCCAGCTTGTGGGCAACTTCCTGCCGGGGGTGGGGGCCTTCGCGGCGCAGCGTTTGCAGCCACTGTGGGGGATTGTGCTGCAATTCGCGCAGTTCTTCGTGGCTTACCGCGCTATTTTGAAATTCTTCGGGCGCGGCGGGCAGATAGATATTCAGCTTTTTAGCGGCGGTCTGCGCGCGCATTGCGGTACCGGACGGTTGCTGTTGGTTATGTTGTTCACTCACGGTTTAACCGTAGCACTTTCAGTAGACTGTGCTCCATGCTGCGCTTAGCCTTTGTGACCGGTACGGAACCTGGAAAATGGTTTCAGAGATTTCAGGACAATACTGCGCACGGCGGTTTATCTACCATCGATGCGGATGACGGCATGGCGGAATTGCTCGCAGGTCGCGTGGATCTGGCGTTAACGCGCCTGCCGGATGCGCGCCTGGATGACTCCTTCCACGTGGTCCGCCTCTATGAGGAGGCCCCTGGCATTGCGGTCCCGAAAGATTCAGTTTATGCGGAGGTGGGCGAGGCGCTGGCGCTTGCCGATGTCTCCGATGAACACCTCAACTACCGCCTCACCGATGCCGGCGAGGTCGATATCGCCGCCGTTCGCGAAGCCCTGCAGGTGGTCGCGGCCAATGTGGGCATCGCCATCGCACCGCTGCCGCTGCTAAAAATCCTCAGCAAGAAACAGGTGGTTCCGCTTGCGCTGAAGGGCAGCGAGGTGCCGGTCACCGAAATTGCCTTGGTCTGGCGGAAGGCGGAGGATAATGAGGCCATCCAGGACTTTGTGGGCATCGCTAAGGGGCGTACCGCCCGCTCCTCCAGGCAGGAGAAGCCGAAGCGCACGGCCCGCGAAAAAGCTAAAGCCAAACAGTCTCGAAGGATTGTTAACAATCCGTTACAGAAACAAAAGAAGCGCCCTAAGCAGCGTAAACGGCGATGAACTGAAACCTGGACCGCGCAAACCTCGGTGCACAGAGTGGCGGCATAGTGCACTTGGGGTCTACGGTGGGCTGCGCTCGCCTCAACGGCGGCCTAAAACTACAGTGAACTAATTTTCGGCTGAAAATCGAAAGGTAGATCTAGAAATGCGCAAGATTACTCGTCGTATTGCAGGTGGCTTCGCGGCCGCAACCCTCTCCGTTGCTCTCGTTGCATGCTCGGACGCAGAGGATACCGTTGATGACGCCAAGGATACCGCTGGCTCCGTAGCCGCAGACGCCTCGGATGCTGCTGGTTCTGCCGCAGCCGATGCCACCGACGCCGCAGGTTCCGCTGCCGCAGAGGCAACTGGCTCCAAGGACGATAATGCAGAGGGCGCCAAGGGCGATACCCAGACCGTCACTACTGCAAATGGCGAGGAAGAAGTTCCCGCTGACCTTGCAGCCGCCATCGAGGAAAAGCAGGCAGAGTGGGGCGACGTGCAGAGCGTAGAGTCCTCCGATAAGGGCACCTTGGCTACCTTCGAGGGCGGCAAGCACCTGGTCTACTCTGAGGAGACTGGTGCACAGCCGGTCATCGGCAAGATTGCTGAAACCTGGGTAAACGAGGGTGGCCTCGACTCTTCCGTTGGCCTGCCTACCAAGCCAGAGGCTGACGCAACTGAGGCAAACGGCTGGACCCAAGAGTTTAGCAACGGCACCATCTCCTGGACTGAGGGTGAAGACGGCCAATTCAAGGCTGATATCGAGGCCTAAAGGCTAAAATTCGGCGCCCGCATAAGCGGCACGCCGAACACTCTCGACACTTTCCCTGCGGGTTGTTCCGCAGGGATTTGTCGTTTTCTTAAAGTTCATCTTCCACCCATGTGATTTCAACCTTGGGTGCTTAGGTTGGGTGGCAGCCCCCAAGAGATCGCAGCACTAGCGGTATTGGGGGACAGACAAGGAAGAACAGCTTTCTACCGTTTCACAAAGGAAGATTCCTGCCATCATGACTCGCCCCTCTGTACTTTCTACTCCACTAGGCACCACCGATAATGACATCGCCACCAAGACCTATGTCCTCGATACTTCGGTCTTATTATCTGACCCGTGGGCGCTGCGAAAATTCGCTGAACACGAGGTCGTCCTTCCCGTTGTGGTTATCTCTGAATTAGAAGGAAAACGTCATCACCCGGAGCTTGGCTGGTTCGCCCGCCAAGCTCTTCGCTTTTTGGAAGAGCTGCGCGCTACCTATGAGGCGCTCGACCAACCCGTTCCGGTAAATGTAGCTGGCGGTACTTTGCGGGTAGAGCTTAACCACCAAGACCAGTCGCTCTTGCCGGCCGCATTCCGCGGCCCGGAAGGGGACCACCGCATCTTGGCCTGCACCTTGAACCTGGCGCACGAGGGTAAGGACACGGTCTTGGTCACCAAAGACGTACCGCTGCGCGTCAAGGCCGGCGCCGTGGGCGTGCAGGCCGATGAATACCACGCCCAAGACGTCATTTTGACTGGGTACTCCGGTATGGCCACCGCCTATACCACCACAGATGTCATCGACGCCCTCTACAGCGATGGGGAAGTGCTGCTAGACGGGGTTGTCACGGACGATGACACCCCGGTTGAAGACTTGCCGGTGCACTGCGGCATCACCTTGATTGCCGGCGCGCAATCTGCCTTGGGGCGCATCATGCCGGACGGGGCGGTGCGCTTGGTGCGCGGCGATCGCAATGCCTTCGGCGTGCAGGGGCGTTCGGCGGAACAACGCATTGCCTTGGATCTGCTGCTGGATCCGGAGGTTGGCATCGTTTCCATCGGCGGTAGGGCCGGTACTGGTAAATCAGCGTTGGCATTGTGCGCAGGCTTGGAGGCTGTCTTGGAACGCGGAGAGCACCGCCGCATTGTGGTCTTCCGGCCCATGTACGCCGTCGGCGGGCAGTCGCTGGGGTACCTGCCGGGCTCTGAATCAGAGAAGATGAACCCATGGGCTCAAGCGGTCTATGACACCTTGGAAGGCCTAGTCTCTGACAACGTCCTAGAAGAGATTCACCAGCGTGGGCTCATCGAGGTCCTGCCACTGACCCATATCCGCGGCCGGTCCCTGCACGATGCCTTCGTTATCGTGGACGAGGCGCAGTCATTGGAGCGCAATGTTTTGCTCACCGTGCTCTCGCGCTTGGGGGAAGGCTCGCGAGTAGTGCTCACCCACGACGTTGCCCAGCGCGATAACCTGCGGGTGGGCCGCCACGATGGGGTACAGGCGGTCATCGAAAAGCTCAAGGGCCACGAGCTCTTCTCGCACATTACCCTTAAGCGTTCGGAGCGCTCCGCCATTGCGGAACTGGTAACCGATCTATTAGAAGGCAACGACTAAGTGGGGGCCGGATGAAAGCGATTTCGCAGACAGCGAATTTAATGAATTCTTTATAGAAAAAATCACCCAAGACCAGTAATAATGGTGCTTATGAGCGAGAACGCCAAGAAGACGTCTGCGGACGATAAGAAAAAGGATTTCCGTATTCGGCCCTTCACTTCGGCCGATTACCCGCAGATGCGGGACATCTACGAGCAGGGCCTGCAAACCGGCCATGCCACCTATGAAACCCGATCCTTGACCTACGAGGAGTTTACGAGCTCCAAGATCATGGCCTCGGTGCACGTAGCCGTTGAGGCGGACGATGATTCCAAGGTATTGGGGTGGGTTTCGGCCGCCCCGATTTCCTCGCGCACCGTCTTCCACGGCGTCGTGGAGGATTCCATTTACTTGGGATCTGATGCCCAAGGCCGTGGCATTGCAGGGGCCTTGCTCGATTGCCTCATTGAAGTGTGCAAGGACCTGCACAAGTGGGCCATCCACTCTTGGATCTTCCCGGAAAATGAAGGTTCTGCGGGCCTTCACAAGTCCCGCGGTTTTGAAAAGGTCGGCACCTACTCACACATGGCCAAGATGACCTATGGTGAGTTGGCCGGGCAGTGGCGCGATACCGATGTCTACGAGCTCCTGCTTCCCAAGCCGGAGGAAAAGAACAGTTAAAGGGCACTCGCCTTTTCGTCACGAAGGCCGTAGCGCTGCCGGGGGAATAAATCATCCCGGCGGCGCTACGGCCTTTATTTGTTTTTCCCAAGCTAGGCGATCAACCAGGCGGGGGAGCAAAAGTGCGCTCCTAGACTGCGGGTACCTCCCAGCGCCCAAACCAACTCTGTGCTTGGGGCCGCATGGAATCGCTCAGGCGGCTAAACGGCGGCACCTCGATGCCTTGGCGCTCTGCCAAGGCCACGAGGTAATCGCGGGTGCGCCATACCTCGATGGGGCTTGCCTCAATATCGAGCACCTCCGCGAGGCCGCCAGCCTGGTAGCCGAGGGAGGAGTTGATGGGGGCATCGGCAAGCGGCAGGCTACCGCGCAGCGCATGGAGCTCCCTACTGGTGGCGGCGGTTTCTGCGGGGTTGAGCGACATTAATCGATCGTCTCCTTCAGGCGCTCTTCACGCAGGGGAAGCAGGACCAAGAGGGCGACGATGACGAGCGGGACCATCAGCGCGATGACCGGGGTGAGTCCGTCATTATAGGAATTTAATACTGCCTGCCTGAGCGGCTCTGGCAGGGAAGACACCAAGTCCGGGGTCAGGCTATTGGCATTGCCCTCGCCATTGCCAAACTTCTCGGCATAGGCCGCGCCCTCAGGTCCCAGCTGCTGGATGGCCTGCGGCAGGCGGTTGGCCATCTCATCCTGCATGTTGTTAATGAACATGGAACCGACCAGGGAAGCACCTAGGGCAGAACCGATCTGGCGGAAGAAGTTATTCGCCGCGGTTGCCGTACCCACCTGGGAGAGCGGGAAGGAGTTCTGGACGATGAGAACGAGCACCTGCATGACCATGCCCAGGCCGATGCCGAAGGCGAGGAACTCGAAGCCGAGTTGCGTGAGCGATGTGTCTACCGACAAGCGGGACATCCAAAAGAGTGCACCGGCGGTAATGGCCAAGCCGATAACGGGGTAGATTTTGTAGCGGCCGGTCCGGGCGATGATGAAACCGACGCCGGTGGAGGTGCCGATAAGGCCAACCATCATCGGAATCATCATCAGGCCTGCGTTAGTGGGCGAGAGGGTGTGGACCATTTGAAGGTAGGTGGGCATATAGCCCAGCACCCCGAACATGGCCAGGCCCAGGATGACGCCGGATAGGGTAGTCAGGGCCATGTTGCGGTTCTTGAAGAGGCGAACCGGGATAAGCGGTTCGGCAGCGCGCAATTCCACGATGGTGGTAATGATCGCGCCGACGAGGGTAATGGCGCCGAGAGTGAGGATCATGGTGGAATCCCAGTCGTACTCGGTGCCGCCCCAGGTGGTCATGAGGATAAGGGAAGCTGTAGTAATGGCGATGAAGGTGGCACCGAGCCAGTCAAAGCGCTTCATATCGGCCTGGCCCACGCGCAGGTTGAGCACCAGGATGCAGACCACCATGGCCAGCAGGCCGAGTGGAATATTCATCCACATGCCCCAACGCCAGCCGGGGCCATCAGTAAACCAGCCACCCAAGACGGGGCCGAGGACGGAGGACAGGCCGAATACGCCGCCCATGATGCCCATGAACTTGCCGCGCTCGCGGGAAGAGGTGACCTCGGCGATGATGGACTGCGAGGAAATCATCATGAACCCAGCACCGAAGCCTTGCACGGCGCGGGCGATGATGAGAACCGTCATGGAATCGGCAAAACCACCGATGGCAGAGCCCACGACGAAGACGGCGATGCCGCCAATGTAGAGCCACTTGCGGCCCAACATGTCACCCAGCTTGCCGGAAATTGGCATGGCGATGGTCATGGTGACAAGGAATGCGGAGATGACCCAGCTCATGTGGTCAACGCCGCCAAGCTCACCAACGATCGTTGGCAAAGCGGAAGAGAAAATCATCTGGCCCAGCGAGCTCATCAACATGGTGAGCACCAGCGCAGAGAAAATGAGCCCCAGGTTATCCGCCCGCGACTGGCCCTGCGCAGGAGCCTTTTCGGCTGTATCTACCATCGGATTCCTTTCATAACATCATTAATCAACTTCAGTGAATCATTAAGACGCGAACTCAGGGCGTCGCTGCAATCGCTATCAGGGGCGGCGATGGAAAGCCACAGGGCCTCGCGGACTACACCGGCGATGACCATGGCCTCCGTTGCCGCTGAATGGCCCTCGAGGATGCGCAATTCCGGTTCTTGGTTAAGGCGCTCCTCAATGAGCCCAATAAGCTCGATGGATTTCGCCCGCTTGCGGCTAATGGAGGCGGCGGCCGCCTCTGGGTCATTAGCAATGCGCTTGCGTCTCTCCCGAATCGTGGGATTAACGTGATGGCCCTCCATGTGCTGTTCCACCAGGTTAAGGACTAATTCCATGATGTTGGTGGTGGGTTCACGGAGGAAATACTCGCGCATTTCCGCGGTGAAGTCAGCACTTGGTGCCCCAAGCACGGCGGATTCCTTCGAATCAAAATAGTTAAAAAACGTGCGCCGAGAAATACCGGCTAGTTCGCAGATCTCTTCAATAGTGACCTCGCCAAAGGAATGCTTGTCCACCAACTCGGTGGCGGCATCCTCGATGCGTAGCCGCGTTTCTAGGCGTTTCTGCTCGCGTAGTGATAGTTCTTCTTGCACAGAATGCAACTTTACACTCGGTGCAAACTTGCACCAAGTGCAAAATGGGTGATTTTGTAGATGTGTACGCCGAATCTATGTTGTAGGTCACAGCATACGCTTGCCGATGCCCCCTCTTTACCCGCGCTTACCATGCCTGGCAAGCGCGTCGAGGCATGCGAAAACCCCCGCTCAGAGGCGATTTCCGAGCGGGGGTCGTAGCGCTAAACGCGGGCTAGATTAAATATTGTCGCGCTCGCGGTTGGTCATGCTCAATACGTCCAAGCGCTTGTCCAGCTCTTCCTCAGTGAGGTTCTCGCCGTCAACAAAGCCCAGGTCGATAACGGCCTGGCGGACGGTGATCTTCTCATTGAGGGCGTGCTTTGCGGCCTTGGCGGAGTTCTCGTAGCCGATGGCGGAGTTCAGCGGGGTCACAATGGAAGTGGAGGACTCCGCGAAGTGCTTCATGCGCTCCTCGTTGGCCTCGATGTGGTCGACGCACTTCTCGGCAAAGACGCGGGCGGAGTTAGCCAGCAGGCGAGCGGACTCGAGCACGTTGCGCGCCATCATTGGGATGAAGACGTTGAGCTCGAACTGGCCTTGCGCGCCGCCGAAGGCAACGGCTGCGTCATTGCCCACAACCTGGCCGGCCACCATGGTGACTGCCTCAGGGATAACCGGGTTGACCTTGCCCGGCATGATGGAAGAACCAGGCTGGAGGTCCTTCAGGTGGATTTCTGCCAGGCCGGTCAGCGGGCCGGAGCCCAGCATGCGCAGGTCATTGGCAATCTTGTTGAAGGATACGGCCACCGAGCGCATGGCTCCGGAGAACTCTACAAGGCCGTCGCGGTTAGCCTGTGCCTCGAAGTGGTTTTCAGCTTCCTTCAGGTTCTCAACGCCGGTGAGCTTCTTGAGCTCTTCGGTCACCTTGCCGCCGAACTCAGCGGAGGTGTTCAGGCCGGTGCCGGTGGCGGTACCACCGATGGCCAGCTCGCCCAAGCGCGGGAGGGTAGCCTCGATGCGTTCGATGCCGAGCTCCACCTGGCGGGCGTAGCCGCTGAACTCCTGGCCCAGGGTGATGGGGGTGGCGTCCATGAGGTGGGTGCGGCCGGCCTTGACAACGTCCGCGAATTCCTTCGCCTTCTTGGTCAAGGACTCGTGCAGCACCTTCAGGCCCGGAATGAGGTCATTGACGGCTGCTTCCGTGGCCGCCACGTGGGTAGCTGTGGGGAAGGTGTCATTGGAGGACTGGCCCATGTTGACGTCATCGTTCGGGTGAACCTCTACGCCCTGCTTCTGTGCCAAGGAGGCGATGACCTCGTTGGTGTTCATATTGGAGGAGGTACCGGAGCCGGTCTGGAAGACATCGATGGGGAAGGCATCATTGTGCTTGCCTTCCGCGATTTCCTTCGCAGCGGCGATAATAGCGTCTGCCTTTTCCGCATCTAGGCTGCCGGAGTCCTTGTTGACCTGTGCGCATGCCGCCTTGAGCAGGCCGAGTGCGCGGATTTGCGCATCTTCTAGGCCGCGGCCGGAGATGGGGAAGTTGTCTACCGCGCGCTGGGTTTGTGCGCGCCACAGGGCATCAGCGGGAACTTTAACCTCGCCCATAGTGTCATGTTCGGTACGGTATTCGGTCATGAAAATCACCTCGGTTAATTGATTGTGTGCGTCTACCCCCAGTATGGCGAAAAGCTAAAAACTAGAGCACGAAAAGCCCGAGCCCGCCCCGCCATTTGGGGGTGAGGTTTAGTTCTTGGTGGGGTCCGAGTAGTCCACGACGGAGTATTCCTGCAGCTTTGCCAGCTTGTGGAAGGAATCGACGTAGCGGATGGTGCCGGACTTGGAACGCATGACCAGCGAACGGGTGGAGGCGCCATTATTGCGGTAGGAGACACCTCGCAGCATGTCGCCGTTGGTCACGCCGGTGGCAGCGAAGTAGCAGTTCTTGGACGAGACCAAGTCATTGGTGCCTAAGACCTTGTCCAAGTCGTGGCCGGCGGCGCGGGCCTTTTCTGCTTCCTCTTCATCCTTTGGCCACAGCTTGCCCTGGATTTCGCCACCCATGCACCGCATGGCGCAGGCGGTGATGATGCCCTCAGGGGTACCGCCGATGCCCATCATCATGTCGATGGAATTGGAATCCTGGCAGGTGGCGATGGCACCCGCCACATCGCCGTCCATGATGAGGCGTACCTTGGCGCCTGCCTCACGGATCTCTTGGATGAGCTTATCGTGGCGCGGACGGTCCAATACCACCACGGTGATATCGGCGGTGCGCAGGCCCTTTGCCTTGGCAACAGATTCGATATTCCACTGCACGGATTGGTTGATATCGATGGATCCGACGGCTTCAGGTCCAACGGCGATCTTTTCCATGTAGAAGACTGCGGATGGGTCATACATGGTGCCGCGCTCTGCAGCGGCGATTACGGAAATGGCATTGGGGCGGCCTTCGGCCATCAGCCGCGTGCCATCTACGGGGTCTACGGCAATGTCCATCGCCGCACCCTCGCCGGTGCCGACCTCTTCGCCGTTGAAGAGCATTGGGGCCTCATCCTTTTCGCCCTCACCAATGACAACAACGCCCTTCATTGCCACGGAGTTAATCAGCTTGCGCATGGCATCGACTGCCGCGCCATCGCCCTCATTCTTCATGCCACGACCTACCCAGCGGCCAGAGGCCAGGGCGGCGGCTTCGGTCACGCGCACCAGCTCCATGGCCAAGTTACGGTCGGGCAAATAAGAAGTATTTTCGGACATGTGTAGTGGTTGCCTTCCATGTTTTCTCACCGTGGGGGTAATTCCCACGCGCTTAGTGTTCTACTTTTCCTATTCTGGCACTTTTTGGTGTCAATAGGTCCGATTTGGGGCCCCTTTTGTGGGGATTTTCCTCTCTCGGGGGAGCATTATCGGCGCGAATGTGCGCACGCGGGAGGCATGTGGCACTTTCACGGCGGCTCATGCGATACTAAGGCGCGTGGCAGCAGAACAAAGACCGAAGATTTTCGAAGGCGCTCGCGACATCATTTTGTCCCTGTCCATAGTGGTCCTCATGATGTTGCTTGTGGTGGGCGCAACCGGGCTTTGCTCGGTGAATCCGGAAACAGCGCAAGGCCCAGTCCAAGAGGTAGACGAGGAGACCTTCCTGGATACGCAGGCCCGCGCCGGTGTTGGCGCCATCCGAGATCCCCAGATGCCCGAAGGCTGGCAGGCCAATGCGGCCCGACGTTCGCAGCTAGGAGGCGAGACAGCCACCGTCGTCAGCTGGCTTACCGCAGATGGAAACTACGTGGAATCCACCCAAACCCAAGTTTCTGCAGAAGACGCCGGCGAAAAATACGACGCTAACTATCGCGGGCTGAACTCCACGCGCGAGGTAGCGGGCCACCAAGTACGCGTGCTGGCAAGCGACGACGATTCGGTGCGCCGCTTGTGGATCGCTGACCTAGGCGATGCCCGCCTCATCATCTCCGGCGCAGCCCCCGATGAAGAATTCGCCGCCGCCACCGAGGCCTTCATCAAGGCCAAGCCTATAAGCGGAAAGTAACCTCGCTGAGCCCCTCATCGTCTGCTTTCACCGTGATTCCCTCAGTACCACCGGCGGCTTCTTCCAAGGCAGCCGCATCTAGCCCGCTCAGGCGCGTCTTTTCTAGGTAGACGTCCACGCGCTCGCGCTGGGAACGCTGCGGGTAGATGGAGACTTGGACCACCTTGGCATCGGCAAGCAGCAGCACGATGGACTGGGAAAAGTAACTCAGTTCCTCCTCAGTCGCCGAAACCTGGGTGATGGTATGCGCCGGCCCGAAAAATTCCTCCACCAACGCGCGGGAATCGCCGCCCATGATGGAGCCTGCCGATGCCGATTTGGATACGAAATCAATCCGCTTTCCCGGGTAACCATAAATCTGCATTACTCTTCACCCTCCTCGGCCTGTTGCTCGTTGTTTTCCGCCTTTTCGAGAGCATCTTCCACGCGCTTGGAGGCGCCATCCAAGTGGGATTCGCACGTGCGAGCAAGTGCCTCGCCGCGCTCCCAGTACTTCAGGGACTCGTCCAAGCCCATCTGGCCGAGCTCTAGAATCTTGACGGTTTCAATGAGCTCATCGCGCGCCTGCTCATAGCTCAATTCCTCTACTGGAGTAAAGGCATCCTGGCCCGGCTGGCCGGAACCAATGGTTTCATCTGACATCAGCATTTCTCCTACTATTTCTGGCTAATCGGCGGCCTGGGAGGCCATGGATACGGCGGTGATGGAACCATCGCCCACGCGAATGCGCAATTGCGCGCCGGGCGGTGATTGCTCATAAGAGCTAACTACCTCCGGATCGCTGCCATCTTTGGGCAAGACTTGAACAATAGAATACCCACGGGCAAGCGTCGCCGAAGGGCCTAAAGCAGAAACCCGTGCGCGAAGGGACTCCACGTGCCGGGTCTCGCGGTCTAACAACACCCGCAATTCGCGGCGCATACTCGTGCGCATGCGCTCGACTTCTTCACGTCGGGCGCGGATCGGGGTCATCGGATCGGCCAATACCGGCCGGGAACGGATATTATCTAATCCACGGCGCTCGCGTTCTACCCAACCGCGCAACGCCGCTGCCATGCGGGAACGCGCCTCTGCGAGGACCGCCCGTTCCTCTGCCACCGAAGGGACCACGCGCTTGGCGGCGTCCGTGGGTGTGGCCGCGCGTAAGTCTGCGACATTATCCAGCACTGGGCTATCCGGCTCGTGGCCAATCGCGGAGACCACCGGCGTGCTGGCGGCCACGACGGCACGTTGCAGGGCTTCTTCAGAAAAGGGCAGGAGGTCTTCGACAGAACCGCCACCGCGGGCGATGATGATGACATCAATATCTGCATCGGCGTCGAGCTCCTGCAGGGCCGAAACCACCTCGGGGACGGTATTTGCCCCCTGAACCGCGGTATTGATGACGCGGAATTGCACGGCCGGCCACCGGTCGCGGGCGACCGCCATGACATCGCGCTCGGCGGCAGAACCGCGGCCAGTAATCAGGCCGATCTTCTGCGGGAGATAGGGAAGTGGGCGCTTGCGCGCGGGATCAAAGAGGCCTTCTGCGGCGAGCTGCGCGCGTAGCTTTTCGATGCGCGCCAATAAATCGCCGATGCCCACGTGCCGGATCTCTGTGGTCCACAAGGAAAAGGATCCGCGGCCTGCATAAAAGGCGGGCTTGCCGTGCACGATGACGCGGTCGCCGTCCTTCAGCGGTGTAGGTAGGTTGTGCAGCATTGAGGAAGAGCAGGTCAATTGCACCGACTTTTCCTGCTGCACATCGCGCAGGGTGAGATAAGACAGCTTCCACGTGGGCTTGTAATTGATCTGCGTTAATTGGCCTTCCACCCACAGATATCCAAGGCGCTCGATCCACCCCTTCACCTGGTCATTGACCTGGCCTACAGGCCACGGGGTCTCTGGAGTATTTGCCGGTTGGTTCACGCAGCCACCCTTTCCATCTACAGCGCCATACGGTGCCTTTTAGTGTAGGTGCTCCGGACAAGCACCGCCCCGCTTGGGTGGCCTAGATGGGCACTTTTGCTGCTGGATAGCCCTTACTATTGTTTTGCTTTACCTTTCGATACTCTGGGAGGCATGACTGATGGTAAAAATGTTCTCCTCGCGGCACCGCGCGGTTACTGCGCTGGAGTGGACCGCGCCGTCGAGACTGTAGAAAAGGCGCTAGAAAAATACGGCGCACCCATTTATGTGCGCAAGCAAATCGTCCACAACCGTTATGTCGTTGAATCTCTGGCCAAGCGCGGAGTCATCTTCGTTGAAGAGGCATCCGAAGCCCCAGAGGGTGCTCACCTCGTATTCTCTGCCCACGGCATCTCCCCGGCGGTGCGCAATCAGGCGCAAGAGCGCAAGCAATTGACCCTGGATGCCACCTGCCCCTTGGTTACCAAGGTGCACAAGGAAGCCCAGCGCTTCGAGCGCGATGGTTACCACATCCTCCTCGTGGGCCATGAAGGCCACGAAGAGGTAGAGGGCACCGCGGGTGAGGCCCCCGATGTCACGCACTTGGTCGATGGCGTCGACGGCGTGGACAAGCTGCCAGATTACTTGCAGGATGAAAAACTCATCTGGCTTTCGCAGACCACGCTCTCGGTGGATGAGACCGTCGTCATCGTCAATAAACTGCGCGAGCGTTTCCCGCACCTGGAAAACCCGCCATCAGATGATATTTGCTACGCCACCCAAAACCGGCAAGAGTCCGTCAAGGCCATCGCGCCGAAGTGCGATCTGATGATCGTGGTGGGGTCAAAAAACTCGTCCAACTCGGTGCGCCTCGTAGAAGTCGCACTCGAGGCAGGCGCGCGCGACTCCCACTTGGTGGACTTCGCCGCAGAAATCGATGAATCGTGGTTAGACGGCGTACAGACCGTTGGTGTGACCTGTGGCGCCTCCGTGCCGGAACTCTTGGTGCGCGAAGTGCTCGAATACTTGGATGATCGCGGCTTTAATGACGTGGAGCAAGTAACCACCTCTACGGAATCCATTACCTTTGCGCTGCCGCGTGATCTGCGTCCCGCGCGCACCTAGCGCTGCAACGCCTAAAACAACGATAACCGTGAGCCTGGTGGCCTCTTAAAGAGTGCCGAGGGCTCACGGTTTAGTTTATTCGTAGAGGTTATCGTCCCAACGCTGCTTCTTGGCAGTGGCTTTTGTCGAGGAAGTGGGACCTGTTTCGGGGGACGGTGGTATCACGTCCCCCGCGCGCCGGTTCGGATCGGGTTGCAAGCGATTTTCGCGTTCCGCCTGTTGCTCGCGACGACGCTCTTCTCGGTCGCGGCCGCGGATGCGGTCCTGCGGCTTCTGCGGAGGTTGCGCCTGTGCATGCGATCTGCGGCGAGAGGCGCGTGGGGATGAGGCCTGCGGGTTTTCGGATCTATTACGCGCCATGAGTTCCGCCACGGAAAGCCGCTCAGCGCGGTTCTGACGATCCCGCTTCATGTCCGCGCGCCGCGAGATCCTTTGCTGATTCACAGCGCGCTGTGCGGCCTTGCGGAAGCGAATCCAGCGCAAAACGCCGATTGCCGTCGCGCCAAGAACCGCGATAAGCAACCACACGAAGTTCTGGACCAGCGGATACACCGAGGTGAGCAGCGACGTTTTAGAAAAACTGGTGCCTTCTGGAGCATTGGACTTGGTGATGAAGATTCCCGCCGTCACCACGGTTACCGCGTACAAAATGGGGATGGACGCGATGGACAGGAATAATCCCCGCTCCTCAACGATGAGCGCTATGAGCAGCGAGCTGATGATGAGGAAGGCAAAGTACATCCAGCCTATAGAGCCGGCAAGAATGGAAATCAATGCGCCGGTGAGCAAAAGTGCCGCCAATAGCCCAAGGCCCTTCAGCAGCGAGATGTTCGGCATGCTCAGGCCTTGCGCGGCGGTTGGCTTTCGTTGTTTGGCTAGTGACACGTCGCAAAATCCTACCGTCTGGCGCGGGCCAATGGCTATATCCACGCAGTAAAACTGCCTAGAATTTATGAAAAATTTGTCCCGCGCGGCCACGTATCAATGGGGGAGGGCTCGCGCGGTGCCCTGTTCGTGCGGCCGGGGATCTCCATTTCGTGCAGCTTGCGGGCAGTCACGCCCACGCGCGAATCCAGCGAGGAGAGCGTGGAATTATAGGCTTCTACTGCCTTTTCGAGGTTTTGACCCACCTTGCCGTAGTGCTCCGAAAGGGTATTGAGCCGCGAATAGAGCTCGCGTCCCAAGCGTTGGACTTCTTTTGCCTTGGTGGAAATATCTTCTTGGTGCCAACCCATAGCTACCGTGCGCAAAAGCGCGAAGAGGGAGCTCGGGGTGGCGATGACGACGTTGCGCTCAAAACCAAACTCGATGAGCTCAGGATCGACCGACAACGCAGCATCGAGGAAGGGATCTGCGGGCACGAAGAGCACCACGAATTCCGGGGTGGGTTGGAAGGCCTCAATATAGTCCTTGTGGGACAACGCCTGGATGTGGCTGCGCAGCTGATGCGCGTGGCGGCGCAGGTAGCCGGCGTGTTCTTCTGGATCTTCGGTTTCTAGCGCATCGAGGTAAGAAGAAAATGGGACCTTGGCATCGACGATGATATGCCTGCCACCGGCCAAGTTGATGAGCATATCTGGGCGCACGATGCGGCCGTTTAAGGGGGCAGAGACTTGGGTATCGAAGTCTACGTGCCGTCTCATGCCGCCGAGTTCGACGACGCGCTCTAGCTGAATCTCGCCCCACCGCCCGCGCACATTGGGTGAGCGTAGAGCCGTAACGAGCTGATCCGTGCGCTCTGTTAGCCGGGACGAGGTGCGGGTCACCGCCTGCACTTGGCTGGACAGGGAGGCCAAGTGGGCGGTGCGATCTTCTTCCAATTCTTGGAGCTGGAATCCAAGCCTATCCATGGCCTTTTCCAGCGGTTGCAGCTCGGCCTGGCGGCGCTGGGATTCTTGCAGCGCCCGGTGCTCCTCGCTCGGCGCGGAGCGGGAAGCGGAATGAGAGTGGGCCAACCATCCCAGAACGGCGCCCAATAGGAGACCGATAAACAGCAGCAGCACGGGCAAAGTGGATGTCATGGAATCCACTATGACACGTGCTGCCGACACAGCACACTATTTTTTCGAATCTCCGTTCAAAAGATTTTCAAAGGCATCCCGCGCCCGGCGCAGGTTGGAGCGCATGCTCGGTTCGTCATAGTCCTCCGGGGTGGAATCGACGTCGACGGAGGCGTCGAGCGTGGTGGGATCGCCATCGGAAGCCGCGTCGGCGCCGGCGATATCGGGGTTGGCGTGTTCTGGGACCTTGCGCCATTGCTCGCGCTTGTACTGCGCTTGCTCTTCGGTATAGCGGCCGATGAGGTAGCCCGCGACGGTGGAGTAGTTGAGCTCGGAGGAGTGCTTTTCGCCGGACTGCAGCTTCATCATGTCCTGCACGTAGCGATAAGCCACCGCGATCATGGCGGCGGTCGGCACGGCCAAGAATCCACCAATGAGTCCAAAGAGCGCGGAGCCGACGATGACGGAGACCAAAACAATGACTGGGTGCAGGTTCATGGCCTTCGCCTGCAGCCACGGCGAGAGGACATTTCCTTCAAGTTGCTGGACCAAAAGAACGAGACCCAAGACCAACAGTGCTCGGGTAAAGCCCAAAGACACTAAGGCGATAACCACCGCGAGCGCGCCGGAGACAATGGCGCCGACGAACGGGATGAAGCCGGCGATGAAGGTGATGATTGCCAGGGCCATCGCCAAGGGCACGCCGATAAGCACGAGGCCGAGGCCGATAAAGATGGCATCGATAAGCGAGACCACCGCCTGTGCCCGAATGAATCCGCCCAGGGTATTCCAGGCGCGCGTGAGCAATTCCGTGAGGTGCCAGCCGGCACGTCGCCCGGTGGCATCGCGCAGCCACGGCAGGAATTTGGTGCCGTCCTTGAGGAAGAAGAAGGTGAGCACCAAGACAATGAACACCGTGACGAAAAATGAGGTGGCATTGCCGATGCCCGTAAATACAGACCCGGCGATAACGCCCGCACGCTCCTGCAACCAGCCTGCGGCCTCGTCGATATAGGTGCTCATATCGTCGCTATCGAGGTTCAAGGGTGGGCCCTGGGCCCAAACCTGGAGCTGCTGGATGCCCGAGACCGTTTGTAAGTAGAGCGACTGGGATTGCCGCATGAAGTCCGGTGCCACCGAGGCGATGAGCCCACCGACGGCGGCTGAAGAGAGCAGGATTGTCACAATCGCTGCCAGGCCCGCGGGTAGTCCCTTTGTTCGCATCCAACGCGCCATGGGGTTAAGCACGGTACAGATAATAAGAGCCAAGAGCACTGGAAGGATGCCCTGCCAGAAGCTACCCAGGACCTGATAGACAGCAAAAAGGAAAACGCCGATTATCAGCAGGCGCACGGCCCACAGGGAGGTCGATTTCACCATCTCGCCCGCGATGACGGAGCGATCGACCTGATTGCCCGGGGGATGCGGCGATACGTCGTCCAATTGGTTGGTGTCGAAGTCACCGTCCATCTTATCGCCCGGGCTCGCCTGTGGCTTTTCGGGTGTTGGTTGCTTATCAGAACTCACCCCACCATCTTGCCTCATAACGCGGTAGGTGCGTTAGGATTAGCCCCGTGAGTCTTACACTAGGAATCGTCGGCTTGCCCAATGTGGGCAAGTCCACTTTGTTTAATGCCCTGACCCGTTCCGAAATCTTGGCGGCTAATTACCCATTCGCCACCATCGAGCCCAACGTGGGCTTGGTGGAGCTGCCGGATCCCCGTTTGGACGCCCTCGCCAAGATGTTCAACTCCGAGCGTATCTTGCCGGCGACCGTGTCCTTCGTGGATATTGCCGGCATCGTCGCAGGTGCCTCGCAGGGCGAGGGTATGGGAAACGCCTTCCTAGCCAATATCCGCGAGGCCGACGCTATCTGCCAGGTGGTCCGCGCCTTTTCTGATGACAATGTCATCCACGTCGATGGCCAGGTAGATCCCGGCAATGACATTTCCGTTATTAATACAGAGCTGATTCTGGCGGATCTGCAGACCATCGAGAAGGCCCTGCCGCGCCTAGAAAAGGATGCCCGGAAGAATAAGGACTTGGCGCCTGTTGTGGAGGCAACCAAGAAGGCGCAGGAAATCCTAGAGGATGACCGCACCCTCTTCGCCGCCGCCAAGACCGGCGAGATTGATCTTTCCCTCGTACGCGAGCTGCACCTGATGACGGCTAAGCCCTTCCTCTATGTCTTTAACTCGGACGAGGCTGTGCTTACCGATGCCACCAAGAAGGACGAACTGCGCCAGCTCGTCGCCCCAGCAGATTGCGTCTTCCTCGATGCACAAACCGAGTCCGAGCTCTTGGAGCTGGATGAGGACGAGGCAAGCGAGCTGCTCGAGGCAGTAGGCCAAGAAGAGCCCGGCTTGGCTACCTTGGCCAAGGCTGGTTTCTCCACCTTGGGCCTGCAAACCTACCTCACCGCTGGTGAAAAGGAAGCCCGCGCGTGGACCATTAAGCAAGGCGCTGCCGCACCCCAGGCCGCTGGCGTAATCCACACCGATTTTGAAAAGAAGTTCATCAAGGCAGAAATCGTCTCCTTCGACGATCTTGTTGCTGCTGGCTCAATGGCCGAAGCGCGAGCCAACGGCAAGGTCCGCCAAGAAGGCAAGGACTACATCATGCACGATGGCGACGTGTGTGACTTCAAAATCGGCGGCTAAAACCTAGCTTGTTGCAGGTCGCGGTAGTGAACGTGGCGAGCGCGCGAATGTAGAGTTATCCTATCTGCGTACCCGACAACAATAAGGAGGCCATAATAATGGCTGAGCTAGAAAACAAGACGATCGCAATCATTGCTACGAATGACTTTGAAGACTCCGAGCTGACCTCTCCGCTAGAGGCCGTGCAGAAGGCCGGCGCTACCGTAAAGGTTCTGGCGCCTAAGGCCGGCACCATTACGGGCAAGAACGGTACCGAGATTAGCGTTGATGCTACGACCAAGGACTCCGAGGGTGAGACCTTCGACGGCATCATCTTGCCTGGCGGCACCAATAACGCCGACCTCATCCGCCTGGATGAGGCAGCCGTTAGCATCGTGCGCAAGCACATGGGCGAGGACCGCCCCTTGGGCGCTATCTGCCACGGCGGTTGGATTCTAGCCGATGCAGAGGCCCTCAAGGGCCGCACCCTGACGTCCTTCCCGTCCCTGCAGACCGATCTCCGCAACGCAGGTGCTACCTGGGTTGACGAAGAGGTCCACTGCGACCAGGGCTTGGTCTCCTCCCGTACCCCGGACGACCTGCCTGCATTCAACGCTAAGTTGGTCGAAGAGTTTGCAGAGGGTCAGCACTAAACTAGGCAAAAGCCTCAATTACTCCCTACGAGCCAGATGGTGAGAAACCTTCTGGTTCGTAGGGAGATTTTTCGTCTATATGGGCTCCTCGCGTTCGCTAGGGTGGATCAAGGATTTGGTTGAATGTTTAAGGATTCTCGCCGTCTGCTAACCTGTGAACCTAGAAGGGGAGTAGTTCCTACGGCGCTTACTGCGCCGCGATGACTGGTCGACACACTGGCTTAAAGGCCCGGCCACTCAGCATCGAGGCATCGATGCGAACGAGACCTTCGGACTGATTCTGGTTGCCGAAGGGAGAGTAGTAGACCTTGTCTTCTTTAAGTTCTGAGCAGCGTATTTTAGAGCGCTTTATGATGTTGTCCATCGCCGCGGCGGTGGCGACAATTGTCCTGAAATCCTTGGCGGCGTGGCTGACGGGCTCGGTTGGTTTCTTCTCTGATGCCCTCGAATCCCTCGTGAACCTCGTGGCCGCCATCGCGGGTTATTGCGCCTTGCGTATTGCCGCTAAGCCTGCCGATGATAATCACCACTTTGGCCACGGTAAGGCGGAGTATATTTCCGCGTTGGTAGAAGGGGCGATGATTTTCATTGCGGCAGGAGCCATCATCTACACCGCAGTCCAACGCCTTTTTACTCCCCAGCCCGTTGAAGAAGGCGGTTGGGGCTTAGCGCTGTCGCTATTGTCCTCGATACTTAATTTGGGCGTCGGTTTGGCCCTGATTAAGGCGGGCAAGCGCTACCGGTCTGCGACGCTAAATGCGGATGGGCACCACCTGATTACGGATGTGTGGACCTCCGCCGGCGTTCTCGTCGGCATGGCTGCGGTGTATCTTACGGGCTGGTTGTGGCTTGATGCGCTTGTGGCCTTGGCCATTGGCATCAATATCTTGTGGACGGGATTTAAGATTTTGCGCGATTCCGTCAGCAGCCTGCTTTCTGAGGCCCTTCCGCAAGAAGAACAAGATCAAATTTGGGATCTCTTAGCTGAACTGGAAAAAGAAAAGTCCGTGACTTTCACGGATTGGCGTACGGTAGCCTCCGGCAGGCAAAGAATGGTCTACCTGACCATGGAGGTGCCAGCGGACTGGAGCGTGCTCTACTCACACGAGATTGCCGATGACGTCGAAGTCGCCCTCGACGAGCTTTTCGCCGGATGCAGCGTATTTATCCACGTGGAGCCGGCTGGTGTTGCGCATCGCCGCCCACTTCCATTCCGGCAATAAATAAAGGCCCAAGGCCCAAGGCGCTGTGCCCTGGGCCTTTATTTTCGTTTATTAAGCCTTGACGCTTACTTCCTCGTCGGAGTCTTCCTCCATGATGTGCTTGACGCCATTTTCGGCTTCATCCCAGACCTCTTGGTTCTGGATGCCCGCGCGCTTGGCGACGACCGTCGCGCACAATGCCTGACCCGTGACGTTGAGTGCCGTACGGCCCATGTCAATGATGGGCTCAATGGCCAGCAGCAAGCCAACGCCGGCCAAAGGGAGGCCCAGCGTGGACAGAGTCAGCGTGAGCATGACTGTCGCGCCAGTGGTACCCGCGGTAGCCGCGGAACCAATAACGGAGACGAAAATGATGAGCAGGTATTGCGTGAAGTCTAGGTCCACGCCATAGAATTGCGCGACGAAAATCGCAGCAACAGCAGGGTAGACAGAGGCGCAGCCATCCATCTTCGTAGTAGCGCCGAGTGGCACTGCGAAGGACGCGTACTCGGTGGGAACGCCTAAGGCGCGTTCGCTGAAGCGTTGCGTTGCGGGCATAACACCCATAGAGGAGCGGGTGACAAAGCCCAAGGACGTTACCGGCCAAATGCGCTTGTAGAAGCCCGTGACCGAGATATTGTTGAACTTCAGTACCGCTGGGTAGACCACGGCGAAGACGATTGCCAGGCCCACATACATTGCCAAGACGAATTTGCCCAGGGAGCCAAGTGCGTCCCAGCCGTAGGTAGCAACTGCCTTACCAATGAGCGCTGCGGTACCAATCGGTGCCAGGCGGATAATCCACCACAGGACCTTCTGGATGACCTTGAGGAAGGACTCCGTAAAGTGCAGGAAGGGATCGGCTGCCTTACCGGTCTGTACGGCGGCAATGCCAATGGCCAAGGAGATAACCAGCAGCTGAAGCGCACCGAAGTTCAGCGATATTTCGCCATCGCTGGCAGAGGCGGTAAGGCCAAAGAAGTTTTGTGGCAGGAGCTGCTCAAAGAAGGCAGTCCACGAACCAACGCTTGACGGATCCTCTGCAGCGGATGCATCGACGCTCGTGCCAGCACCGGGCTTCATGACTAATGCCACGACGATGCCCACGATGACGGAGAAGAACGCCGTAATGGCGAACCACACCAACGTAGAAATGGCCAAGGATGCGGCATTGGCAACCTTGCGCAGGTTAGCTACAGAGGTGACCACCGCGGCGAAGATAAGCGGCGGAACCATGACCTTTAATAGCTGGACATAGGCGCCACCGACTCCGCTGAGTAGGTTGGTCAACCACCCTGGATTGTCAGGGTCGGTATCCATCCCAGATGCAATCAGTCCCAGGATGAGGCCGATAATAAGGCCCGCAATGACTTGCGCGCCAAACCCCGTTGCCCAGCTAGGAAGTTTGGAGTGAGAGGAAACTTTTTGTGTCATAGAACGTCCTTTAGAAATAAAATGAACAGGTCTGACTATTTGTTGAGTACGGTTCTGTTCAACTTCAACTAGTTTCACTTTATTCCACGCGTCAAACCGCAAAGAAAAAGGGTCTCGTTTGCAGCAGGAGAATTGCTATGACCGCTTTGTAGATAAAGCGGTTCAGTAACCACTCGTGCTTTCACCTTCAGCTGCGACCTCCATCCCGCCCTTTATCTCCTCCTCCTGCAACGCCGCCCTTCGCGCTCACCGCGAGCATCAGCTCGGTTGGCTCGCCTATCTCCCGTGAGCGCGAAGGGAGGGGTAGGGGAGATGAATGGTCGCCCTCGATTTAATACACTGCCCGTCCGCTCGAATTCGTCTTCCTCACCTTCGCGCTCACCGATAGCGCAGCGCCCCGGTGAAAGCCGCTGCCGGTGAGCGCGAAGGGCGGTTGGGTACTACGCGCAAACTAAGAGAACAGCGCTTAATCAAAGCAGCGGGGTACCGTTAGCTGCCATACTGGAATGATGAAGATTCTGGTAACTGCTTTTGATGCCTTTGGCGGCGAAGAGATTAACCCTACAGAACGTGCGCTGGATAGGCTGCCGGATGAAATCCGCGGCGCGCAGATTATTAAGCACCCTGTGCCAACGGTATTCGGTGAAGCACTGAAACAGGCAATTGCTGCGGCCGAGGAAGAAGATGTGGACGCGGTGGTCTGCCTGGGGCAGGCCGGCGGGCGCGGGCATATCACTCCGGAGCGGGTAGGCATCAACTTGGCGGATGCTTCTATTCCGGATAATGCGGGCAACCAGCCAATCGATGAACCAGTGGTTGAAGGTGGCCCAGTCGCATACTTTTCCACTCTGCCGGTGAAGGCGATGGTCGCAGCGATTCAGGAGGCGGAGATTCCGGCACGGGTCTCGACCACCGCGGGATCGTTTGTGTGCAACCACCTGTTATATGGCCTGCTGCACCATTTCAAAGATACGCAGGTAAAAGCAGGCTTTATCCACGTGCCGTTTATTAAGGAGCAGAATAAAGAAAACAGCCCGCTGCTGGAGCTCGCGGACGTCGTGCAGGGCGTGGAATCCGCGATAAGCGCAGTTGCGAAAAACGCTTAGGGTCACCTTGCTAGAGAATTTTTCCGCCCAAATATAGATTTAAAGTCATGTCTCGCTTAAGTCCTCTCAACTGGCCGGTGGTGCGCCAGCTGCGTAGCGGCGATCCCTTTGGCAGGGATATCAATACGCAGTCTTCTAAGAGTAAGGAAAAGCACGGGCGCACGGTGGAAGCTGACCGCGTGGTGCAATCCGTGTGCCCATACTGCGCCGTCGGTTGTGCCCAGCGCGTATACGTCAAAGATGACCGGGTCATCCAGATTGAGGGCGATCCAGATTCGCCGATTTCGCGCGGGCGTTTGTGCCCCAAGGGCTCGGCGTCGGAGCAGTTGGTCAACTCCGCAACGCGTTTGACCAAGATTAAATATCGCGCACCGCACTCCACCGAGTGGCAGGAGCTGGATGAAGACACCGCGATGGACATGATCGCGGATCGTTTCTTGGAAGCGCGCCGGAAGGGCTGGCAAGACACCGACGACTCGGGGCGGACGTTGAACCGCACGATGGGTGTCGCTGGCCTTGGTGGCGCGACCTTGGATAACGAGGAAAACTACCTCATCAAGAAGCTTTTTACCGCTGCCGGTGCGGTGCAGCTCGAAAACCAGGCGCGCATATGACACTCCGCCACAGTTCCTAGTTTAGGAACTTCGTTTGGCCGCGGCGGCGCAACCCAACCGCTGCAGGATATGGCGAATGCTGATTGCATCGTCATTGAGGGTTCGAATATGGCCGAGTGCCACCCGGTGGGATTCCAGTGGGTCGTAGAAGCTAAAAAGCGTGGTGCCCGCATTATTCACGTGGATCCGCGGTATACGCGTACCTCTGCGTTCTCCAACCGTCACATTGGTATTCGCGGCGGTACCGACGTGGTGCTGTTGGGTGCGGTCATTAATTACATGCTCCAAAATGAACTGTACTTCCGCGATTATGTCGTTGCATATACCAATGCGCCGATGATCATCTCGGAGGACTACCAGGACACCGAGGAACTGGACGGACTGTTTTCTGGCTATGACCCGGAAACCGGCACGTACGTGACCGATTCGTGGCAGTACGTGCAAAAGCCGGAAGGTTCTTCCTGGAATGTGGAGCGAGATGACACCCTGGAGCACCCGAATTCGGTCTTCCAGATTCTCAAGCGCCACTATGCGCGCTATACCCCTGAGCTGGTAGAAGAAACCTGCGGCATCGCGCAGGAAGACTTCTACTACCTGGCGGATTCCATTGCGCAGAATTCGGATCCGGAACACACCACGTGTTTCGCCTATGCTTTGGGCTTTACCCAGCACACCTTGGGCGCGCAGTTCATCCGTACCGCTGCCATTTTGCAGCTCTTGATGGGCAATGTGGGCCGTCCGGGCTCCGGAATCATGGCCCTGCGCGGGCATGCCTCCATTCAGGGATCCACGGACATCCCGACGCTCTTCCACTCCCTGCCCGGCTACCTGCCCATGCCGAGCGTGGAAAAGCAGACGTGGCCGGAATTCGTGGATGAGATCCGGGATGAGTCCCAAAAGGGCTTCTGGCAGATCGGCGAAAATTACGCCGTGTCCTTGATGAAGTCCTACTGGGGAGACGCGGCGACCAAGGAAAACAACTGGGGCTATGACCTCATGCCGCGCATTTCCGGCGCGCATTCCACCTACGAAACCCTGCAGGCCATGCTTAATGGGCAGGTAGATGGCTACTTCGTCTTTGGCCAGAATCCGGCGGTAGCGCAGTCCAATGGTGGCATGCAGCGCCGCGGTTTGGCATCGCTGAAGTGGCTAGTGGTGCGCGATTTCCAGGAAATCGAAACCGCATCGTTTTGGAAGGATGCGCCGGAGATTAAAAACGGCGAGCTGAAGACGGAAGACATCGAGACCGAAGTCTTCTTAATGCCCGCAGCTACCCACGTGGAAAAGGCCGGTACCTTTACCCAGACGCAGCGCATGCTGCAGTGGCGCTTCCAAGCGGCGCCGCCGCCAGGCGATGCCAAGAGCGAGCTGTGGTTCTTCTACCAGCTGGGCAAGAAGCTGAAGGAACGCCTGCGCGATTCCACCGATCCGCGTGATCTCCCGCTCCAGAAGGTGACGTGGGATTACGTGGAAAATGAGGAAGGCGAGCCGAACTCCGAGGATGTCCTCAAGGAGATCAACGGCTACTACCTGGATGGGCCCAAGAAGGGTGAGCTTTTGCCCACCTTCGTGGAGATGAAGAATGACGGCACGACCTCCGGCGGCTGCTGGATCTACACCGGCGTGTACAAGGACGGCGTTAACCAGTCCGCGCGCAAGGTCCCGGGTTCGGAGCAGAACGAGGTCGCGCCCGAGTGGGGCTGGGTATGGCCTGCTAACCGCCGCATTTTGTACAACCGTGCATCGGCCAAGCCGGATGGCACCCCGTGGTCCGAGCGCAAGAAGTACGTGTGGTGGGACGAGGCCCAGGGCAAGTGGGTAGGCGATGACGTCCCTGACTTCCCGGTAACGAAGTCGCCGGAGTACAAGGCTCCTGCCGATGCCGTCGGTCCGGACGCCCTTGATGGCACGGACGCCTTCATCATGCAGGCGGACGGACGCGGTTGGCTCTTTGCGCCTTCCGGGCTTTCCGATGGCCCTTTGCCCACCCACTACGAGCCGCAGGAGTCTCCGGTGACCAACGTGCTGTATAAGCAGCAGCAATCGCCGACGCGCTTGACCATCAAGCGCCCGGATAACTTGCAGCGTCCAGAACCGGGCATGCCCGGTGCGGAGGTTTTTCCGTTCGTATTTTCTACCTACCGTCTCACGGAGATGTACACCTCGGGTGCGATGTCGCGCCGTCTGCCTTATCTGGCGGAGCTGCAGCCGGGCCTATTCTGCGAGGTGGATAAGGACTTGGCCGCAAAGCGGGGCTTGGAAAATGGCGAGTGGGCAACGATTATCTCGCCGCGCGGCGTGATTGAGGCGCAGGTCTTGGTCACCGATCGCATGCAGATGCTGAAGATTAATGGGGAAGAATTCCACCAGATTGGCCTGCCCTTCCACTACGGCGAGTCCGAGACCACCGCTGTGGCCGGTGACGGTGCCAACGATCTCTTGGGTCTTACGCTCGAGCCGAATGTGTTCATTCAGAACTCAAAGATCGGCGCCTGCGATATCCAGCCGGGCCGCCGGCCAAGGGGAGAAGGCCGCTTGAAGCTGCTCAAGCAGTATCAGGAGCGGGCGCAGTTGAGCGTTGATTCCGGCAATGATTTGTTGTCGGTTCCTGACTCGTTTACCTATAACCCCGAGCCCGAAAAGCATGGTCAGTTTGGCGCGGATAGTAGTGATGATGAGACGGCAAGCGAAGGCGAAAAAGGTAAGTAAATGACTAATCTACTGACCGAGGACGCGGGCCAGCACGGCTATGATTCCTACCGCCGCATGGCCTTTTTCACCGATACGTCTGTGTGCATCGGCTGCAAGGCCTGCGAGGTGGCGTGTAAGGAATGGAACCGCAACCCGGTAGAGGGATATGACGTCACCGGTAATTCCTATGACAATACCGGCGCCCTGGGCGCCAATACGTGGCGGCACGTAGCCTTTGTGGAACAAAACAATGACCGTATCGAGAAGGCTCGTGAAGAGGGAAAACAGCTTATTTCCCTAGGCATGCCCACCATCGGTGGAAAGCCTGACGAGGTCGATACCACCCCGCCGGATACGGATACGTTCCGGTGGTTGATGTCCTCGGACGTCTGCAAGCACTGCACGCATGCTGGGTGTTTGGATGTGTGCCCAACGGGTGCTCTCTTCCGCACCGAGTTTGGCACCGTGGTCGTCCAAGATGATGTGTGTAATGGCTGCGGAACCTGCGTGGCGGGATGCCCCTTCGGCGTCATCGAACGCCGCGATGACGGCGGGGTGTCGTTGAAATACGATAAGACCGCGACGGTGGATTATCAGGATAATTCGCACGCCGGCATCAACGTGCTCAAAAAGCTCAAGCAGCGCAAGCCCCAAGGCACAGACCATACGCCTGGCGAGGCAATGCCGATTAAGAATGTGGGCGTCGCCCAGAAGTGCACCATGTGCTATGACCGCCTGAAACAGGGCGAGCAGCCGGCCTGTTCCAAGACGTGTCCGACGGATTCCATCCAGTTCGGTACCTATGAGGACATGCTGGCCGCAGCGAAGGATCGCGTGCGCGTCCTGCACGAACAGGGCATAACGGAGGCGCGGCTCTATGGCGCCAATGACAATGATGGCGTGGGCGGAACCGGCTCTATCTTCTTATTGCTGGATTCGCCAGAGGTCTATGGCCTGCCGCCGGACCCGCGCGTGCCCACTGCGGATTTGCCGAACATGTATAAAACCGCGGCCAAGGCCATCGGCGGGATGGCGCTGGCCGTGGCGGGTTCCTTTTTGATTGGAGGGCGCAAATGAGCGGTTTTGATGAGTACCGGCCACCGCAACCGGAGCGGCCGAATCGCTACCGTAATTTCGACGGGCCAAAGCGCAAGAAGAAGCGCAAGCGCCCGGGCGCGGGTGCGCAGGATGGCTCCAAAGAGGAGCGGATGGCAGAAGACTTTGAGTTTTCTTCCTACTACGGCAGGCCCGTGGTTAAGGCCCCGCCGTGGGAGTGGCCCATCGGTGGATATTTCTTATTGGGCGGTATAGCCGGCGGATCGGGCCTTTTGGCTACCGGTGCACAGGCCGCAGGCAACGCACCTTTGCGCCGGACCACGCGGGTAGCGGCCTTTGGCGCGGCGGCCGCAGGATCGGTCTTTTTGATTTTGGACCTGGGCCGGCCGGAGCGCGCGTTGAATATGTTCCGCGTCTTCAAGGTGACCTCGCCGATGTCGCTCGGATCGTGGCTGCTCGCGGGCTTTTCCACCGCGGCGGCCATTCCGGCCGCGGTAGAGGTGGATAACGCGACCAAGCGGAGATTTCCGCTTCCGAAGTGGCTGCGCGCGAGCCTGAGCAAGGCCGCGACTCCGGCCGGAGTGATAACCGGTGTGCTCGGTGGCCCACTGGCCGGATATACGGCGGTATTGCTGTCTAATACGTCCAACCCAGTGTGGAATGACATGAAGCGGCACTTGCCCTATGTCTTTGTGTCCTCGGCTTCGGCAGCAGCCTCTGGCCTGGCCATGGTGACCACTCCGGTAAAGCACGCCGGTCCCGCCCGTGCCTTAGGAATGGCAGCTGCGGCCAGCGATATCGCGGCGACGAAGGTGCTTGAAAGCAATATGGAGCCGGAGCCGCGCGAGGAATTGCATCACGGAACGCCGGGAAAGCTCATGCGCGCCTCGGAATACTTGATTGCCGCTGGCGGGGTGGGCAGTGCGGTGGCGGCGGCGACGAAGTCCCGCGCCGTGTCTGTGGCCGCGGGCCTATCATTGCTTGCCGGATCCGCGTGCACGCGCTTTGGCGTGCTCAACGCGGGCCTTGAAGCGGTCAAGAACCCGGCCACCACGATGGGCCCGCAAAAGCGCCGCGCGGAGCGGCGCCGGCGCGAGCAGGGTCTTGCCACCGACGTGCTCAGCGCAGGCTAGCGAGGGCTGGCCAGGCTTAGTCGAGGTTGGCAAAGGAATCGGCGAGCTCTTCGCCGATCTCCTGCATGCGCGATTGCTCCGCCTCTAGGGACTCGGAATCGCGGTGGAGATAGTAGTTGACCGCCGCGTCATGGACCGTGGTCACGCAGGTGGTCGAGATGGCATCCTCGACCGCCCAGGCCGAGCAATAAAAATGCCGGTCCGCTGCGGTGAAATCGAATGGTTTGTACTCATTTCCCGCGCGGCCTTGGGCGGCATTTTGCTTATCGATGTCCTCATTGACCAGTTCCAAGTAGCGCTCTGCCGCCGCATCTGGGTCATCGGGGCATACGGCCTCGTTATCGGACTCGTATTTCGTGCCCAGTACGCTAACCTTCTCCGGCGAGTCGCCGCCGTAGAGCACGGAGAAGGAGTCATTCTCATCGCTGGTGGAATCGGGATCCTGGTTAGCGCCGATCAGGGTGTCGGGCAGGGAAGTACGCAGCTCCGATAATTCGATGGGTGAGCAGCCGCGGTTGGTGCTCCCGTCGGCGCAGGCGACAAGGCCCGCACCGAGGGCGAGGGTGGCAAGGGGCAGGCTAAAAAGGCGGTGGTTCATCTTAGGAAATGGTGATGTAGGAATCGTCAGAAAGCGGTGTCGTGCGGCCGATGACGGGGTAGCCCGGGACTTCGCCGATGATGAGGAGGCCGCCGGAAGTTTGGGCATCGGCAAGCAGCACTAGCTCTTCCTCCGTAAGGGAGGAGGGCTGCAGGTGCGGGCGGACCCAATTCAGGTTGCGGCGCGAACCGCCCGGGATAAAGCCTTCCGCGAGGGCATCGGTGGCGCCGTCCACGGTGGGGACCGCGGAAAAGTCCAACTCAGCCGATACGCCGGAGGCGCGGCACATCTTGTACAGGTGGCCCAGTAACCCGAAGCCGGTGACATCGGTGGCCGCGCGCGCACCGGCGGCGACCGCATCCTGTGCGGCCTGGCGGTTGAGCGCGGTCATGGAATCGATGGCTGCTTGGGATACCTCGCCGGTGGCCTTGTGCTTATTATTCAAAATGCCCACGCCGATGGGCTTGGTCAGCGTAATGGGCAGGCCGGCCTCCGCGGCATCGTTGCGCATGAGTTTTTCGGGATCGCCGATGCCCGTCGCCGCCATGCCGTACAGCGGCTCTGGGGCGGTAATGGAGTGACCGCCGGTAATGGAAATGCCCGCCTCGGTGGCTTTATCCATGCCGCCGCGCAGCACCTCGCGCAGGATGTCCAAGCCAAGCTTTTCATTGGGCCAGCCCACGAGGTTGATGGCGGTAACGGGGGTGCCGCCCATGGCGTAGACATCGGATAGCGCATTGGCTGCGGCAATCTGGCCCCAGGTATAGGGATCATTGACCATGGGGGTGAAAAAGTCCGCGGTGGAAATCACGGCGAGGCCGTTGTCGATCTTGACCGCTGCGGCATCATCGCCATCGTCGAGGCCGACCAGGACATTGGGATCGGCCTTGCCGATGAGCCCTTCTACCGCTGATTCCAATTCCCCGGCGGGAATCTTGCAGGCGCAGCCGCCACCGGCGGCGAAAGAGGTTAAATTAATCTGCTCGGTCATGCTGGTCATTTTACCCGCCGGAAAGTGGTGGGGCGGCGGCGGTGGGGTGCGCGCGGGATCTGTAAAGTAGCCAGACGGAGGCGTACGTGTCCTGGTGGGCGCCCCGGTCTTCAAAACCGGTGAGGCCGAGCATCTCGGTCTGGCAGGTTCGATTCCTGTCCGTCTCCGCCATACGCGCGCAAGGAGGAAAACGAGTGCCGAGCCATAACGCTGGTCGCCCCGCGAATAATGCCCGTGATCCCCGCCGGAATTTACCCCGCATGGATGAGCTTTTGCGGCTCCCCGCGGTAGAAAGCGCGCGGGAGATAATCGCAGAACACGCCATCCGCGCCTTGATTAAAAGCGTGCTGTCCGCCGCCCGGCGCGGGGAGGTGCCCGTTACCGGCGTAGAAGAAGAAATAGCGCGAAGGCTGGCTGACCACAGCACCTATTCCTTGCAGCCGGTCATCAACGCCACCGGCGTCATCATCCATACAAACTTGGGCCGCGCCCCGCTGCCAGAGGCTGCGATAGCCGCGCTGCAGGACGCGGCCGGATATACCGACGTGGAAATGGACTTAGACACTGGGCGGCGCTCGTCCCGGCGCGGTGCCGGTGCCACCCAGGCCCTTTTGGCGGCCTGCCCCGGCTCGGAGGATGCGCTGGTGGTCAATAACGGTGCGGCGGCCCTATTGCTGGCCACGGCCGCGTTGGCCCCGGGCAAGGAGATCATCATCTCGCGCGGCGAGCTCATTGAAATCGGCGCGGGGTTCCGCCTACCGGAGCTGATTGAATCCACCGCGACGCGCCTGCGGGAGGTAGGCGCGACCAACCGGACGCACCTCCATGATTATGAAGGCGCGCTGGGGGAGGAGACCGGCGCGATTTTGAAGGTGCACCCGTCCAATTTTCGGATTGAGGGGTTTAGCTCCTCGGTGGGTGTGGGCGAGTTGGCGCAGCTGGCGAAGAAACAAGACACGAACCTTATTGTGGATCTCGGCTCAGGCTTGCTCACCCATGATCCGGTCCTGCCGGACGAGCCCGATATTCACGCGCAGCTCAAGGCCGGGGCGGATATTGTCATCGCCTCGGGCGATAAGCTATTGGGCGGGCCGCAGGCCGGGATCCTGTTGGGCACTAAGGACGCGATTGCGGCGGTGAAAAAGCACCCGTTGGCGCGGGCGGTGCGCACCGATAAGCTGCGGCTCAATGCCTTAGAGGCTGCGATCACGACGCCCGCGAATGCGGTGCAACAGGCGCTCCACCTTGACCCGGCGTGCCACCGCGCGCGCACCGAGGCCATCGCCGCGGCGGTGGGTGGCGAGGTTGTTGAGCATGATGGCCGCGTGGGCGGGGGAGGCGCCCCCGAGTACCCGCTGCCCGGCGTTGCGGTGTCCTTGCCGGAGGAACTTGCACCAAAGCTGCGCCAGCACACCCCGCCGGTGGTGGCGCGCCAGCACCAGGGCCGCTGCCTCATCGACGTGCGCTGCGTACCCGAGACCCAGGATGAGGTGCTCATCGCGGCCATCCGGGCGGTGATGTAGGTGTACGTTATCGCGACCGCCGGACATGTCGATCACGGCAAATCCAGCCTGGTGCGCGCCTTAACGGACATGGATCCGGATAGGTGGGCCGAGGAAAAGCGCCGCGGGCTCACCATTGACCTGGGCTTTGTGTGGACGGCGCTGCCCTCTGGCGCGGACGTGGCGTTTGTGGATGTCCCCGGCCACGAAAAGTTCTTTGGCAATATGCTCGCCGGTGTAGGCCCGGCCTCCGTGGTGCTCTTCGTGGTTGCCGCGGACGAGGGCTGGCAGGCCCAATCCACCGACCACCGCGACGCGCTGCACGCGCTGGGCATCGAGCACGGCATTATCGCCTTGACCTGCAGCGACCGCGCCGATGAAAAGCGCCGCGCGGAGGTCGCCGCTCAAGTGCGCACGCAGTTTTCTGCCACGCCGCTTGCCGATGCCCCCATTATCCCCGTCTCCTCCCACACCGGCGAAGGCCTGGCGGAACTGGGCGCGGCGCTGGATGAACTGGTGGCCCAAGTGCCCGCACCCGCGATAGATACGCCAGTGCGGCTGTGGATCGATCGTGCCTTTAGCGTCAAGGGCGCGGGAACCGTGGTGACCGGGACGCTGAGCGCCGGCACGCTGCGCACCGGCGACACCCTGGTGCTTTCCACCGCGGCAGGGGACAAGCGCGTGGAGATCCGCGGCCTGCACAGCGAAAATACCGCGCAGGAATCCCTGGGCCCCGTAACACGTGCCGCGGTCAACCTGCGCGGGGTCGATGCCGCCGATATCCACCGCGGTGACCTGCTGCTTACCCCAGGTGCGTGGCGCGCTATTGATACCGTAGACGTCCACCGCACCTTTGGCACCGCACTTGATGAATTGCCCGATAACCTCGTGGTCCACTGCGGGACCGCGGGGGTAGAAGCGCACTTGCGGCCGCTGTCAGCGGATTTCGCCCGCCTGCGCCTATCGCGCGCTATGCCGCTGATCATCCTGGATCGCCTTGTCGTCCGCAGCCCCGGTGGCCGCCATGTCAGCGCCGGCGTGGAGGTCATTGACGTGCGCCCGCCGGAGCTAGATCGCCGCGGTGCCGCCCGCAAGCGTGCCGAGGCATTGGCGGAGCACACCTCCTTCCGCAATCCTTCCTCCTACCTGCAGCGTGTGGGCTATGCCCGGCGCGCGGACCTGGAACTCGATGGTTATGACACCGATGCCACGCCGTCGGGCATCATTAACTTTCAACAGTGGTGGATTGCCGCCTGCCAGGTAACGCGCTGGAAAGAAGCGCTGACTACCGCGCTGCAGGAGCACGCCGCGGCCAATCCGCTCGCACCGGGCATGCCGCGCAAGGCGGCACTCGATGCCTTGGGACTTAAGGAAGAGGGGCTGCTGCGCCTAGCGGTGGCCGCTGCCCACGCGGAAGAATCCGAAGGCCTTATCCGCCTGCCGGGCCACACCGTGGATCTTGGCGCCGCCGAGTCCGCCGTGGCCGAATTAGAGCGCATGTTAGAAAAGGAGCCCTTCGCCGCACCGGAGGTGCACGAGCTTAAAGAGCTGGGACTGAGCGAGAAAGAACTGGCCGCAGCCGAGCGCGCCGGGCGCCTATTACGCCTGAAAGACGGGATCATCCTCTTACCGGACGCGCCGGGCAAGGCACGGGAGCGCCTCTCACAACTCGAGCAGCCCTTTACCCTGTCCGCCGCCCGCCAAGCGCTAGGGACCACCCGCCGGGTGGCCATCCCGCTGCTGGAATACCTCGATGCCCACGGCATTACCCGCCGCGGTGAAGGCGGCAAGCGCACACTGCGCTAAGCAAACGCGTCCGACCTATTTGCGGTGATTTCCGCCGCGCGGGCGGGACTGTTCGCGCGCCACGCGCCGGGCACGCACGCGGGCGGATTCGGAAGAAAAGCGGCCCGGTTCCTCCGCGACGGGAAGCGCGCGCCAGCTCAGGTTCTGTGAGCCCGGCATGGACGAGACCAAGTCAGCCAAGCCGCTGCTAGCAGGCGGTGCCGCAGCCTGGTCGCCCGCGTGGGCACGAGGCGTGGTCGGGGCAGCGCCGTCTTCCGGGGCAGCGTCGTTCTCTGGAGCAGCGCTGGGCGTCGCGGGCGAAGCTTCGGCACGGCCAAGATCCTTGTTGGCACTCGGGCTGACCGGGCGCCGCGAGCCGGCGGGAAGATCGCTGGCGATGTCAGCGGACTCCAGCGCGAACTCCCACTCCTCGGGCGGGGCTGGGGTGGCAGGACGGGAGGTGGCACCAGGAAGCGCGGTGCGGCCAGACGGCACCCGCAGGGGTGGCACCGCCGGGGAGAATAATTCGCTATCTGGGGAATCCGCTGCGGGGATATCGACCGCGATCATCCCACCGGCGCTATACGCACGGGCGGCCATCGTGGTACCGGCTTCTTGCGCCGGCGCATACGCGGTGCGCAGGCCAGGAAACTGGCTCAACGCGCCGCACGGGCCGAGCACAGTATCGCCGCAGGCGGCCACGACGGCATCATCGATGACTTTGAGTGTGACAAAGAACTGCTGCGTTTCAAGGTGAGATAGCTGCGACTCGGTCAGGTCGCCCGCCGCAGTATCAACGACTGCACCGTGGCCGCCGGCGAGCAACGCCGATTCGGCCGGCTGGTCATTGACCGGCACCATCCACGGCCACAGCCCGAGGGAGACGGCAACCTCGAGTTCGCCGTCAACAATGCCGACCGTGGCTACTGTCTGCGGGGTGGCCTGCGATGCCTTCAACCGGTGCAGGTCCGGGTATTCGGCTGCCTCTACCTCATCGAGAAACCCAATGAAGCCAAACTCCGAGCGTACCCGCCAGCCGTTGGAGTAGGTATCGGGTTCTAAAGAGACATCGATAAGCGCGGGCTGGCTACCCACGCCAGGAATGCTGAGCACCGTGCCGGAGATAACATGTTCCAATATAGCGACGTGTTCGACGCCGAAGTAGCTGGTAGCAAGCGGGTAAGACACCATAGGAAGACAGTAACTCCAAAGCTTCAAAGCGGGGCGTAACGTACGGGTTTCATTTTACGCATGTGGGGGTAAAACATCGCTTAGCCGGTGGTTTTCGGCATTGTTCGTTAACGTGTTAATGATTCCCACAAGTTGAATAGTGAATAATGAAATAGGAGTAGGGCTTTGTCATCTAATTCATCGCCTCGGCCCGATAACGGAACCACCAGTGGGCTGGAGAACGTTAATAATACGGAAGAAAGTCAAAAGCGCGTGCGCGGCGCACAACGCATACTGCACGACATCATCTACCCGCACAATATTCACCCTGCCTTGGTTCCTGGCGTGTCCATTGAGGACCAGAAGGTTAAATACAGCGTGGATAAGACCATCCTGGGCGTCGTCGGTGGACTCGTTATCGCCTTCGTAATATGGGGCGTGCTCGCTCCCGAACAGGTTTTTAATACCTCCTCCATCGCCCTGGACTGGGTCATGCGCAACCTAGGCTGGATCTTTACTGCACTGGCCACCTTCCTGATGTTCCTGCTGTTGATCCTCGCCTTTTCCAAATACGGAAAAATCCCACTCGGCGTGGATGGTGAAAAGCCGGAGTTTTCCACGATTAGCTGGGCCGCCATGCTCTTTGGTGCGGGCATCGGCATCGGGCTTATCTTCTTCGGACCCTACGAACCGCTCACTCATTATCTCTCACCGCGACCTGGCGCCTATGAAGCCGCCAGCGATGAAGCGGTGCTCGGCGCGCTCGCCCAATCGGCCATGCACTGGGGCCTTAATGCGTGGGCCATCTACGCCATCGTAGGGCTGTGCGTGGCCTATGTGTCCTTCCGCCGCGGTCGCGTACCCCTCATGAGCTCCATCTTGATGCCGCTTTTTGGCAACCGCTCCACCGATTCCACACCGGCGCGCATTATCGATGGCCTGGCGATCATCGCCACCCTCTTTGGTACCGCGGCCACTTTGGGAATTGGCGCGCTACAGATCGGCCGCGGAGTGGAAATCGTCAGCGGTTGGTCTACCACTGGCAATACCGCAGCCTTGGTCATCATTGTCGTGCTTTCCATCGGCACCATCTTTTCCGCCGTGTCTGGTGTAGCTAAGGGCGTGCGGTGGCTATCCAATATCAACCTGGCATTGGCGCTGGGTATCGCGATCTTCTTCTTCGTCATCGGACCGACTGCTCTCCTGGCCAATATGATGCCCGCGGTCATTATTGAGTACCTCGACAACACTCCCGAAATGTTGTCCGCCAACATGGGAGAGGGCGAAGATATGGTCTCCTTCCTGTCCTCATGGACCACGTTCTACTGGGCGTGGTGGGTATCGTGGTCGCCGTTCGTTGGCGTATTCGTGGCCAAGATTTCCCGCGGGCGCACCATCCGCCAATTCGTCCTTGGCGTGCTGTTTATTCCTTCCGCTATCATCATCGCAGCATTCACCATCTTGGGCGGCACCACCATTTGGCTGCAACGCCGCGATGGCGATATCGCTCCCGATGGGACCATTGATTCCATGCCGGCGGCGGAAGACATCTTCTTCAACGTCTTGGACCATTTCCCCGGATCTAATTGGATGGCACCATTAGTCATCGTCATGCTAGTGGTATTTTTCATCACCACCGCGGACTCGGCCTCGCTGGTCAATTCCCAGCTCACCCAGCGCGGCAACCCGCAGCCGAAAGCCACTGTTACTGTCTTTTGGGTGCTCTGTATGGCGGGCATCGCCGTGGTTATTCTCATCTCCGGCGGCAAAAACGCGCTGCAAGGCCTGCAAAACCTAATCACCATTACGGCGCTTCCTTTTGCCGTCATCATCGTGCTGATGTGCATTGCCCTCATTAGAGAACTGCGCCATGATCCAGCCTCGATCCGCCACTATTACGAGCACCAGGCCGTCTCCAATGCTGTCATCCACGGCGTGCGCGATTACGGCGATAATTTTGCCCTGTCTATCGAGCCCACAACGGGAGATTCCGATTACGCTACCGGCGGCGAATTTGATTCCACGGCCGCAGAGGTCACGGAGTGGTACGCGCGCACCGATGAGGAAGGCCATGCCATTGGTTATGACTACGAAGCTGGCCGTTACGTGGAAGATGATCCTTCGGTGGCGGATGGCGAGTTCGTATCCGGCTCCGGCGAAGACGATGCACAGACCCCGCCTTCCCATTAGGGCTTGATAATTATTGTCAGGTACAGTCACAGACTATGACCTTGTCCACGTTCGCCTTCGCCTTTGGACTGGTCCTGCTCTCGGGCCTGTCCACCTCCATCGGCGGGGCATTGGCGGTGGGAAAGCGCCAGCCAGGGCCCGCGTTTATGGCCGCAGCCTTAGGGCTTTCGGCGGGTGTGATGCTCTATGTCTCCTTCATGGAAATCCTGCCGGAAGGCATAGAGCAGCTTAGCGATGCCCTCGGGGGCGAAAAACCCGGCACCTGGGCCGCGGTAGGAGCCTTCTTCGCTGGCATTGCGGTCATCGCGATTATTGACCGGATGGTGCCAGAAGAGATCAACCCGCACGAACCAGGCACGACGGAAGAAGACGCCCGCCGCGGCAGGCTGATGAAGACGGGCGTATTTACCGCAGTCGCGCTGGGCTTGCACAATTTCCCGGAGGGCTTTGCCACCTTCTTAGCCGGCCTAGAGTCTAAGGAGATTGCTGTTCCGGTGGCAGTGGCGATTGCCATCCATAATATCCCGGAAGGCATCGCCGTCGCGGTGCCGCTGCGGGAGGCGACCGGCTCGCGCAAGAAGGCCTTTTGGTGGGCTACGCTTTCCGGGCTGGCTGAACCGCTGGGCGCACTCATCGGCTTTGGTCTGCTCTTACCGGTATTGGGGCCGGCCACCATGGGCATTAGCTTCGCCGCCGTAGCCGGCATCATGGTGTTTATCTCCCTGGATGAGCTGCTTCCCACCGCGGAAGAAACTGGTGAACACCACTACGCCATCTACGGCCTTATCGCCGGTATGGCCATTATGGCGATATCGCTCATGCTGTTTATGTAATTTAGTGCTGCGCTGCTGAGGTGGCAGACGGTGAGCCGGTCGAGGCCTTGACGGCCACGACGATGCTGGCGATGATAAGTCCGAGGATGAGCCCGCACACCATGGACAGGCCGGTTTCGGCCAGCCAGCTCAGCGCGCCATTGTGGATATGTTCAGTGGCGGCCTCGATAAGCCCATGCGGCTGGTCTACCCCGAATTCGTGCAGGCCCGTGGTGACGATATGCCCGCCTACCCACAACATGGCGGCCGTACCGATGATGCCGATGATGTCCAGCACGAAGGGCATGCCCTTGACCAAAGCATTGCCTAACAGGGAATTGCCATCGCGGCGCCGGGTTAAGGCCAGGCCAATGTCATCCATCTTGACCAGCAAGCCCACGGCGCCGTAGACGCCTAGGGTCAAGATGATACCGACGGCGATGAGCGCGCCGAGGCGCAGCCAGAAGGGCTGATCGATGACCTCATTTAAGGAGATCACCATGATCTCAGCAGACAGGATGAGGTCGGTGGTGATGGCGGATTTCACCAGGCTATCTTCGGCCTCTGGGCCCTTGTGCTGGACGGAATCGGTGGCATCGCTAGGGGAGGAGTGGAAGAAGGAGAGGATCTTTTCCGCGCCTTCGTAGCATAAATAGGTACCGCCGCACATCAAGATGGGCGTGAGCGCCCACGGCGCAATCCAAGACAGGATCATCGCAATCGGCAAAATGATGACGAGCTTGTTGATGAGCGAACCCTTGGTGATACGCCAGATCATCGGCAGCTCGCGCTGCGGTTTTATGCCCTCGACGTATTGTGGGGTCACTGCGGCATCATCGACGACGACGCCGAGAGACTTCATAGATGTCTTGCCGCCTAAGGCGGCCACATCGTCAACGCTGGAGGCGGCGGCGCGGGCTATTAAGGCGACATCGTCAAGCAGGGCAAAAAGGCCACCGGCCATGGCTTATCCTTCGGGGGCTAAAGTTACGTTTTTTGACCAAGACAAGTCTATGCCGTGGTGGGCAAGCCAGGCCATTGCATCGTCGCCGTGGCGGGTAATTCCCTCGACCGCGTTTAGAGTGGTGTCGATGGCGAGTTCGGCGTCCTCGGCGGAAATGAGGCCAGCGGACGTCGCTGCGGAGAGCTCGTCGATATCGAGGACAGTAATGGGTTCGCCGGTGGTGGTGACCAAGTCGACGTAGAGATCGCGGGTGGTCCACTCATTGCCTTGGCGCTGGATTTCGGCGACGTCGATATAAAAGTCCTGCTTTACCTCGACGCCGGGGCGGAAGTGGAAGATATTCGCGCGCAGGTTGAGGCTTGGCAGCAGCCACGATTCGAGGTAGCCAAAACGCGGGTGATCGGCACCGCGTGCCATATACAGGCCAAACTCGGTTTCGGTATAGGTATCGACTTGGCGCAGGTAGCCCTTGGGATCGGTATTGGTGAAGGCCGCAGTATTAAAGGTCTCCTGTTTGACTGGGTGGAGATCAACGGCCATTACTTCACCTCTAGGAAGGCGGCGGTGGGGACGAAATCGCAGCGTGCCTCGGTGGTATTAACGGAACCGGAAAGCAGGGCAACGACCAGGCCCTTGCCTGTGTGGGCCGTGCCAGAAAGCGTTGTGGGCCCATCCTGGTTGATGCCGTTATTGTGCAGCGGGGTAATGCCGCTTTGCAGGGTATTGATATTAAACCACTGCACGTTCATGCCTCCTTGGTCCGGTGCTGCCGGTGGGGTGCCCAAGGCGGTAAAGAGGAAGACGGTTTCGCCCTCGCCGGCGCCGGGGGCGGGAATTTCCGTAGGACCAGGTACCGCGATGCCAGAGCCGGTGGCGGCGTTGGTGCCGCCGATGCAGTTCGCGGAGACGGTGGGCCAATAAAACTGCCGGAAGTACGGGTTATCGCCCTGCGGCATGGGCACACCGCCACCACCGTCGCCGGTACCGGCGAAGAAGTCCAAGGCGGACAAGATCGTATTGCGGGCGTCTTCGGGGATCCATGGCTGCGCAGCAAAGGCGCGCACGCGGTCCTGGGTTTCAGGGGTAGGGCGGCCGAGCTCATCCAAGGGGCTGGCGGGCATGTGCTGCTGTGCCAGTGAGGAAAGATCTGGGGCGAAGGCCTGTGCGGGCGCTACCAGGGGAGAGGCGAGGCCAATAAGCGCGGCGGTGGCAGCGGCGATGTAGCCGGTGCGGCCGCTTAGGCGCCAAGAAGTTTGGGCGTGGCTCACGGTATCAGGTCCTTATTGTCTCGCGGGGAAAGTAGTATAGCCCCATTGGTCACAGCAGTAACAGTAATAACTCTAGTAACGATAGTTATCCGCTGGGAAGTGTCAAGTACTAGGTCGTTTCAGGCACGCGAGACGTTACGGGGTGGCATAGGTCGCGTCTTGGCTCCCCAATGCTGCACTATGCCCTGTTAGGGGGTATCGTAGGACGTCGTTCAAGAACATTTCTCGCGCACCAGCGCTTGTAGATCCTCCGAAGGAGAACCCAACTAGTGAGTAATACCGAGTTCCGTAATGTTGCCATTGTCGCGCACGTTGACCATGGCAAGACCACGTTGGTCAACGGCATGCTGGAGCAGTCCGGTGCTTTTGGCGAACACGGTGAGCACACGGACCGCGTCATGGACTCCAACGATCAGGAGCGCGAGCGCGGCATTACCATTTTGGCCAAGAACACGGCCATCCGCCGCCAGGGTCTGGGCAAAGACGGCGCAGACCTCATCATTAACGTCATCGACACCCCGGGCCACGCCGACTTCGGCGGCGAGGTGGAGCGCGGCATTTCCATGGTGGACGGCGTCGTGCTGCTTGTCGATGCCTCTGAGGGCCCCCTCCCACAGACCCGCTTCGTCCTGACCAAGGCGCTAGAGGCCAAGCTGCCGGTCATCGTCTGTGTGAACAAGACCGACCGCCCCGATGCCCGCATCGACGAGGTTGTCACCGAGTCCCAAGACCTGCTGCTAGAAATCGCCGCTGGCCTCGAGGATGAGGAAGCCGCAGCAGCAGCTGAAGAGTTGCTCGATCTCCCGGTTCTGTACGCCTCCGGCCGCGCCGGCGTTGCCTCCACCGAGAACCCGGGCGATGGCAACGTTCCCGATAGCGAGGACCTGCAGGCGCTTTTCGATGTCATCTACAACGTCCTGCCCGAGCCCTCCGCTACCGTCGATGCCCCACTGCAGGCGCACGTCACCAACCTTGACGCCTCTGACTTCCTCGGCCGTATTGCGCTGCTGCGCATCTACGCCGGCCGCATCAAGAAGGGCCAGCAGGTGGCCTGGATTCACTACGACGATGAGGGCAACCAGCACACCAAGACCGTCAAGGTTGCCGAACTACTGCGCACCGTCGGCTTCGAGCGCCAGCCGGCCGAAGAGGCCATCGCCGGCGATATCGTCGCCATCTCTGGTATTTCCGATGTCATGATTGGTGACACCATCGCCGATCCAGAAAACCCAGAGGCCCTGCCGCGCATCACCGTTGACGAGCCGGCCATCTCCATGACCATCGGTGTGAACACCTCGCCGATGGCAGGCCGCGGCGGCGGCACCAAGCTGACCGCCCGCATGGTCAAGGCCCGCTTGGAGCAGGAGCTTATCGGTAACGTCTCCCTGCGCGTGCTGCCCACCGAGCGCCCAGATACCTGGGAGGTCCAGGGCCGCGGCGAGATGGCTCTCTCCGTGCTCATTGAGTCCATGCGCCGCGAGGGCTTCGAGCTGACCATTGGTAAGCCGCAGGTAGTTACCCAGCAGATCGATGGCAAGACCTATGAGCCCTATGAGATCCTCACCATCGATTCCCCGTCGGAGCACCAGGGTGCCATCACCCAGCTGCTGGCTTCCCGCAAGGGACAGATGCAGTCCATGGACGTGCGCGAGGGCGACTGGGTGCGCATGATCTTCCGCGTTCCCGCCCGTGGCCTCATCGGTTTCCGTACCCAGTTCATGACCGAGACCCGCGGTGCCGGCATCGCCAACTCCATCTCCGATGGCATCGATGTCTGGGCCGGCGAGATCAAGTCCCGCGCCACCGGCTCCTTGGTGGCTGACCGTACCGGCCAGATCACCCAGTACGCACTGATGCAGCTGGCTGACCGCGGCAACTTCTTCGTCGAGCCAGGTGCAGAGGCCTACGAAGGCATGGTCGTGGGTGCCAATAACCGCGATGAGGATATTGACATCAACATCACCAAGGAAAAGAAGCTGACCAATATGCGCTCTGCCACCGCAGACGCCACGGTCACCCTGGCCAAGGCTCACACGCTCTCGCTGGAAGAGGCACTGGAATTCTGTGGCAACGACGAGTGCGTCGAGGTAGCCCCAGACGTGCTGCGCGTGCGCAAGCTGGAGCTTTCCGCCACCGACCGCAAGCGCGCTGCTTCCCGCGCTAAGCAGATGAAGAAGTAATCTGCCTCGGTCTAAGTGGTGGCTGCGGTTGATGCCGCAGCCACCGCGATAATCGCCGTCGTCTCCTGCAGTATGGTTTTTACCGCAGAGGCGGCGGCATCGTCGTATTCCACCTGTTGCTTTAATTCTTTGATGCGGGTGCGCATCTCCCGGCGTTTCATTTCGGGCGCATCCTCCTTGAGCAGGGGATAGGCCCCATTAACCTCGCGAAGAATATCCAAGATAATCATGTCTTTGGCGCTAGGGGCTTGGGTGCCGTCAAGTACCGCGGCGAGCCTCTCCCGCACCTCATCTTCTAGCGCCGTGTCCGTCATGATGTAGCGGTCGCCGCTCAACTGCCACCACGCGGCATCCTCAATTTCCAATTGGCCGCGGTCCTGAAAATCCTGGGCAATCTTCTCGCGCGGGGAGAACCACCGCGCCTGCAGCAGCGTTTTTACCGAGCCGGTCCGGTGCTCGTGCAGGCTATCCCACGCCCAGGCAAGCACCGGGTGCTCTGGCTTTTTGTCCGTGGCGTGCACCTTATTCTTTGCAGTTATGGCAACTGCTTCGTGCAGGAGCAAATCGCTAAAAGGCCGGCGCGCAGGGCGGTCTCGTTATTGGATAGCACCTCCTTTTTACCGTTGTCCTTGGTAAGCAGGAGGAACATTTCTTGGCAGATGAGCATGGTGAGGAGATCCCTTCAATGGTGATTTCGTACGAGTTTAGCGCGCAGAATCTTCGTATGGCGGGAAGAAGGTACTAAAGTAGTCCGCGATGAAAAATAGTCTCAAGGCCCGTGCACTTGCTGCCACTGCCGCCATTGGCCTCGCGTTTGTCAGCGGGTGTTCGGCCAATCCTGGCCCACCGCCGGTGGTAGAAGACTCGGACGAACATGAATCTACCGCCCAGGAAACGTCATCAACGACGACCGCGACGGACGATGAGCCGCCGCGCGCGGAGGAAGATAAGTCGCGGCCCACCATTTCCATCGGTGTCGATCCGCTGCGAGCCGGCCTCAACCCGCACTTGGTGGCCAATAACTCCGAGCTAGTGGATCAGATTGCAGAGCTAGTTTTGCCCTCAACGTTCCACTGGGGACGCATGGATACGGACGTCTTGGAATCTGCCGCGGAGGTCACCGCGCCGGAGGGCGTGGCCCAGCGGGTGCGCTACGTTATTGCCTCTCCCGCGCAGTGGTCCGATGGCACCCCGATTTCCGGCGCGGATTTCAGCTACTTGTGGAAGAAAATGACCACGACCGCAGGCGTTAAAGACCCTGCGGGCTACCGCGCCATTTCCGCGGTGACCACATCCGATGGCGGGCGCGTGGTCACGGTAGATTTTGCAGAGCGCGTTAAAGATTGGAAGCAGCTATTCAACCAGCTCCTTCCCTCGCACCTGCTGCAAAATTCCGATTTTGATTCGGTACTGGCCAATGACATCCCCGCCTCCGCCGGCCGCTTCTCGGTCGATAGCGTGGACCGCAGCCGCGGGGTCATCACGCTCAACCGCAATGACCGTTTTTGGGGCGCTGACCCCGCCCACATCGATGTCGTCCAGCTGCGCGAGGTGCGCGATAGCACGCAGGCGCTGAATATGCTGCGCTCCGGCCAAATTGGGTTCGCGGACTTTACCCCGGGTCAAACCTCACAGGAAGCGCTCGGCCTGCTGGGGCACGTGAGCGATAAGACGGTTACCCGCCCGCGCCAGCTACGCTTGCACATGTCCACTGAGCACGGCGCCTTGGAGGACGCCGCCGCGCGGCGCGGGGTGGCCTCGCTTATCGATACCGAACAGGTCGCCCGGCTCGCCACCGGCCGCGCGTCCAACCTGAAAGCCGGGCATAATCCGGTCTCAGGGGAGGCAAACCTGACGGCCCTGCGCGAACGCGCCAGCAAGAAGCCTATCCGCTTCGCTGTCGATCCGACCAGCCCCACGGCTTTGGCTGCGGCAAATACGCTTTACGATGTCCTCGAGGCCCACGGCATCCCCGCTGAGGTCACCACCGACCGGCTCACCACCATTACCTCTAAGCTGCTTCCGGAAGGCAAGGTTGATGCGGTGGTGACCTGGGAGGATATCACCCTAACCTCGCTCTCGGCCGCGAATGTCTTCACTTGCGCCGAAGACCAGCCGCTCGCCGGGGACCTCTCCGGGTTCTGCCCAGACAACGCCGCCGAAACACGCATGGACATTCTCTCCGGAAAGATAAGCCCTTCCACCGCGTTGGGGCGAATCCGCGAGATCAATGCCCAGGACGTGTTATACGTCCCGCTCTTAGATGAAACGCGTGTGCACGCGCTAGGGGAGGGTATTGTAGGCCCCGGCCAAAGTATTGATGATTGGGATAAAGGGCTGGTCACAGCGCCAGTTTGGAGGATAGATGAGGACTAAGGACTTGGCGGGCTACCGCGTAGTTGCAGTACACGCACACCCCGATGATGAAACGCTTTTTACCGGCGGCACCCTCGCCACCCTGGCCGCGCGCGGTGCGCAGGTCACGGTCATCACCCTTACCCTCGGCGAGGACGGCGAGGTCATCGGCGCGCCTTATCAAGGGCTCGCCGAGCACCATCAGCTCGGTGGCTTCCGCGCCCGCGAATTGGCCTGCGCTCTCTCCGCTTTAGGAGTAGAGGGCATCCAGCTGGGCGGATTCGGCCACTTCCACGATTCCGGCATGGTGGGGTCGCCCTCCCACGGCAACCCCCGCGCGCTGGTCAATCGCTTGGATGAGGCGGTAGATCTGCTCCGCGCGGAAGTAGATGTACTCAAGCCACACGCCATCTTGACCTATGGACCAGACGGCGGCTATAACCACCCGGACCACGTGGCGGTGCATAGGGTGGTGGAAAAGGCGGCATCGGCAAGCACGCGCATCTGGTGGGCGATTTTTGACCGCGCCGCCAATTACTCCGGCCTTGAGACCCTCGACGCGCCCGCGGGCTGGCGCAAACCCGATGCCGCGTACTTGGATAATTTCACCACTGCTGGCACGGATCTGGCCTTCGCGCTTGACGATGCCGCCCTCCACGCCAAACGCGCCGCCATGCGCGCCCACGCCACGCAAATCTGGCTGGCCGATGGCAACACCACCGCCACCAACCCCGAGGCCGCCGTCGCCGCCGTCCACGACCCAGCCGCGGTGCCTGGGGCCTACTGCCTGTCCAATAGATTGCTTATGCCCTTGCTGCGCGCCGAATACTTCCAACTCGGCAGGGGCGAGCCCGCAACCGACCTCCTGGGGGAGCTGTAATGCGCGCTGATTTTAGCCGCGGCGAGCAGGTTACAGGCCTTATCTGGCTTTCTCTCGGCGCCCTGCTATCGCTATTTCTGGAGGTCATTTACCTCACCGCCCGGATTCCGCTGGCTGATGGTGCGAGCATAGCGTTTCCCATCACCATCCTCATCGCCGCGGCCTTCAACGTGGTGCTAACCCGCACCGCGCGGCTGTGGAGTGATCGTACTTACATCACGGCCATCCCCACCATCGTCTGGGGCCTGGGATTTTTCGCGCTTATGCTGCTGGTTCCGATTACCGGTGATGTCATCGTGGGCAATAATATTCTCAGCTTGCTCCTGCTTTTGGCCGGAATCGGCGGCGGCGTTTGGCCTTTCCTAAAGCAGAAGTGACATACTATATTTCATCCCCAAACCCATGAAATCAGGAAGATTCAAGGATTCTCCATGACTTATACAATCGCTCAACCTTGCGTTGATGTAATGGACCGCGGCTGTGTTGAGGAATGCCCCGTCGATTGCATTTACGAAGGCAAGCGCATGCTCTACATCCACCCAGATGAGTGCGTGGACTGCGGCGCCTGCGAGCCCGCATGCCCGGTAGAAGCCATCTTCTACGAGGATGACGTTCCCGATGAGTGGATCGATTACAACGAAGCCAACGCAGCATTCTTCGATGACTTGGGCTCTCCCGGTGGAGCGGCAGCCCTCGGCCCGCAAGATTTCGATGCGTCAATGGTAGCCGCGCTGCCCCCACAGAATCAGGAGTAAATCATGGCCCGCACACCGCTAGGACAATCGCTTCCGGATTTTCCCTGGAACTCGCTGGCTGGCGCCAAAAAGAAGGCCCAGGCGCATCCAGATGGAATCGTTGACCTTTCGGTGGGCAACCCCGTAGATCCGGTCGCCCCCGGCGTGCAGCTGGCGCTGTCTTCTGCCGCCGAGGCCCCCGGCTACCCGCAAACACAGGGCACGCCCGAGCTGCGCGAAGCCATCGCCTCCGCCCTGCGCCGCCGCTACCGCATGGACGTGGACCGCGTCCTGCCCGTAGTGGGCACGAAGGAGGCCATCGCGTGGCTGCCCACCCTGTTGGGCATGCGCGGCGAGACCGTCGCCTTCCCCTCGGTGGCCTATCCCACCTACGAGGTCGGCGCCCTTCTCGCCGGGGCCACTCCGCTGCGCGCTGACGACGACTTTCAGGATGCCTCCCTGGTATTCATCAATTCCCCGTCCAACCCCACTGGCCGCGTAGCTGGGGTAGAGGAGCTGCGCCGCATCGTGGCCTGGGCCCGCTCGACGGGTGCCATCATCGCCTCCGACGAGTGCTACATGGGCTTGGGCTGGAATGACGACAACCCGCCGGTATCCATCCTGGATCCGCGCGTGACCGACGGCGATAATACCGGCCTTATCGCCATGCATTCGCTGTCCAAGTCCGCGAATATGGCCTCCTACCGCGCCGGATTCTTCGCCGGCGATAACGATCTCATCGCGGAGCTCCTGGAGCTGCGCAAGCACGCCGGGCTCATCGTGCCAGGCCCGATTCAGGCGGCGATGGTGGCCGCGCTTGACGATGACCCCACCGAAGCCCTCCAGCGCCAGCGCTACGCCGCGCGCCGCGCCGAATTGATGCAGGCGCTTATCAAGGCGGGCTTTACCATCGACCACTCCGATGCCGGCCTGTACCTCTGGGCCACCCGCGGCGAAGACTGCCGCGAGACCATCGACTGGTTGGCTTCCCTGGGCATCCTCGCCGCACCTGGCGATTTCTACGGCCCCTCGGGCGCACAACACGTGCGCATCGGCTTAAACGGCACCGACGAGCGGGTGCGCGCCGCCGCCGAACGCCTCGCCAGTGCCTAACTCGCCTCGCGCCTTTCGCCCGCCTGCGCGGGAGGGGATTTCTTCCCGCAAGGTGGTCCTGCGCGAACGCGTTCCGCGCGAGGGCGACTACTGGGCCGCCCGCGCGGGCGATTCGCCCTTTCCAGAGGGAACGCTTCTTCCCGCCGGTGCGGCTCTTCCCAGGCCCGTTCCCGCGTGGTACCACCCCTCCGTCCCGCCGGAGGAGCCGATTCCCTTTGACTACTGCGTAGTCCACGCGGATGAAGACATCATTGTTGCCGATAAGCCGCACTTTCTTCCCACCACCACGAATGGCCGCTTGCAGCGCGAAACCCTGCAAACCCGCCTGCGCGTAGACTTCGGCGAAGACGATATCGTGCCGCTTCACCGCCTCGACCGCCTCACCGCAGGCCTTGTCATCTGCTCGCGCCATCCCGCCACGCGGGCTGCCTACCAGCGCATTTTCCTGGAGGGAAGGGCGGTGAAGAGGTATAGGGGCATCGTCAAGCAGCCGCTTTTCTGTGATGAGGAAATCAGGCTGCCTATGCACAAGCCGCGGGGCAGCAGGCAGGTGCTCGTGGCCGATAATGGCACGCCTACCTCGACGTATGTGCGCGCTGCGGGGCGGGAGGTAACCATGTGGCCGCGGACCGGGCATACGCACCAGCTGCGGGTGTTGCTGAATTATCTTGGGCATCCGCTCATCGGCGATGACACATATCCCGCGCCGCGCCCGCTCGACCTCTATGACTTCTCCCGCCCGCTTTACTTGCTGCACAAAACTATATCTTTTATAGATCCTTCATCACATTCGGAGCGTCAGTTTTTCAGTTCGCGTGGCTTAGGAACTACAATCAGGTAATTACTAATCTCCGGCAAGAAAGGCGGCCCATGGCAGACCTCAGCGTTGCGCGCTTTGCGTCCAATTTTGGGCAATTCCTTAAGTTCGGTCTTGTCGGCGGCTCGGGAACCGCGGTCAACCTCTTCGTTTATTTTCTCGCGCAGAAGCTCTTTGGCGCGGCGGATATTTTTGCCGAGGACCCCTTCATGAACCTCTTCGGTTCTGCATTCCATATCCGCTGGTACCACGTCTTTGCCACCATCTCCTTCCTCGTAGCCAATACCTGGAACTACCAGCTCAACCGCATGTGGACCTTCCGGACCGTGTCCAAGGTGTCCTGGATTCGCGGTTTCTTCCCGTTCCTTTTGGCTGGAATCGGGGCGTTTATCGTTAGCCAGGTCATCCTGACGCTGCTCATGAATCCGAACTCGCCCGTGGGCCTACCAACCGATGTCTTCGATAACTCCACCGGATTGCGCACCAAGTCCTATTGGGCGCAGGCCATTTCCATTGTCGTTGCGATGCCCATCAACTTCATTATCAACAAGCTCTGGACGTTCCGCTCCAAGCCGAATAAACCCGTCGTCGTCGACGAGGTAGCGCCGGTTTAACTACCCGCTCCTAGCTCGGCCTAGCCCGGCTCGTTTCGCCACCCCGGCCCCGCCCTTCGCGCTCACCAGCGTGGGCTGCTGGGGTCTTTTTATGCCGCCGGTGAGCGGCAAGGGCGGGGAGGGACGTCGCCAAGCAAGTGTATGTGCGACACCCATCCCTTCGCGCTCACGCTGGGATAGTTTTCATCGACGCCATGCCTGCTCGGTGAGCGGCAAAGGAGGCTGCGCCTTTCGCGCTCACCGGCAATGGTTGCCGGCGGCGAAACTTCCTCCCGGTGAGCGGCAAGGGCGGGGAGGCGGGGCGCCGTTGTCGCTGGGACCCCTTCGCGCTCACGGGGAGTAGTAAACGAACGCCACCCGCCGTCCGCGGTGAGCGCGAAGGGCGGGTGGTGGGGTGTGCCTGAAGGCGGGTGGTGGAGGTGAGGTACTAGTCCTCGAGGGTGGCGTCGAGGCGGGACTGGTCGCGGCGGTTTTGCTTCCGTCGGAGCGCAGGGGAGATGAGGATGACCGTGAAGGTACCTACGGTGGCGCCGATGAGGTAGGGGGCAGCGGGGGCATCGGAACGCGTGAAGGCGTGGTAGGCGGTGCCGGCGAAGCAGAGGAACATCGGGATGAGGTAGAGGGCGGTCAAAGTCCAGTTGGAGCGGACGGTGGGGGTGGCGATGTGCCTGCGCATCCAGGCGGCGCTGAGGGACGTGCCGGCGATGGAGGGGACAATGGCGAGGAGTGCGAGGAGGCTGAGGCGGCCGGGGAGGGACCATGCGAGGATGGCCGCGACGATGAGCTCGAGGAATGTGATTGGGGTCAGGGTGATGGCGGAGGCCTTGGTGAGGATGTCGCGCTCGAACTCGTCGGTGGAGGCGCGCTCGATGTGGTTGAGGGATATGTTGGCGATGGCGTTAAACATGTTGTTCAGCTCCAAAGATTTCTTCGACTGTTTTATCTAGTTCGTGGCAGATGTCCAATGCGAGGTGCACGGACGGGGAGTAGTTGCCGCGTTCGATATTTGCGATAGTTTGCCGGGAGACGCCGACGCGCTCTGCTAGTTCGCCTTGCGACCATTCGCGCCAGCGCCGCCACTTGCGGACCATGTTGGGTTGTCCGGCCACATCATCACCTCTCTTGTCGTGTTTACATGACTTAATATAAAGTAAACTTGACATTATGGCAAGGGTTAGACGCATAGATGCCAGCGCCAATATGGCTGGGTGGCGGACATGGGAAGCTGTGGCTTGCGGCCTTTGAGCAGGTCACGGGTGGCTTTGATAAGCAGGATGACTTGGTCAAGGTGGTGCCTGACGTCATCGGCAGTAAAGCGCAAAACCGTGTACCCATGCGCGGTCGCGGCGTTCTGTTTGGAGCGGTCTGCCTGAAACGCGAGGCTGTGGCTGTGGTAGGTCCAGCCGTCGATCTCCACGATGAGCTTGCCCATTAAAAGATCGAAGCGGTATCCGCACACGTGGGCGTTATGAACAGGGAAAATGCCTTCGGTGCGCAGGGCACGGCTCACCTTGCGCTCCGGTGGGCTATCCGCGCCGATGGCCGAGAGCCGCATCGTCTCCTTCAACGCGCGCGGTGTCCGGCCCATTCGTTTGCGGTCCCGCTCCAGCCGGCCGGGCCCCTTTTCACCGCGGTAAAACTCTTCCAGCAGCGGGCCACAGGCCCTAGCAATCTTGCGAGCAGCCCACAGAACCTGCACCACCGGCAGCCCCTTGACCAGGCTCGTTGCCTTGAGCCGGGAATGCGAGACGCGGAAATTCTTGCCACGCAGCGTCCGCGGCCCCTCCGCTTCCAGTGGAAAGGTCAGCGGCCGGTCAAGGTGAATCTCCTGCGCGGTCTTCCCCGTAAAATGGATACGGCTCAGCCCATGCACCAGCGCCTTCGCCACCGCCAACGGCGACCACTCGTCGGTATAAATCCCCCGGTGCACGCGGTACAGCTTGCCCGCGCGCACTCGCCGCCGAATCGCGTCCTTGCCCAGCCCCTGCTCGCGCAACTGCGCAGTCGTCCATGCCCCCATGGCTTCAATTTAAAAAGCGGCCGCCTCCTCGTCCAGACGGGGTCCGACAGCCTGTGGATAACCCGCCTATTTTGAGGTCTCGCGCTCTCTTTTCCTCGCCGCTCTGTGGATAACCTCCTTCCACCCTCCCTTAGCGCTCACCGGCGGCCAGGTCTGTGCCCTTAAGCGGCCCCTGGTGAGCGCGAGGAGTGAGTGTGCCGGCCAGCCCCCTTCACGCTCACCGCTTCCGCTTTCCGATGCCCATTTCGCCTCCCCGTGAGCGCGGAGGTCGGCCCCACACCCGTCGCGCTCACCGGGAGGTGAAAACGCCGTACCCCGCCCAGTGCTGGTGAGCGCGAAGGGCGGGGTAATGGGGCGGCAGGCACGGTGGGCTGGATGTGAGGTGTAGGGCGTGAGGGCCGGAGGCAGGGAGTGGCCGCTAGGTCAGAGGGAGCGTGGAGGTCGGGTCGATGCCGCGAGCCTTGGAATTGAGCACACCCGCGATGGCGAGCACCGCGAACATGGCGGCGGCGGAGAGGAGTTGGGTGCGGGCGGTGGCATCGGTAAGCATGAGCACCGCGATGGCCGCGAAGAGGGCAAGGGCGAACCAAGTGAGATAGGGGAAGGCCCACATGCGGATGGGGAGTGGATGCAGGGCCTCGAGTTGGCGGCGTAGGCGCAGCTGGCTGACGGCGATGAAGACCCACACGATGAGCAGGGAGGCGCCGGCGGCGTTGAGCATGAAGGTGAGCAACCAGCCGGTATCGGCGTAGTTGAGGACGACCATGAGCACGGAAAGTGTGACGGATAGGGCGATGGCGGTGGTGGGCACACCCTCGGTATTGGTGGCGGCGAAGATGCGCGGGGCCTCGCCGCGGGAGGCGAGCGAGTGCATCATGCGGGAGGAGGCGAAGATTTGCGCGTTGAAAGCGGATAGCAGCGCGAGGACGATGATGACCTCCATGATGCCGGCGGCACCGGGAATGCCGGCGCGGTCGAGGACCATGGTGAACGGCGATTCGGCGGCGGTGGAGGCGGCGTCCAGGCTGGAATAGGGAAGCAGGAACGTGATGACCAGGACGGAGCCCAGGTAGAACACGGAGATCCGCAAGATGGTGGAGCGCACGGCGTTGACCAGGGATTTTTCGGGATCTTCGGATTCGGCGGACGCGATGGCGACGACCTCGATGCCGCCGAAAGCGAAGGCTACGGCGAGCAGGCCGGCGGCGACGCCGCCGAGGCCGTTGGGCATGAAGCCATCGGCAAGGAAGACGGATGTGCCCACGAAAGTGTGGCCCGGCAGGAGGCCGAAGATGAGGAGGGCGCCGATGATGAGGAAGGCGATGATGACGACGACCTTGATGAGAGCGAACCAGTACTCAAATTCGCCGAAGGTGCGCACGCGCAGCAGGTTGACGAGGCCGAAGACGGCGACGCAGATGGCGGCGGGTATCCAGGGCGGCACGTCGAACCACGAGCCGATGAAACCTGCGGCGCCGGTGATTTCGGCGCCGAGGACGGCGACAGTGGCGCACCAGTAAATCCACCCTTGGGTAAAACCTGCCCAGCGGCCGATGCCGTGTTCGGCGTATTCGGAAAAGGAGCCGGAGGCGGGGATGACCGTTCCCATCTCCCCAAGCATTTGCATCACGAGGATGGCGAGGAATCCGGCGATCGCGTAGGCGATGATTACCGCTGGGCCGGCGGCGGAAATGCCTACGCCCGTGCCGAGGAAGAGACCGGCGCCAATGGTAGAGCCAAGCCCCATCATGGTCAGGTGGCGGACCTTCAGGCCAGAACCAAGGGTAGAAGAGTTATCAGACACTTCTCCATGGTATTTCTCGGCCGCGGGGCGCCGGAATTGGGGTGGCGTTAGTTCTTGTGGAGGTCCTCGTTCAGTGCGACGGCCTCGGCATTCCACTCCACGGCTTCGACAGCACCGGAGACGGAATTGCGGCGCAGCAGCAGGCCGGAGGCGCCGGAGAGCTGGGAGCCCTTAACTGCCTCGCCATTGCTGACGCCCAGGGCCTCGGCCACCTTGCCAAAGACGGCGACCTTGGTACCGGCGGTGACGTAGAGGCCGGCTTCGACAACGGCGTCATCGCCAAGCGAAATGCCGATGCCCGAGTTAGCGCCGAGCAGGCAGCGCTCGCCGATGGAAATAACTTCCTTGCCGCCGCCGGACAGGGTGCCCATGATGGAGGCGCCGCCGCCAATATCGGAGCCATCGCCCACGACGACGCCCGCGGAAATGCGGCCTTCCACCATGGAAGCGCCCAGGGTGCCGGCGTTGAAATTGACGAAGCCCTCGTGCATGACCGTGGTGCCCTCTGCCAGGTGGGCGCCCAAGCGGACGCGATCGGCATCACCGATGCGCACACCGGAGGGGACAACGTAGTCCACCATGCGGGGGAACTTATCCACGGAGTAGACCACGACGGGGCCGCGGGAGGCGAGGCGGCCGCGCACCATCTGGAAATCGGAGACGGCGCAGGGGCCGTAGTTGGTCCAGACCACGTTGTTGAGGTGGCGGAAGATGCCGTCCATGTTGAGGCCGTGCGGTTTTACCTCACGGTGGGAGAGCAGATGGAGGCGCAGGTAGGCGTTGTAGGTATCGGTAGGTGCCTCGTCGAGGTCAGCGATGGTGGTTTCCACCGCCACGCGAGCCACGCCGCGCTCTTCATCGGGGCCGACGAGGGCGGAGAACTGCTGCGGAGTCTCCTCCAGACGCGTCGTGCCGGTGGTCTCTACTTGCTTATCGGTATGAACTGCTGGGAACCAAACGTCCAAGACGGTGCCGTCGTGGGTAATGGTTGCCAGGCCACGTGCGGATGCAGAAGTCATGGTGGCTAGCTTAGCAATTACTGCCGAACTTGTTCGCGCTTGTCCGCGGGAACCACGAAGGACAAGGCGACGAGCGCGGCAAAGAGGATGATGACGGCGATGACTTGGTTGCGGGCGGAGGGGTCAAAGAGCATGAAGATGGTCAGCGCGGCCAGCGCGGTGGCGGTCGCCCACGGTAGCCAGGGGTAGCCGGGCACGCGGATGTCCGTGAGCTCGCCGTTCGCCTTCAACTGCGGGTGCAGCTTGAGGAAGGAGGCGACGATGAAGGTCCACACCACCAAGAGGCAGCCGCCGACGGCGTTGAAGAGGAAGGCCAGCAGTCCCGGCGGGTTCCAGAACTGGAGGCCCACCGAGGCGAAGGCGAAGATCATGGACAAGATGACGGCGTTGATGGGGGAGCCGGAGTGGTTGGTCTTGAGGAAGAACTTTGGCGCGCAGTGGTCCTTGGCCATGTCGAAGACCAGGCGAGAGGTGGCGTAGATCTGCGCGTTGAAGGCGGACAGGAGGGCCAGCGCGATGATGGCCTCCATGAAGCCGGCGGCGAAAGGAATCTTGGCGGCCTCGAGCACCAAGGTGAACGGTGAATTGGCGGCGGCGTCGGCATCTTGGATCTGGCTAAACGGCAAGGCCATGGTGATGACCACGATGGAGCCGATGTAGAAGATCATGATGCGCACGATGATGGCGCGCACCGCGGTTGCCACGTTGCGGGCTGGATCCTCGGACTCGGCGGCGGCGATGGTCACCAGCTCGATTCCACCGAAGGCGAAGGCCACGGCCAGCAGGCCCGCTGCGAAGCCGGGCATGCCATTGGGCAGGAAGTTATCGGTGAAGTTGGTTCCAGCGCGGGAGAGATCCATGCCGGGCAGGATGCCGAGTGCCATGAGGATGCCGACAACGAGGAAGGCGATGATGACGGCGACCTTGATGATGGCAAACCAGAACTCGAATTCACCGAAACCGCGCACTGCGGCGAAGTTCACCACGGCGAAGAAGGCCACCGCGATGAGCGCGGGAATCCACGGGGCGATATCGAACCAGCTGCCGATGATCGCGGCGGCGCCGGTGATTTCGGCGCCCATGACCATGATGAGCATGAACCAGTAGATCCAGCCCATCGTAAAGCGCGCCCAGTGGCCGAAGGCCTGGCCGGCGTAGGTGGAAAAAGAACCCAGGGAAGGGCGGGCCGCAGCGATTTCCCCGAGCATCCACATGATGAGCGCGATGAGGACGCCGGCGACGGCATAAGAAATGAGCACCGAGGTGCCGGAGATTTGGATTCCCAATCCGACGCCCAAGAAGAGACCGGCACCCACCGCGGAGCCAAGGCCCATCATGGTGAGGTGTCGCGATTTCAATTGTGTGGCTTCGGCCATAATTACCACCTTGTGAGAGGTTATTTTTTACAGTGAAGTGAACATTACACAATGCAACGGACCCAGCGGGGCGCTACCATGGCGGCTTGTGACTTTAGATCTATATGCCGACCCCATTGAAGTGACCAAGGCGCTCGTCGATATCCCAAGCCCCTCCCACCACGAGGAGGCCATCGCGGATGCGGTGGAAGAAGCCCTGCGTGGTCTAGACGTGGAGGTCGCCCGCTTTGGCAATACCGTGTGTGCGCGCACGAACCGCGGGATGGATTCCCGCGTGATTCTTGCAGGCCACATCGATACCGTTCCATTGGCAGATAACGTACCGCATCGCATGGACACCGCCGAAGATGGTGGCGAGATCATGTTCGGCTGCGGCACCGTGGACATGAAATCCGGCATGGCAGTATACCTCAACGCCTTTGCTCACCTGCATGAATCGGAAGAACTCCAGCATGATTTGACCGTCATTGCTTATGAGGGCGAAGAGGTATCCACTGAATTTAATGGGCTGGGCCACTTGCAAAAGGATCACCCCGAGTGGTTGCAGGGCGATTTTGCGCTCCTCGGTGAGCCCTCCGGCGCCATGGTCGAGGCCGGTTGCCAAGGCACGATTCGTCTGCGCGTGACGGCGCATGGCACCCGCGCGCACTCGGCCCGCGCGTGGCTCGGCTCCAACGCCGCGCACAAGCTCGCCCCCGTCATGACCCGCATTGCGGACTACGAGCCGCGCGAGGTCACCATCGATGGCTGCACCTACCGCGAGGGCCTGAACATCGTCCACCTGGAGGCCGGCGTGGCCACCAATACCTTGCCGGACGAGGCATGGATGTTCGTCAACTTCCGCTTCGCCCCGGACCGCAGTACGGAGGAGGCGTTGGAGTACATGAAGGGGGTCATCGGCAAGCATGAGGACGTCACCATAGAGATCGATGACATCGCCGGTGCCGCCCTGCCTGGCCTGGGGCAGCCTGCGGCACGCGCGCTTGTCGATGCCGTCGGCGGCAACGTCCGCGCCAAGTTCGGCTGGACCGATGTCTCGCGCTTTGCTGAGATAGGCATTCCCGCCGTAAATTTCGGTGCCGGCGATCCTGGCTTTGCGCATAAGAAGGACGAGCAGGTGCCCACGGCGCAAATCACTGAAGTTTCTACCGCACTGCTTAATTACTTAAAGGGATAAAAATGACCCCTGACCACATGCGTACCCTGCGCGGCCCGCTCTTGCTGCGCAGCGAGGGAGAACAAGGCTCCACCTTTGACCAGCGCCTGCTGGAATCCGGCGCGGACCACGAGTGGCAGCACGCCGATCCGTGGCGCGTGCTGCGCATCCAAGGCGAATTCGTCGCCGGCTTTGATGCGCTGGCTAAGCTGCCCAAGGCAGTGACGGTTTTTGGCTCCGCGCGCACCAAGCCTGAGGATGCGAGCTATCAGATGGCCGAAGAACTCGGCCGCAAGCTCGCTGAATGCGCCTACGCCGTCATCACCGGCGGCGGCCCCGGCATCATGGAGGCGGCGAATAAGGGTGCGCACGAGGGCGATGGCCTCTCGGTGGGACTCGGCATCGAATTGCCGCACGAGCAGGGCCTCAATAAGTACGTGGACTTGGGCCTGAACTTCCGCTACTTCTTCGCCCGCAAGACCATGTTCTTGAAGTACTCCCAGGCCTTCGTCTGCCTGCCCGGCGGCATGGGCACCATGGATGAGTTCTTCGAGGTTCTCTGCATGGTTCAAACCGGTAAGGTCACTAACTATCCCATCGTGCTCATGGGTACAGAGTACTGGTCTGGCCTGCTGGAATGGATTAAAAATACCCTCGCCGCCGGTGGGTATATCAACGAAGACGACCAAGGCCTTTTCCTGCTTACCGATGACCCCGATGAGGCCGTCGCCCATATCATCGAGCGTCACAAGGTGATGAGCGATAAACGCATTAGGGAGCCGCGTTGAGCCTCGCGCGCGTGATGGCGATAGTCAATCGCACCCCGGATTCCTTTTATGACAAGGGGGCCACCTTTGACATGGACCCCGCCCTCAAGCGCTGCGATGAGGCCATTGTGGCGGGAGCCTCCATCATCGATATCGGCGGAGTCAAGGCCGGACCGGGCGAGGAAGTGGATAGCGCGGAAGAAATCGACCGCGTCGTGCCCACCATCGCCCGCGTGCACGAGCGCCACCCGGAGGTACTTATTTCCGTCGACACTTGGCGCAGCGAGGTCGCCGAGGCCGCCATCGCCGCCGGGGCGGGGCTGGTCAATGACACCTGGGCCGGGTGGGATCCGCAGCTTATCGAGGTCGCCGGCCACCACCGCGTGGGCTACGTGTGCTCGCATACCGGCGGGATTACCCCGCGCACCCGCCCGCACCGCGTGCACTTTGATGATGTCGTCGCTGACGTCATTGCTGAGACCACCGCCTTGGCGGAAAAAGCCGCGGGGCTTGGCTGCCCGGAAGAGCTCACCTTCATCGATCCCACGCACGACTTTGGCAAAAACACCTATCACGGCCTTGAACTCTTGCGGCGCATCGACGAGATCGTCGACACCGGCTGGCCCGTGCTTATGGCGCTATCCAATAAGGACTTCGTGGGTGAGACCCTCGCGCGCGGGGTAGGAGACCGCGTTGCCGGAACGCTCGCCGCCACAGCCTGGGCCGCAGCGCACGGGGTGGCCGCCTTCCGCGTCCACGAGGTTGCTGAGACTGTCGACGTCATCCGCATGACTGCCGCCATCCAGGGCACGGCCGCGCCCCTTGACACCACCCGCGGGCTCGCATGAGCGTTTCCGTCATCATCCCTGCGCTCAACGAGGAATCCACCGTGGTCGGCGTTATCCGCGCCTGCCTTGCCGGTGACCCCCTCGAAGTGCTCGTCATCGACGCCGACTCCACCGACGACACCGCCGCAGTCGCGCGCGCAGCCGGCGCCGATGTGCGCAACTGGCGCGATATCCTGCCCGAACCGCCGCGCCCCGGCAAGGGCGAATCCCTCTGGCGCGGGGTCGCCGCCGCGCGCGGGGACATCGTCGTCTTTATCGACGCCGACCTAGAATCCGCTGCGCCCGGCATGGTCACAGCACTCGCGGCGCCCTTTGAGGATCCCCGCGTAAACATGGTCAAGGCCCGCTATCGCCGCAGCCTCAACGGCCAACCCACCGGCGGCGGGCGCGTGACCGAACTCACCGCAAAGCCACTCATCCGGCAGTTCTTCCCAGAGCTAGCCCACATCGACCAGCCCCTGGGCGGCGAGTACGCGATCCGCCGCACAGCCGCGCTAGAGGTGCCTTTTGTGGAAGGTTATGGGGTGGAAGCGGGGCTGCTGGTGGACATCGGCAAGCGCGGCGGGCTGACAGAAGTCGACCTAGGCACACGAGTCCACCGCAACCGGCCGCTTCATGAGCTGGCACCGATGGCGGATATCGTGGCGCGCACGCTGCTCTCGCGCGCCGGGGTGGGAGCGCCAATTGCTCAGCGCCCGCCGCTGCTAGGTAGGATTTAAGCCATGCTGTCCTGGATTGTGCTCATCGTGGTGCTCATTGCGTTCATTGTGATCGGAACGTGGCTGTGGGGCTCGATATTTGGGCCCGGGACCGTGATGGACCCGCCCGATGAGCCGCAGAAGGTGCTGGAAAATAACCGCGCCGCCGCAGCTCAGGGCCGTTTTGAGGACGTGCAATTCGAGGTCGTCCCGCGCGGGTACCGCCAGGATCAGGTCGATGATCTGCTCGCGCAACTTGAGCAAGAATTAGCGGCTGCGCGGAAAAGCGGGCAAAAAGGGACTAAGCTGGATAGAAACGAAGATAGTTAAGGAGCCCTACTATGGCAGCAATGAAGCCACGTACCACTGGCGGCGAAATGGAAGCGGTGGTGGAATCCCGCAAGATCGTCATGCGCATCCCTTCTGACGGCGGCGGGCGCATCGTTATTGAGCTGAACAAAGAAGAGGCCGCGGAGCTCGGTTCTTTGTTGACCGAGGTTTCTAGCTAGTCTGGATACATGCTTTCTCATATCGTCGACATTCTGGCCGATCCAAACGACGGCACGGCGCTTTCCGGCGCCGGTGATTTTTCCCGCCTCGTTTCGGAGTCTGGCCATTCCTTTGATGTGGCCAAGCAAGGGTATGTGACCTTAGCGGCCGGTGCTGGCCTGAAGCACAAGGGCGATGACATGGACATGGTCAACGCCCGCGAGGCGTACCTGGCCACGGGCCACTTCGCGCCCTTCGTCGAGTCTGTGACCGGCGCGGTGCAAGACGCGCTCGATGCCAGCTCGCTGTCTGTCTCTACGCCCGCTTCGCTCCTCGAGGTCGGCGCCGGGACCGGCTACTATCTGGCCCACACGCTTGACTCCATCGACGGCGCGCGCGGCGTCGGCCTCGATATTTCCCCGCACGCAGCCAAGCACTTGGCCAAGTGCCACCCGCGCGTGGGCGCCGTGGTTGCCGATGTCTGGCAGCAACTTCCCATCCGCGATGAATCCATCGACGCCATTTCCGTCGTCTTCGCACCGCGCAACCCATCCGAGTTCCAGCGTGTACTCGCCCCCGGCGGCCAAGTCATCGTCCTGACCCCAGGCGCCGGGCACCTCGATGAGCTGCGCGAACCCCTCGGCATCCTCGGCGTAGAAGAGGGCAAGGTTGACCGCATGTATGAGCAGGCGGAAGGCCACCTCGAACAAGCCGCCGATCCGGTTGATATTTCCTTCCCCATCCAGTTGGACAAGGCGGCCATCGCCGCACAGGTAGGAATGAGCCCGTCCGCTCGCCACATCAGCGCCGACGAGCTCGCCGAGCGCATGGCCGCCCTTCCTCCCACGCTGACGGTCACCGCCCGCGCCCGTCTGGACCGCCTCCGCGCGGTTTCTTAATCGCACCCCTGCCTTTTGGCACCTAGCCTTCGGCCTACATACCGCCCTTCGCGCTCACCAGCAGCGCGTGGGGCGGTTCTTTTTTGCTTCCGGTGAGCGCGAAGGGCGGGTGTGGAATCGGCCAGTCACCGTTGCTTCCCTTGGTGCTCACGGGGCGCTGCTTGTCGATGCCCCTCTGCCTCGCCGGTGAGCGCGAAGGACAGGCGCTCGAAAGGCGGGGGGCCGAGAGGCGGGTGGCCGGGTAGGAGGGCTGCAGTATTAGAGCTTGGAGCCGGAGCGCTGCCAGTTTTGTTCGATGACTGCGTCGCCGGTGGTTTCGACATCCATGCCGGAGCAGCCGCCGTCGAAATAGACGCGGGAGGCCATGGCGATGAGGCCGCCGTCAACGAAGACCTCCACCGTGGAACCGTCTTGGATGATGGTGAGGGTGTCGGAGTCGCCATCGGCAAGCGTGGCTGTGGCGGGAGCGGAATCAGCGAAGAAGTGGTCGAAGGCCTTGTTCATGGAACGATCGAGGCTGATTTCCTCGCCGGAGTGGCAGATGGTGGCGGCGGGGTCGCCGTTGCCATCGAGAAGGGTGATGGTGACGCTGGAGCCGGTGGGAACCTCCATGACGCCGGTCCAGGAGCGCGCGTAATCCGAAAGCTTGACCGCCTCGGGCAGGCCGGTGGCCGGTGCCTGGTACAAGACGCCGCCCTCGAGCGTGACCTGGCGCGGCAGGGAGAGGGCATTCGACCAGCCTTCGGCATCCCAAGAGGCGTGTTGGGTGGCGTCGTCGCCGCGGCCATTGCCGTTGAGAAGGCCGAGGATGACGGCGCGCTCGTAGCGCCTTTCTTCAGGGATCGTGCCTGCGGTGGCGTTGGTATTGCGCGGGCGGGAGAAATCGTGGCCGAAGTCCACGCGGCGGAAACCGGAGACCACCGTGAAGGTGGTGTCTTCCAGCTGGCCCACGAGGTAGCCGGAAACGTCGCGGCCGTCGCGCTCGAGGGTGACAAAGAGGACGTCGTAGATTTCTTCGTCGATTTCATCGCGCAGGCGCACGATGCGCGGGGAAACCACCGGAGGAATAGGGGAATTGGCAGGCACTTCGCCGTCGAGGAAGCCTGGGTCGCCCTCAAAGGTAAGGCTACCGCGTAGGGACCACGAGATGCCGTCGTGGCTTTCTAGAATGACCGGCTGCGGGGTTTCGGTGCGGCCAGAAAGCGCCAGCATGAGCCAACCCTTGTGGCCGTCTTCGCGGTCATCGGTGGCCCAATCGGGCACGACGGAGGGCGAGCGGAACCGGGTGTGGTCGGTGGTATTGCCGGCCACCTCGCCGAAGCGCACGACGTTGGGGTCGAGGGCCGAGGAATCATCGGATACCTCGCAGACATCGTCGATACCGGAATAGCGCGCGAGGCGAATGGAGGTGCCGGTCGCGGTCACGGAGGTGAAATAGAGGTTGGTAGCGTCCTCACCCTGGGCCACGGAACCCGCGCGGAGGGCGAGCTCACCGCCGACGGGTGCGAGGACATCATCGCAGTCCAGCCAGTTAAACGGCGCTTCCTCCGAATAGGTGTGTCCCCAGCGGGCGGGGGCATCGGAAGTGGGGCGATATTGATAGAACATGTGCCACGTATCGCCATCGCGAAGGACACCGGCGGGTGCATCTAGGATGCCGGCATCGGGGATGAAGTGGAGTTCGGGGCGGTGAGTCGTCACGGCATTCCTCTCTTAAATCAGGTGCGGGTTCAAGCTTGGGTTGGGGTGGCAGCCACGCCAGGGAGGAAACTCGTTGACCTGCCACGCGGTGGTTTCGCCGCCGTGCGCGGGCGAGGACTTTATGGGGCAGTGTCCGGCTGTCATGTACACCCAGAATACGGATATCTTTTAGCGCGTGCAGGGCCCTCGCTTGCCGATGCCCCCTTTAAAGCTTCGTTACCAATGTCAGCCCCGAACCCAGTGGGAGCCGGGTCACGGTGGCGCCTTCGAGTTCGCGGAGGTATTCATCGGCCTCGCGCGCGGCGGCGGTATCGCGGTCGGTGCGGGAGGTGTCGGCGACGGTGCCATCGAGAAGCGCATTGGCAAGCACGAGCGTGCCGTGCTGGTGCAGCAGGGGCCAGGCCGCCTTGATGAGGGCGGGGAGGTCGAGGGCGGCGACGTCCGCGTAAATGACCTGGTAGGCCTCGGTGGCCAGGCGCCCGAGCACGTCGAGGGGGCGCGAGGGGAGAAAGCGGCCGCGGGTGGGGGCGTAGCCTGCCTCGCGGAAGGCGGCCTTGGCGCTGCGCTGGTGCTCGGCCTCAGGGTCGATGCACGTGAGGATGCCGTTGTCTGGCATGCCCGCGAACAGGTAGAGACCGACGACGGAGGCGGCAGGGGTAATCGCCACGGCCTGGGGGCGGTCTACCACACCGGAGGAGGTTGCCGTCAGCGTGGTGAGAAGCTGACCGGTGGATTCATCCGGGACGGGCAGGCCGTATTCCTCGGCGTGGTCGCGGGCTCCGCGGAGAGCCGCCGAAGGCTCACTGGTGGAATCGATATAGGAGCGCAGTGCGTCATATGCGGTAGTAGTCACGATTAAGACAATAGGTAAAGTTGCGCGCTAGGGTGGCAAAAACGCGCCTAGCCAGCGAAATTGTGGTCTGTGGGAAGTATGTGACGGACTCACAGGATATTATCAGCGCAGCAGCTGGAGTTTCCGCGCCGAGTATAGAAAAATGACACCCATGACAGAAACGAAGCGCGATGCCGAGTCCGTTGCCTCCACCGATCCGAACGTGGAGTTGACCGGTACCGCGGCGTTCGATGCTGGGGAAGCCACGATGCCTTCGTGGGCCGAATTGGTGGCAGAGCACGCCGATGGCGTGTACCGCTTGGCCTACCGTTTATCCGGTGACCAGCAGGATGCCGAGGATCTCACCCAAGAGACCTTTATGCGTGTCTTCCGCTCTTTGGATAAGTACCAACCGGGTACCTTTGGCGGCTGGCTGCACCGCATCACCACGAACCTCTTTTTGGATATGGTGCGCCACCGCTCCAAGATCCGCATGGAGTCCCTACCTGAGGATTATGAGCGCGTTCCGGGTACGGATATGACCCCGGAGCAGGCCTATACCGTGGCCAACCTGGATCCCGTGCTGCAGTCCGCGCTGGATAGCCTGGCGCCGGATTTCCGTGTCGCCGTGGTTCTGTGTGATATCGAAGGCATGAGCTATGACGAAATCGCCGAAACCCTCGGCGTGAAGATGGGCACGGTGCGCTCACGCATCCACCGCGGCCGCTCCCAACTGCGTGCGGCGCTGGAAAAAGAGGCACAGACCAATGCGGAAGCGCGCATCTTGTTGCGCACGCGCTAGAATCGAATCGTTAGCTCCCCTGCCGCGTGGCAGGGGGGATTAAGTGTGAGTAATCCGGCTGTGGCATGAACGTGAGGAGGGGTGTCGATGGACTCACTGCGCGGACGCCGCACCCTCTCCAGGCTCAGCGTGCGGGGTGACTTTACCCCCGCGCAGGCGAAGGCCCGGGATAAGGCAAAGGCGCGGGCGCGGCGCAGCGATTCCATCGGCCACCTCGGCCCAGAGGCCGTCGTTGCCTTCGTGGACGGGGAGATGGAGCCCAAAGCCATGCACCGCGTGCGCATCCACCTGGTCCACTGCGCGGAATGCCGCGCCGACGTGCACCACCAGCGCCATGCCTCTGAGTGGGTGCGTCACTGCAGCGATGATTCCGCGGTGAAGGCCCCGCAGTCCTTATTGGCCAAGCTGGCGGGAATGGCTACGGAAGGCGTGGCCCCGGGCCCCGATGCGTCGACCCCGGCGCACCGGCCGGAGCAGGATTTCCTGGATAAAGTCGAGACGGTGGTACGCGCGATTAAACACAATCAGCGCGGACAGAACTAAACGGAGGGCGAGGATTTAACCGTGTTTTCTTCCATTGGCTGGCCCGAGATTATTGTCATTGTCCTCCTCGGCATCGTCATCATCGGCCCGGAGCGCATGCCGGAAGTCATCAAGGACGTGCGCGCGGCCATCTACGCCGCCCGCAAGGCCATCAATAATGCGAAGGCCGAGCTCAACGGCGAGATGGGGTCCATCTCCGCGGAATTCGACGATATCCGTGGCCCGCTCAACCAAGCTGCACAGTGGACGCGGTTAGGCCCGAAGGGTGCTATTACCAAGGCGCTTTTCGATGGCGACGATTCCGCCTGGGACGACTTCAATCCCCAGAAGATGGCCGAAGACATTAAATCCGGCACCGCGCCGAAAGAACCCGAACAGCGCGCGCAGGACAACAATGGCCCCGCCCGGCCCACCTTTAACTATGCCGAGGTATATGGCGATACCACCGAAACCACCCAGCAGCCGCCCCAGCAACAACAAAAGCCGCAGCGCGGTGGGGAAGATTCCACCGGCGGCGGCTCTGAGTGGAGCGACGTTACCTAATACAACGCGCTCTTAGTTCACGCCCAAGTTGAGGCTCTTGCCCACGAGGGAATCGGAGCGGATGGCGAGCTTATCAGCAACTGCCCTGATTTCCTTTGCGGCAGGGGAGTCGGGTGCTTCGAGCACGATGGGTGTGCCGGCGTCGCTATTCGAGCGCAGGGACGGATCCAGCGGTACGGACGCCAGCAGCGGCACCTCGTGGCCCAGGATGACGCCGAGGCGGTCTGCGACGATCTGGCCGCCGCCTTCACCAAAGACATCCATGGTGGAGCCATCCGGCATGACCATGGCGCTCATGTTCTCAATCACGCCGGCCACGCGCTGGCGCGTTTGTTGGGAGATGGAACCGGCGCGCTCGGCTACTTCTGCCGCAGCGGCCTGCGGCGTGGTGACGATGAGCAGCTCCGCATTCGGTATGAGCTGCGCAACGGACAGCGCCACATCGCCGGTACCCGGTGGCAGATCGAGGAGGAGGACATCGAGATCGCCCCAGAATACGTCCGCCAAGAACTGCTGCAGCGCGCGGTGGAGCATGGGCCCGCGCCAGACGACGGGCGCGTTACCCTCCACAAACTGCCCGATCGAGATGTGCTTAATGCCGTGGGAGATGGGTGGCAGCAGCATTTCATCATCAAGCACGGTGGGGCCGTCGGTTGAGCCGAGCAGGCTGGGCACGGAGTGGCCGTAAATATCGGCATCGACAATGCCGACCTTCAGGCCCTTATCCACCAGCGCTGCGGCAAGGTTGACGGTCATCGAGGACTTGCCGACGCCACCCTTACCCGACGCCACCGCAAATACGCGGGTCGTCGAATCGGGCTTCGCAAAGGGAATCTCGGGCTCGGCCTGGCCGCCGCGTAGCTTTTGCTTCAGCTCGCGGCGTTGCTCATCGCTCATCGCGTCCATGGTCACGGTGACCTTGCCAACGCCGTCGATATCCTCGACTGCGGCGCGGGTATTGGTCTCGATGGTGGACTTCATGGGGCAGCCCGCGATGGTCAGATAAATGCCAACGGTGACGTCGTTTCCTTCGATATCGACCGATTTCACCATATTCAGTTCAGTGATGGGGCGGCCGATTTCTGGATCCTGTACGTGGGAAAGAGCCTCGCGTACGGCTGATTCGGTAATAGAGCTAGACATAACTCTTGCCATCTTAGTCACGGCGCTACCTCAGGTAAACACGCCCGCACGGTAGACTCTGTGGGACGTTTAAATCCATCCGTTTATATCGGTGAACTAGAACAATTAGAAGGAGCACCCTCAGTGAAGCGCAGCCCCGCCCGTCGATATGCCCGCGCTACTGTTACCGCGGTGGTAGGCGCTGCACTGCTTGCTGGGTGTTCAGACAAAGTCGAGACCAGTCCCGCTGCGGCACAATCCGAACCAGAACAGGTGCAGATCGTCGTTGACCCTGCACAAACAGATCAGCTCATCTTAGGCGAGGTATTCCGGCAGTCGCTCTTGGAGGAAGGACGTACCGCCGAGCTGAAGGAAGAAGAAACCTTCAAAACACATGGAGGCAAGGGCAGTTCGCTGAACCCAGAAGGCAACTTTTACGTCGGCTGCACCGGCAGCTTTTTAAGCCATTTTAATCCCGGTGAGGCGCGCGATATCTCGGCGGAATATAAAAAGGCAGAAGAAGACAGTGAGCCGGGCGGGGAGGACTTCCTAGCCCGCACCCATATTGCACTCATGTCTACCTTGCCCACTCAACTTGCCACAGTCGAGCCCTCCGGTGCTCACGGTTGTGAGGATGTGCAACCAGAGCTGCCAGAAAACTTCGTGGTCATCTATAGCGATAGCCTCTTTGACCGCGAAGAGGAAAAATCCGTCGCCGCGGTCACCAAATTCATCACGCAAAAAGATATCTCTGACATGGTGGAGGCGATAGAGGAAGGCGAAGAGCTGAAGAAGGTCGTCCACGAATGGATGGAAGCTTCCGGAATGGACATCGTCAATGAAGAAAGTGATTCCGGCTCCTCCGGCGGCTCGGATCTGAGCAGTTCCTAAGGTATCGGCGCGGTCCGTTCTACCCACCACCCGCCCTTCGCGCTCACCGGCAGGCGCGCTTTAGCGTGCGTTCGGCCTCTTCGTGATCGCGAAGGGTGGGGTAGGCGAACCGGCGAATCTAATCGTCGCACCATTTCTGCGATAGCTGCACCGCTCCCCTTGACGCTCACGGGCGGTGCTTGCCGATGCCCCTCCACCTCGCCGGTGAGCGCGAAGGGCGGGTAGGCGGCTGGCTGGAAGCGAACCTAGCGAGGCGAAGGCAACAGCGTCCATGAAATAGCATTAAGCATGAAAATGCCCCAGTGAGGAAATAACCTCACTGGGGCATTCAGCGCTGTACTGCGCTAGGTGCGGCTTCGGCGATTAAAAGCGATTAAACGTCGAAGGCCTCTTCAAGCAGGTTCTTCTGCTCAATCTGGTGCACCTTGGCGTTACCCGTAGCCGTAGAGGACTGGGCGCGGCGGGAGACGCGGACCATTTCCGGCATATCCGGAATGAGGTTGCGCAGGTGCTCGTTGTAGAACGGCCATGGGCCTTGGTTGGCGGGCTCATCCTGTACGAACCGGACCTGGGTGGCGTTCGGGTACATCTCGAATGCCTCGCTCAGGCGGTTGAACGGAATCGGGTGGAGCATTTCCACGCGGACGATGGCGATGTCATCGCGGCCGTCAGCCTCGCGCTTCTTCTCCAAGTCCCAGTAGAGCTTGCCGGAGACCAGCATGATGGTCTTAACCTTGTCCGTATCGCCGACCTTCTTGTTATTGACGTCCACGAAGTGGGGGTCATTGATAACAGAGCGGAACTTCTTGACCTCGGTGAACTCCTCAACGGAGGAGGTGGCGGCCTTGTTGCGCAGCATGGACTTCGGGGTGAAGACGACCAGCGGGCGCTTCATCTCACCCAAAGCCTGGCGGCGCAGCAAGTGGAAGTGGTTAGCCGGGGTGGACGGCTGGGCCACGGTCATGGAACCTTCCGCACACAGCTGCAGGTAGCGCTCGATGCGGGCGGAGGAGTGGTCCGGGCCCTGGCCTTCGTAGCCGTGCGGCAGGAGGAGAACCAGGCTGGACAGCTGGCCCCACTTGGCCTCACCGGAAGAGAGGTACTCATCGATGATGGTCTGGGCGCCGTTGGCGAAGTCACCGAACTGAGCCTCCCACGCCACGAGAGCGTCAGGGTTACCCACGGTGTAGCCGTATTCGAAGCCCATGCCGGCGAACTCGGTCAGCGCGGAGTTGTAGACCATGAACTTACCGCCGTTGTCCTTGGACACAGCCAGGGAGTTGAGCGGGTTGTACTCGTTGCTATTGCGGTGATCGAAGGTCACGGCGTGGCGCTGGGTGAAGGTACCGCGGCGGGAATCCTCACCGGCCAGGCGCACGACCTTGCCCTGGTTAGCCAAGGAACCGAAGGCGAGCAGCTCGCCCCAGCCCCAGTCGATGCCGCCTTCGCGAACAGACTTCGCACGGTCCTTGGCCACCTTGGCTACGCGCTTGTGGTACTCGAAGTCCTCGGGTGGGTTGCCGTAGGCATCGCCAAGCTCGACCATCTCTTCAGCGGTGATGGAGGTATCCAGGCCGCGGGTGAGGTCCTGCGAGGAGGTAATACCGGTCTGTTCCTTGGGGCCGGCCTTTTCGGCTTCCTTGTGTTCGGTGAATACGGACTCCATCTGGTCGTGGAAGTCGCGTGCCGCTGCCTCGGCGTCCTCAGCAGATAGGTCGCCACGGCCGATGAGCTCGTTGGTGTAGTGCTCGCGCACAGGCTCGTGGTTCTCAATAACCGAGTACAGCTGCGGCTGGGTCATGGATGGGTCATCGGCCTCGTTGTGGCCGCGCAGGCGGTAGACCACGAGGTCAATGAAGACGTCCTTGCCAAACTGGCGGCGGTATTCTGCGGCCATCTGGCCAACCCAGACAACAGCCTCTGGGTCATCACCGTTGACGTGGAAGACCGGGCAGTCAAAGCCCTTGGCCAAGTCGGTGACGTAGTGGGTGGAACGGCCGGAATCCGGGGTGGTGGTAAAGCCCACCTGGTTGTTGACCACGATGTGGATGGTACCGCCGTTGGTAAAGCCACGCAGCTGGGACAGGTTGATGGTCTCCTGCACGACGCCGAGGCCGGTGAAGGATGCATCGCCGTGGAGCATGACGGGAACGACGGAGTAGCCGTCCTTGCCCTTGTCCAAGATGTCCTGCTTGGCGCGGGCGATGCCCTCCATGACTGGGTCCACAGCTTCGAGGTGGGACGGGTTGGCAGCAAGGGTGACCTTGATTTCACCATCGCCGAACATCTGCAGGTGCTCGCCCTCGGAGCCCAAGTGGTACTTCACGTCACCAGAGCCGCCGAGCTGGCCGCCCTTGTAGTTGCCGTCGAACTCGCCGAAGATATCTGCCAGCGGCTTGCCCACGATATTGAACAGCACGTTCAGGCGGCCGCGGTGTGGCATGCCCATGACAACCTCGTCGAGGCCCTGGCCCGCAGCAGTGTCGATGATGGAATCCAAAAGCGGGATAAGGGTTTCAGAGCCCTCAAGGGAGAAGCGCTTCTGGCCCACGTACTTGGTCTGCAGGAAGTTCTCGAATGCCTCGGCGGCGTTGACCTTCTGCAGGATGTACTTCTGCTCGGCATTGGTCGGCTTTGGCATGCCGGCCTCGAGGCGGTCCTGCATCCAGCTGCGCTCGTCGCGGTCCAGGATGTGGGTGTATTCGGAACCCACCTTCAGGGTATAAGCAGCGCGCAGGCGGGAGAGCACCTCGCGCAAGGTCATCTGTTCCTTGCCGCCAAAGCCACCAACATTGAAGACGCGGTCCAGATCCCAGATGGTCAGGCCGTGCGTAGCGATGTCGAGGTCGCGGTGATCCGGGCTAGGCAGGCCGGGCTGGGACCAGCCGAGCGGGTTGACATCGGCAAGCAAGTGCCCGCGGGAGCGGTAGGACTCGATGAGCTGCATGACGCGGGTGTTCTTGTCCACGCCAGAGTTGGGGATGTCCTGTGCCCAGCGGAAGGGCTCATAAGGAACGCCCATGGACTCGAAGAGCTCGTCCCAGAAGGCGTCATCAACAATGAGCTTGCCGATGGTTCGCAGGAACTCGCCGGACTCTGCGCCCTGGATGACGCGGTGGTCATAGGTGGAGGTCAGCGTAACCAGGCGGCCGACGCCCAGGTCAGCCAGGCGGTCTGCGGAGGCGCCGGCGAATTCTGCCGGGTAATCCATGGAACCAACGCCGATAATGGAGCCTGCGCCCTTGGTCAGGCGAGCAATGGAGTGGCGGGTGCCGATGCCGCCCGGGTTGGTCAGGTTAATGGTGACCCCAGAGAAGTCATCCATGGTGAGCTTATTCTTACGGGAACGGGTAACGATGTCCTCGTAAGCCTCAATGAACTCGGCGAAAGATTTGGTCTCGCACTCCTTGATGGCGGCGACCACGAGGGCGCGGGAGCCATCCTTCTGCGGGAGGTCGATGGCCAAGCCTAGGTTGATGTGCTCAGGCTGGACGACGAAGGGCTTGCCGTCCTTTTCCTCGTAGCGCACGTTCATGCCAGGGTGCAGCTGCACGGCCTTGACCATGGCGTAGCCAATAATGTGGGTAAAGGAGATCTTGCCACCGCGGGTGCGCTTCAGGTGGTCATTGATCATGGAGCGGTTTTCCCACATGAGCTTGACCGGCATATCGCGCACGGTGGTAGCGGTAGGAATCTCGAGGGATTCTTCCATGTTCTTAGCAATCGCCTTGAACATGCCCTTGAGCTGACGCTCGTCGCCGCCCTTGTAATCTTCTAGGTTTTCCAGCGGAGACTGCGCATTCTTGCCTGCAGAATGCTTAGCCTTCGCGGACTTTTCCTTGGCCTTAGATACAGACTCTTTCACGTTGGTATCGCGGGCCTCTTGCTTGCGGGCGGTGGTAGTGCCTTCGGTCTTCTTGGCCGAGGACGTGGACTCTGCCTTTGCCTTCTGTGGCTGTGGCTTAGATGCTTTAGATGGAGCCTCAGCTTCTGGCTGCGCCTTGGGCGCGCCGTTTGCTTCGAAATAGTCGCGCCACTCCTTGTCTACGGAGCTAGGATCCTTGGAGTACTGCTGGAACTGCTCGTCTATCAGCCACGCATTCGGGCCGAAGATGCTCGATGTGCTCACGGCAGGTTTTCGCCTCATTTCTCTGCTTTAAAATGGTCGTTTATTCGACTTTAGTCCGGACTTTGTACGAGCGCATTTATCACCCGCCAAAGTGTCTGCCTATATGATACGGGCCAATCCCTCACCTTCACTATGTCAGGGGTACTGAATTCGCTCTAAACGATCATTGGGTACCCGCCTCAGTGTGGGAAAGAGGGGAGAGCTGGTGGCGGGCGTGTTCGATGACCTGATTGGCCAGCTTGCGATTGGCCTTCGTGCCAATGACCGCGCCGATGCCCATAGGCATGAGCTTGCCCACCCAGGCCCACTTCATGCGCTTGGTAATCTGCTTGGTAAAAACCTTGGTCAAGCGGCCATTGATGCCAGATAACGTGGGCCCGGAAAACCGGGAGAGGGAGGCTACGGAACGCGCCCCCGTGACCGTGCCGAGGTCACCAACGAAGGTATCGACCACCGCGGAACCCTTTGAGCCTGTCAATACCACCAGTACTAGGGCACGGCGGCGCTCAGGCGAGGAGATGTCATCGCCGCGCAGGTACGCGGATGCCAGGATGTACCACGTGGCGGCCTCAAGAAAGACCACGGATTCCGCACCGATGGTGGCAGCGCCCGTAAATAGCCCGATGCCGGGGACGGATGCGGAGGCACCAGCGGCCGCGCCCGTGCCGGAAGTGATATTCATGAAGTGCTTGTTAATAAAGCCCTGCAACTCTTGGTCAGTGGCTTCTGGGTGGTGCTTCTTGAGGCTCTTGACGTATTTGGAAATAACACCAGATTGCACGGATACGGCGCGGTCCAAAGAGTTCAGCAGCGCCTTGGTAAATCGGCCGCTGTGCTCCGGATCGATGTCATATGTGTCAGTAGCTGCGTCATCTGGGGCGGACTTTTTAAATATGGACATGCCTTCTCCCACACCAATCCTTAATTTGTTGGGGCAGTAGTATTAATTGATTTTTTTACCTAGCATAGCCCTGGCCTTGAAAGAAGGGGGCGGCCATGTGCGATTCGGATCGCGGCCGGCGTGCAATCTACCTAAGGTAGGGAGTATGCCTTACCCGCAGGATGGTCAACGCGACAGTGGGGACTCTTATTCCGAAGAGTCCACCGCTGCCGCGCGCTTGCGGGCCATGCGCGCACACGAGCGCGCCCGTCAGGCCCACGAGCGGGCACAGAATGCCTATGCGGATGAGCTCACGGTGCGCACGACCTCCGGCTGGGTGCGTGGGGTCATCGAAGAAGACCTTAGAGTAGATCGCCCCATTAGCGCCGGGCCGGTGCGCACGTGGCGTGGCATTCCCTTCGGCGCCTCCACGGCCGGCGACAATCGCTTCCGCGCCCCACGCCCGGCGCCGCGCTGGGGCGGGGTGCGCGATTGCAGCCAATTCGGGCCAATTGCCCCACAACCCACGTACTCCTGGACTGACCGCATCGTCGGCTCCGAGGACTGCCTGTACCTAGACATCGTGCGCCCGCGCACGGAGGAAAAGTTGCCCGTCGTGGTGTACCTGCACGGTGGCAGCTTCATCATGGGTTCATCCCACATGCTCATGCTGCGCGGGTTTGAGCTCGCCACCCGCATGAACGTGGTCTACGTATCTATCAACTTTCGCCTCAACGCCTTGGGATATCTCGATCTGCGCAGCCTCGGCGGCGAGTGCAGCGCTAACCCCGCCGTGGCGGATCAGATTCTGGCCCTTAATTGGGTGCGAGATAACATCGCTGCCTTTGGCGGTGACCCAGACTCCGTTACTCTCATGGGCGAATCCGCGGGTGGTGCCGCGGTGCTGGCGCTGATGACCAGCCCGCCGGCCGAGGGGCTCTTCCACCGCGCCATTGCCCAATCTCCACCCATCGCGCTGGTGCATTCCCGCGCCCAATCCACCTTGTGGGCCCGCGAACTTGCCCGCCGAGTGGGCCTGCCGCGTCGGGTGAGCGTGGATGATCTGCGCCAAGAAGACTGTGCGGATGTGGTGCGCTCCGGCCAATCCATGATGTGGCGCGCCGGCGAGCTACTGCACTTAAACTCCTGCTACGCGCCCACGGTGGACGGCGAACTTTTGCCCGAGCACCCTATCACCGCCTTTGAGCAGGGCCATCAACACAAAATTCCGTTGCTGATTGGCACGAATTCGGATGAAGCCAGCTTTGGCAAGTTCCTCTTTCAGCGCCAAAGCGCCCGGGAGCGCGCAGCCCTCCGGCTCTTGGCCTCCTACGATCCCCACCACGCCCCTGAGGTCGTCGCCGCCTATCGCGGTGCGGTCCGACGGGAGGACTTTGCGCACCTGCTTGCCGATGCCCTCTTCTGGGCACCCTCCACCCGCATCGCCAGCGCCCACTCTGAAGTAGCCGATACCTGGATGTACCGCTTCGACTTCGCTTCTGCCGTCTTAAAGTGGCTGGGGCTAGGCGCCATGCACTCGATGGAATTGGGCAATGTCTTTGGCGATCCCCAATCCTCGCGCGCTTCCCTGCTAACCGGCTGGGGCTCGCGCGCTGAGATGGAGGAATTGACCTCCACCATGCAAGATCACTGGGCCGCGTTCATCCACGGCGGCAGCCCCAAGGCGCAGTGGCCGCGCTATGACGGCGGCGATCGCGCGACCATGATTTTTGATGAACAGGCCTATATCGTGCACGCCCCCAATGACGGTCGCCGCAAAGCGTGGGAGGATTACCACATGGTGGAGTGGGGAAGTGGGCGCCCAGAGCTCGTGCGCTCCCTTGGTTTCCAACCACACAGGCGGGATTAGCGGTAGAATCCAGAGTGACCGCGGGCGGCGTCTTGCCCACCGCGGAGACCTCTGCTTCCGAAGGATGGATTTTCACCACCATGAGCTTTTTCGAAGATATCGCTTCCGCATTGGACGCCGAGGGCATCGAGTCCCGCGTCAACGAAGACGTCATGTTCGTTCCAATCACCTCTGATTTGGAAATCCAGTTTGTTGAAATCGATCCTCTCTTGCCTGCCGCCAACGTGTACATCGCTGCGGCGGATGTGGATGAAGACGATGAAGAATTCGAGGCCGTCTTAGTCTCCGTTGCCTTTTCCGTCGAAGACGCCGTAGAAGCCGTCTCCCGCCACATCGCCACCGACCAGGTCGTTACCGTCCTCCGAGACCTCCTGGAAGGCACCGATGAGCGCATCGCGGAATTGGAGTTTGACCAGGATGAACTCAACCCGCACCTGGTGGTGGCGGAAGTAGGCAACGATTCAGAGCTGCGCGTATTAGTGGAAACCATCGACGGCGTACCCTCTGCCATCGTGCGCTTCTTGGCCTTCGACTTCGATGAAGAAGACATGGAAGAGCTCGAGGATGAGGCCGTCACGGAGCTATGGCAGGTGGATGAGGAAGGCGAAGACCTCGATGAAAACGAGCGCCTTGCCCTCTTTGGCAACACCGATTCTGATGACATCCCCATCGTAGAAGTCCCCGCTGAGGCCCTAGAACTGGGCACCTACACCGATTTCGACCGACTTTTTGACGTGCTTGGTTTGGTCTCGGAACAGGCTCTTGATTGGGAGGCCCAGCTCGTCAACTTCGATGAGGACGATTTCGAGGAACCAGACGTCTACGACATTTTCTGCGAAGACGCCGATGATGACGACGATGAGGACCTTGAGTTCTTCGACACCTTCACCGAAGACGACGATGCTGACGCCGACGACGAAGAGGGCGACAACAACTAAGCCCTAGGCGGCTTGCTGGAATCCCGCGAACAAGGATTCCGGCGAGTGGACGGGCTTAAAGGCGCTATCCACCAGCCACACGTAAGTGGCATTTGGCCCGCGAGAGATCTCATGGACGGCGCCAGCTAACTCAGCAGGGACAAGCGTGCGTACCCACCCTTCCGCCGTGGCGGGATCGACGACCTGCCCAAAGTTATCGGTGATGCGAATGGTGATGAGGTAGGCAGGGACGCGGCTTTCACCGAACCCGCGGATCCGTGCCTTCACTCGTGCTCCCACGCGGTGGCGCGTAATGCTCATGCTGTAGTCCGCGCCACCTGGCGTGGGTGGCAGCTGTTTTATGGGCGGACGCCACGTCGGGGTGGGACGGGCCAAGGACCGCGGGTGGTGCATGATGGCGGAAATTGAGCTGACGGTCTCATAGTGGTGATAGGCCAAGTCGGCGGCAATTTCCGTAGCCGTGGCGTTGGGTTGACTGGGTACTGTGTGCGAAAAGTTCTTATCTACGTTGTGCATGGCACTTACTCTAAACCGCAGGGCCGACACGAGTTCGAAGAATATAAACACGTGTTCGAATTAGTGGGCTAAATAGCTTTCAGACCTTCAAAGGCATAAGGTTGCACGTGCTATGAAGAGTGCTAATGCCGAACCGGCGTCCTACGAAAAGCCCAAGGTGCCGCGGGAAATCTGGGTAATGGTAACGGCGGCGTTCATTATCGCCTTAGGTTATGGCCTTATCGCCCCGCTTTTGCCGCAGTTCGTGGTCAGCTTTGATGTATCGATGGCCGCCGCTGGCCTCGTGGTATCGATCTTCGCCGCCTCCCGGCTGATCTTCGCGCCCGTGTCTGGTTCATTGGTGGACCGCATTGGCTCGCGCCGCGTCTACTTGGTGGGCCTGATGACCGTTGCCGTGACCACGGGATTGGTCGCCATTGCTCAGGAGTATTGGCACATCGTGGTGCTGCGCGCCCTGGCAGGTCTTGGCTCGACCATGTTTACCGTCTCCGCGATGGGCCTTATCGTGCGCCTGTCTCCACCCTCGATTCGCGGTAAGTGCTCCGCCACTTACGCCACGGCATTCCTACTGGGCAATGTCGCCGGCCCAGTGCTCGGCGCCAGCCTGTCCTTCTTGGGCTTTCGCTGGCCATTTTTCATCTACGGCATCGGCGTGATGCTTGCTGCGTTCGTTGTCTGGTGGCAGATGCCGCGGGTCAACCACTCTCAAACCACCACCTCGGAACTGCCGCCCATGCGCCTGCAGGAAGCTTGGGGCGATACCGCCTTCCGTGCGGTCCTGACCTCCAACTTTGTCCACGGGTGGATCAATATGGGCGTGCGCGTATCCGTCCTGCCGCTATTCGCCGCCGCCATTTTTCACAATGGCGCCGCAGCTTCGGGCTTGGCTCTCGCGGCCTTCGCCGCAGGCAATGCGATTATTCTCCAGTTCTCCGGCCGGTGGTCCGATCTCCACGGCCGCAAGCCGCTTATCTTGATTGGCTTGGTCGGCTCCGCCATCTTCATGGTGCTCATGGGGCTGGCCACCAGCGTGTGGTTCCTCTTGCTCGTATCCGCGCTTGCGGGTGCAGCATCGGGCCTTATCAATCCTTCCCAGACCGCCGCGGTGGCAGACATCGTGGGCAACGAGCGCTCCGGCGGCAAGGTATTGTCCTCCTTCCAGATGGCAGGAGACTTCGGCCAAATCGTGGGCCCCATGCTCATCGGGCTGCTTGCCGATGTCTATGGCTTCCCCACAGCCTTCACCGTTTGCGGTGCCATTGCCATTTTCGGCATCATCGCCTGGCTCTTCGGTCGCGAGCCCCGCGAGGAGTCCACTGTGGAAGTAGAGCGGATGCCGAAAAAATAGTTGACGGCAACCGTTCAATGTCGAGGCATCCTGCCCTGGGAGGTGGAGAGCTTACGGAAAATTGGCGCGTACCTCGAAGATTACGGGCAACAAGGCTAGAAGAGCCCGGCAACCTGGGACACGCACAGGTAGACAAAGGCTGCCGAAATGATGCCCATCAAGGTGTTGATGAACCAACCATTGCGCCATTCCTTCGGGGTGTGCTTGGTATTAAGCAGTACCAAGAGCGTAAGGCCCAGGAACGGCATGAAGAATGCGCCCAGAACGCCGTAGCCAATGATCAATCCGGTGGGCTTGCCCAGCAGTAGGAGAAGCATCGGTGGGAAGGTCAACCAGATGAGGTAGGCGCGGTAGTATTTGCCGCCCGTGCTGGTGCTGGGGTGGCCCTGTGGAAGGTTCTTCAGGTGGCCCACGTAGTCCGCAAACATGAGAGACACACCGTTCCACACGCCTAAGCAGGAAGAGAATGCGGCAGAGAAGAATCCGACGATGAACCACTTAGAAATAAAGGTTCCGTAGCGGGCCTCCAGCACGTCCGCCATGTCCACCAAGCCCTGGTCATTATCGGAGACAGCGACATTAGCGCTGTACAAAAGCTCGGCACCAAGGACAAGTGTAGCGAGCACGAAGATACCGGTGACGGCATAAGCCACCGAGTTATCCATGCGCATGACCTTCATCCACTTGGGCGTGAACCATTTCTTTTCTCGCAGCCAGTAGCCATAGGCGGCAAGGGTAATGGTGCCGCCGACACCACCGGCGATGGAGAGCACGTAGACGAAAGAACCATCCGGGATGGTGGGGACAAGGCCGCGCAGAATCTCTGGCAAATTAGGTGCGGTAATTGCGGCGATGCCCACCACAGTGACAAACATGATGCCAACCAAGATGGCGGCCAGTTTTTCAAAGAGCTGGTATTGCCCCAGCCACGTAAGGACAAAGCACAACACGCCGGTCAAGATGGCCCACATAGTCAAGCTAGTACCGGGGAAGAGTGCGCTTAACGCCAAGCCGGTGCCGGACATGGCGGCGGCGCCATAAACCAACCCCCAGATGACGATGTAGGGTGCGAAATACCACGAGGTCCAGCGTCCTAGCTCCCGCCAACCGTGGAACATGGTGTTTCCAGTGGCCAAGCTGTAGCGGCCGACGCCTTCCACCAGCACGATTTTCATAATCGTACCGACGATGACGGCCCATAACAGTGCGTAACCGTAGCGCTGGCCAGCAATCATGGTTGCCACCAGGTCAGCGGCACCGACGCCAGTGGCTGCGGCGACCAAACCCGGACCAACAAGAGTCCATTTCACCTTTGCTTGTGGCTCAGAGTCGTGTGTCTGTTGGCCTGCGGCGAAAGGTGCGCCGGTGTGGTTATCTGATTGCCTCATGACACTTCCTTAAGTGGCTGTGGTGTGAATCACTTAAGGGAAATGTATCACTCTTGGTGGGTAAAGTGCAGCCTAATTATTCAACCATGCGTGCTAAGCGACGGTCCGACCGGCAGCGTACAGCGCCTTTGGCATGGTTCTTTGGAGCTTCCATTGAAACTGAATGGGCTTTTCTCCGTGGTGGGAAACATAATCCACAGCGCCTAAAAATGTATAGGCGCTCGCGGTGCCCACTGAGTTCTTCTTAGTGAAGCGAGATGCGATAAAAGTCCTCCCGCCGAGCTCCTCGTGCTGAATATAACGGCGTGCGGCCTTCGATTTTAAAGTTGTAGTAGATTGCGACTCCCAGTGGAGAAGATCCGGTGAAATCGGGTAATCACGGTAATTCGTGGTAGCGCTCACCTGATCGTCTTTTTGGAAGGTCACCAAGAACAAGTCCATGTTCATATCAGGGAAGTATTTCACTCCCTCGCGCGGAAGGCTGACTAGTTTTTCTAATTCTCCTGCTTGCAGGGCACCCACTAATTCTGCCAAGGAGTAATCGGCGTGGGTTTCCAAAACGGTGTCGTCGCTCGGCTGTGGGATAATACGCGAAGCATCATTTTGTAGCAGCATGACCTGCTCGAGTTCCCAAATAACTCGTGGGTGCTCCCGCAATATTCCCAGCGCCTCGTCAAAAGATGACGGGCTGGGTGCATTGGAATTAGCCCAAAACCCCAAGACCAGCATCCGTGCAAAGGCTTGATCAGTGGGCGTCATATCGCCGAATTGCGAGGTAGCGGATTTTAGGATTCGAAGATAGGCTTCAATGCGCGTCGTATCATTGACATGAAGGAAAACTTTAATCCGGTTGAGCAAGAAGTTTTCCATCTCATCGTCACATGGCTCGAGGAGGTTTTCCTCCCGCAGAAGACGGGTCCACGAGTACTTATTCGGCCGGTAAATATCCTCCAATTCGAGGTTTGCCTCGTCAAGGAACTTTTTGAGATCGGTAGTTCGTATTTCCGCTACCAGCGCACGCACTTTCCGCAAATTGCTGCGTGCCGTCTTCTTGACGTTGTTGAGGACCTGTTCCGTCGTCGACTCATCGAATTGGATATGCGTTCCTGGTGGCGTGGTGGGAAAGCCCTGCTCTATTTCGGTGAGTAATCGTTTGCCACGTTTTCTCGTTAGCGCGTTGAATTTACGCTCAAAATCGTATTCAACATGTTGTTGGCCAATGAAATCGAATACGGTGCAAGAATCTTTGCCGGGAGCAAGGCGAAGACCGCGGCCGAGTTGTTGTAGGAAGATAACCGGGCTTTGGGTCGGCCGGAGTAGGAGCAGCGTATTAACCGCAGGGATGTCGACGCCCTCATTGAAAATATCAACGGAGAAGAGAGCCTTGATGGCGCCGGTTTCTAGCTGTTTAATGGCTTCCGCGCGTTCAGAGGAAGTCAGTTTACTCGTCACCGCTTGAGCCGGAATGCCAAATTGCTGAAATTGCTGCGCCATGTGCTCTGCGTGGGCGATGGAAACACAAAAGCCGATCGCCTTCATCTCAGAAAGATCGAAAATCCGTTTATCCAGTTCATTCAGAATGAATCGCGTTCGCTTTTCACCAGACTTGATATAGAACTCTGATAGCTCGGTGGTGTTGTAATCCTTCTTTCCTCTGTTCCACGTGAGTGAGGAAAGATCCGTGCCGTCTGCGATTCCGTAATAGTGCATTGGAACCAACAGCTGGAGGCGCAAGGCATCCCAGAGGCGTAGTTCATGGGCAATGCGGTAGTCGAAATATTGTTGGACATTTTTGCCATCACCGCGCTCTGGTGTTGCGGTCAGTCCAAGTAATTCGTCTGGTTCAAAATGACTTAGAAGTGCGTTATAGGTTGGTGCTTCGGCATGGTGAAATTCATCGATGACCACAACATCGAATTGATCGGGCGCGAGCTTTTCCAATCGGGTGGAATTAAGCGACTGAACGCTCGCAAAGACGAAGTCCCAGCGCCGTGGCTCGGTGCCATCGACAAGCAACTCGCCAAAGTCGGCATCCTTAAGTACCTCGCGGTACGTACGGCGCGCCTGGTGAAGAATTTCCTTGCGGTGTGCGACGAAGAGTAAGCGAGGACGACGCTTCCACTGCCGGCAAAGATTAAGGTAATCCAGGGCGGCGACGACGGTCTTGCCAGTGCCTGTGGCTGCAACGAGTAGATTTTTGTGGCGATCCTTTACCTCACGTTCGGACCGCAGTGCCTCGAGCATTTCTTCTTGATAAGGGTAGGGAGTAACTTCCAGGCCAGAAAGCTCTAATTGGCGCAACGCTTGTGGGGACTCCGCGCCTTTGGCGATGCGCAGGGATTCCTGCAGGCGATCCATGTCCCGCGCCGGATCAAAAGTTTTGAAGTGGCTATCGTGCCAGTAGCTGTCAAAGGTTTTTATAAACTTTTCAATGACCTCAGGCGTCGCCGTAGCAGAGCCGCGCACATTCCACTCCCAGCCATCGATAAGAGCAGACCGCGAAAGATTCGAGCTTCCAATAAAGGCAGTGTCGAAACCAGAATTTCGTCGGAAGAGCCATGCTTTGGCATGCAGGCGTGTGGATTTATGCTCATAACAAATCTTCACATCGGCGCGATATTTTTCTACCAGGCGTTTAAGAGCCGCCGCATCGGAAGCACCACAGTAAGTAGAGGTCAATAGGCGGAACGGAATCTGGTTGTCGCGCAGGTACTGTAGGTGCTGGTCAAGGACACTGATTCCGGAGCTTTTGATGAATGCGCACAGCAAGTCGACGGAATCAGCCGTCTTTATTTCCCGCTCAATTTCACTGGTCAAGCTGGCTTCGCCTTGGGCATTGGTAAAAAGCGCGCTCTTAGTTAGCGATACATCGGGAAGCAGCGGAGGCTCGGCTAAAGAAGTGTTGTAGACGGCGTAGAGGAGTTGCTCGGCATCGATATCTTCGTCCTCGCCAAGCAGCCCAGCGATTGTATTGATAAGTGCTACGCGGTCTGTTGAGGATTTGAGTCCCATGAGGCGCTGTTCTAGTAGATCGCCGATGTGTTGAGACATGGCGGATGTGTAGCGCCCGCGAGCGTTATCATCTGTGCCGCTTCCGACCCCAAACCCGGCCGATGGGTGTCGGCTTTGCGTTTCTTCCATTCGCTCACGGATGCGTGAGGTCACCGGGGTTTCGTAAACGCCGAAGGGGAGCGAGGAATCCAAGGAATGGCTCATAGCTACAAGATTCTAAGGGCAAAGCTTTTCCACGGCTGGAATATCTGCTGGCGCCCAGGTCAGTTCCATTGCTTCTGCGGGGGTAACCCATCTGGTTGCGTCATGATCGCTGAGGCGAAGTTCGCCGCTGATAAGCGTGCAATAAAAGGTGGTTAGTTCGATGGTGGCAAAGTCGTATTCGTAGATGGTCGTCGTGAGCTTGCCGCCTACGCGCGCGATGAGGTTGAGTTCCTCGCGAATTTCGCGAGCTAAAGCCTGTTCGGGTGATTCGCCCGGTTCGATTTTTCCGCCTGGAAATTCCCAATGTCCTTCCAAGGGTTTTCCGGGTTTCTTGCGGCAGGCGAGGAATCGGTTGCCATCGTGAAAGACGGCGCCGACGACGCGGATGGGGTTAGACATAGTTCCATTGTGCCTTGAGCTAGGAAACGCTAGACAATAACGTGTTATTTAGATAACATAATCGCAATGTTCGCGTCAGGCTGTCGCGCGGGCTTGATCATCATGCAAGCTTGAGGGGCGGTCTATCGTGACTTCTACTGATTCAGTTAATTCCTCCACCCAGAGCCATGACGGGGAAGTCCCGCGGCCTGGGGGACGGTGGAAACTCTTTGTTTATAGCGCCATTGGCGGGTTCGTGTTCTTCTTTCCTGTGACGTATAAGGAAAAGAACTCCATTCCTTTGGACCACATGGTCACCATCGTGCGCGATAGCATTCCGGCGGTGGTGCCGTGGTTTATTTTTGCGCTCGCAGTGTATGGAACGGTGCGTAGCTTTAGTACGGGGCCGTTTAAGGAAAGCGCGCTGCAGGCGGTCTTTGCGGTCTTCAATATCGCCGGTGCCATCATTTCCTTCCTCATGGTTATTGACGCGCTGCCGTGGGTACTAGGTGATGAAGATTTGGTTCCCTTCTTGTGGAACTCCATTGCCACGCCGGTGGGGCTTATCGTGCCCATCGGCGGTACCTTCCTGGCATTTCTTATTGGCTTTGGGCTCTTGGAATTTGTTGGGGTGCTGATGCAGCCCATCATGCGCCCGCTATGGAAGACGCCGGGGCGCTCCGCCATTGATGCGGTGGCATCCTTCGTCGGTTCGTATTCGCTGGGCATTTTGGTGACGGACCGCGTCTATCAAAAGGGCGGGTACACCGGCAGGGAGGCTGCCGTTATTGCCACGGGGTTCTCCACGGTATCGGCGGCGTTTATGGTCATCGTGGCCAAGCAATTGGACCTGATGAATATCTGGGGCACCTACTTTGCCGTCACGCTGCTGGTGACGTTCCTGGTTACGGCCATTACCGTGCGCATCCCGCCGCTGCGGACGATTCCGGATGAATACTGCGAGGATGCAGAGCCAGACCCGGAAAAGCCGGTGGAAGGATCGCGCTTTAAGAATGCGTGGCGCGAGGCGATGCTGGCTCTGCAGCGTGCGCCGTCGCTGCCGCAGGCCATTTGGGATAATCTGCGCGATGGCGTGCGTATGGCCGCGGCGATCGTTCCGTCCATTATGTCGGTAGGCCTTATTGGCTTGCTGCTTGCGCGGTTTACCCCGATTTTTGAATGGATTGGGTACCTGTTTTATCCCTTTGCCTGGATAGTGCAGCTGCCGGAGCCGGCGCTTGGCGGCAAAGCCGCGGCGATGGGCATTGCGGAGATGTTTCTACCCGCCACAGCGGTGGCAGGCAGTGACTCCATGGTGCTGAAATTCGTCATCGGGGTCGTGGCGGTCTCTGCCATCATCTTCTTCTCCGCCTTGGTGCCGTGCATTCTGGCCACCAAGATTCCGGTGAAGCTATCCCACCTGGTCATCATCTGGTTTGAGCGCGTCGCGCTTACCATCGTGATTGCGACCCCGATTGCGCACCTCTTGTTCTGAGTCTTACTGCCCGTTTACCGCAGTGAGGTGAGCATTAACGATGTCATCGATAAGCCGCGCCGCCGCCTTGGCGGTGCGGTTGTCTATGTCGAAGGTGGGGTTGAGCTCGACGACATCGACAAGCGCGAGCTTGCCCGTCGCCGCGATGGCGACCGCCAGGGCGCGGATGCGCTCGTAGGCAACGCCGAGGCTGGCCGGGGCGGATACACCCGGCGCGGTGGAGGCGGGAAGCACGTCCAGGTCGATGGATAGGTGGACCTTGTCCGCACTGGCGGTGGCCTGGGTGGCGAGCGCGCCGCATTCGGCCGGGGTGAGGTTTAGCAGCTCCTCATCCAGGGTGTAGTTAACGCCGAGCTTATCGGCGTCGTTGAAGAGCACCGCGGTGTTATTGGGGCGGGAAATACCGAAGACGGTGTAATCAAAGTCATCGGTGAGCTGGGAAATCTGGGTAAAGGGCGTGCCCGAGGTGGCGTGGTCCGCGTGGCGGAGATCGAAGTGGGCGTCCAAGTTGATGATCGAGGTGGCACCGCGCGCGCGGAACAGGCCGCGGTGGGAGCCGAAGGCGGTTTCGTGCCCGCCGCCCAAGATGATGGGCAGGGTAGCGCTGCGGACGAGTTCTTCGACCTTGTCAGATAGGGCCTCGTGGGCGCCGTCGAGATCGTCGGCTTGGGTGGTGATGGTTCCGGCATCGGCAAGCGCGTGGCCGTGGTGGACCGCCAGGGAGCCAAGGGCTGTGCGCAGGGCGGAGGGGCCGGCGGCGGCACCTTGGCGGCCGCCATTGCGCAGCACGCCCTCATCGGAGGCAAAGCCCAGCAGGGTGACGGGCGCGGATTCGGCCTGGTTGATGACGCTATGCCAGCGCGCGTGCTCGGCGCCGGGGCCATCGGAGCGGCCGGACCATTCGGGGGCGGGAGTAAAAAGTGGGGCTGATTCGGTATTCATAGTGCCGATACTAGAAGCGTGCGGCGAATTTGTCTGTCAATGGCGGAATATAATTGGACGTTGTGAGTGCTAACCGAGTCCCCGCCGCGCGCCATGCCCTAGACATCCTCAAGCTGCTATCTACTATCGATGTCCCGATTTCCGCCGCCCGTATCCAAGGCGAGCTCGGCCTGCCGCGCTCGACCACGTACCACCTGCTCGCGGAAATGGTCGATGCCGGTTTCGTCGCCCACCTGCCCGAGCACAAGACCTACGGCCTGGGGCTGGCCGCGTACTCGATGGCCTCTGCGTATGTAACCCAGCAACCGCTGGTGCGCATGGCTACGCGCGACCTGGAGGAATGCGCACGGCTCGTTGGCGGATCCGGCCACCTTTCGCGCATGGCGGGCTCGGAGATTTTATACCTGCAGGAAGTCCGCGCGCCGGGCGCTACCTCGTTGGTTACGGAGGTGGGGGTGCGCCTGCAGGCGCATAAGACGGCATCGGGCAGGGTGATGCTGGCACACCTGCCGGAATGGGAGGTCAAAGCCGCATTCGATACCGCGGGAGGGGAAAATTTTGGTCTCCTTAAAAAGCAGCTGGACCGGGCCCGTGCGCGTGGATGGGACCAAGAGGTGGAAGAAATCTCGCGGGGGCAGGCCTCGGTGGCGGTGCCCATCCTGGACCACCTGGAGCGGCCCGCGGCGGCCATTGCGGTGACCTACCCCGTTTCCACGCCGGGCGATAGGGTGGAGGCGCTCATCGTGGCGCTGGGCCAGGCCGCGGAGAAAGTCGCGAGGAAAATGTATCGCCAGCGCGAAAAGTGAGGTAGCATGCGGGCAAGCGCGTTAGGCTGTGACGTGAGCTATATTTTGCTGCCCTAAAGACAACAGGAGTCATCATGCCTAATGCATACCCTTCTACCGTTACCGTCGGCGTTGGAGCGCTGACCATTGAGGAAGTCGTTGCCGTTGCCCGTTACGGCGCCACGGTAGAAATCTCCGCCGAGGCTTTGGATGAGGTCTCCTCCACGCGCGACCGGGTGGAAGAATTGGCCCAGGACCCCACGCCGGTCTACGGCATCTCCACCGGTTTCGGCGCGCTTGCCCGCCGCCACATCCCAGAAGAGATGCGCGCGCAGCTGCAGCTTTCCCTGGTGCGCTCCCACGCGGCCGGCACCGGTCCTGAGGTGGAAGAAGAAGTCATCCGCGCGCTCATGCTGCTGCGCCTATCCACCCTGTGCACCGGCCGTACCGGCGTGCGTCCCGTGGTGGTAGAGACCTACGCGAAGGCGCTCAATGCTGGCATCGTGCCGGTGGTGCGCGAATACGGTTCCCTGGGCTGCTCCGGCGACTTGGCCCCGCTGGCCCACTGCGCCCTAGCGCTCTTGGGTGAGGGCGAGGTGCGCGTGGGCGGCGAGCTCAAGGACGCCGGCGAGGCCCTTGCCGCCGCAGGCATCGAGCCGCTGGAGCTGCGGGAGAAGGAGGGCCTTGCCCTTATCAACGGCACCGATGGCATGCTGGGTCAGCTCTGCCTGGCCATCACTGACCTGCGCGCGGCTGCCAAGACCGCCGATATCGCCACCGCCATGACGGTAGAGGGCCTGCTTGGCACCCTCGTTGTCTTCGCCGATGACCTGCAGCAGCTGCGCCCGCACCCGGGTCAGGCCGATTCTGCCGCCAATATCCGCCAGGTGGCGGACGGCTCCGAGATTCTCGCAGCAGCGCTGGAGGAGTTCAAGAAGAACCAGGTCCAGGACGCCTACTCTGTGCGCTGCGCGCCGCAGGTGGCCGGCGGTTTCCGCGATACCTTGGCGCACACCGCGCAGGTAGCAGAGCGCGAGCTCGCCGCCGCCGTGGATAACCCGGTGGTGGCCAAAGACGGCCGCGTGGTCTCCAACGGCAACTTCCACGGCGCGCCGGTGGCCTATGCACTCGACTTCCTCTCCATCGTCACCGCGGATCTGGCGTCCATCTCTGAGCGCCGCACCGACCGCTTCCTGGATCCAGCCCGCAACCGCGGCTTGAACGCCTTTCTTGCCGACGACCCCGGTGTCGACTCCGGCCACATGATCGCCCAATACGCACAGGCAGGCATCGTCAGCGAATTAAAGCGCCTAGCCACCCCGGCCTCGGCCGATTCCATTCCTTCTTCTGCCATGCAGGAAGACCACGTGTCCATGGGCTGGTCCGCCGCCCGCAAGCTGCGCAAGGCCGTTGATGGCCTGCAGCGCGTGCTCGCCGTGGAGATCCTCACCGCGGCGCGCGCCATCGACATGCGCGAAGGAACGCCCGCTGGCGGCACCGGCGCGGTCATTGCCGCCCTGCGCGAGACCGTTCCTGGTCCCGGCACCGACCGCTACCTATCGCCGGAAATCGAGGAGACCGTGCGCCTGGTCAAGTCTGGCGCGCTGATCGATGCCGTCGAGACCGCTACGAGCGAGCTGCGCTAACCGCCTGCGCCATCGCCGCCTGGCCCGCATGGGTGGGGTGCATGGGGAAGGAATCGGTATCCTGCCCCGTAAAGTCCACCCACGGCTCATCCGAGCAGGCGGAGTGCTGCGGGGCATCGTCAGGCAGCACGTAGGTGGCGCCGTTGCGCTCGGCGGCTTCGCGCACCGCTTTGTTGATGCGCTGGATGGTATCTGCCAACCACTCCCGGTCTGTGGCCGGGATTTTTTCTATGAAGGGGCAAGTCTCGCCCGGGTTGATGAGGGGTATATAGCCGGTGGCAATGACCTTCGCCTCAGGCGAGCGGTGGGCGATTTCCCCGTAGACCTTGTCCAGACGTTGGGGCAGATCGTGTAGCTCCAGCTCTATCTGAGCCCCCGATTCGTCTTGGCATATATCGTCCGTTGCGCATTGGGTCAGGCGCACAAAGCTGACGTCGTTGCCGCCGATGCTCAAGGAGACAAGGGACGTATCCGCAGCCAGCGCGTCTACCTGGGCGGGGTGTTCGCCCGCGGAGGATAAAACATCCAGCGTGCTCGCGCCCTGGCAGGCGACGTTGCGGAAAGAGCTCGTGGCGATATCCTGCGCGGCGAGCTCCGGATAGGAATCTTGTGCGCGTGCGCAGGAATCGGGCGGATCGAGCGGGAGCGTCGTCGAGCCCATCGCAGCATAGGAATCCCCGAGGGCCACATAGTTTTCGGGGTCTTCTGGAACTTCCTCTGGCTGGTTGGAACATCCTGCAAGCAGGCAGGTGGCGGCGAGGGCGGGCAATACGTGGCGCATGAATGCCATCGTAGCCGCAGAGTCTGAAATGCCAGACAGTTGGTGACTATGCAAGCTCTAAATACGTTGTGCATCACACTAAATTGATATCTGTGACGCTCGCCAAGCCCCCGGGAGACAGCCCCGGGAAACCGGCCTTGGGGTAGGGCACGGCGTCGATAAGCACGAGCGAAAGGAAGCCATGTCTGAACCACGCGAAGTCCGCGCACCCCGCGGCACCGAACTCAACGCAAAATCCTGGCAAACCGAAGCGCCACTGCGCATGCTGATGAATAACCTCGACCCAGAGGTGGCAGAGCGCCCAGAGGACCTCGTGGTCTACGGCGGCACCGGCCGCGCAGCACGTAGCTGGGAGGCATTCGATGCCATTGTGGAATCGCTGAAGGACCTGGAAAGCGATGAAACCCTCCTCGTCCAATCCGGCAAGCCGGTGGGCATCTGGAAGACCAATGAATGGGCACCGCGCGTGCTCATCGCTAACTCCAACCTCGTGGGCGACTGGGCTAACTGGGAACACTTCCGCAAGCTCGAGGACGAGGGCTTGATGATGTACGGCCAGATGACGGCCGGTTCCTGGATCTACATTGCCACCCAGGGCATCCTGCAGGGCACCTACGAGACCTTCGCGGCCGTGGCCAAGAAGCGCTTCGAGGACAGCCTGGCAGGCACCCTGACCCTGACCGGTGGATGTGGCGGCATGGGCGGTGCCCAACCGCTCGCCGTGACGCTCAACGGGGGAGCAGTACTCATCGTGGACGTGGATGAGCACCGCCTGCGCCGCCGCCAGCACAAGCGTTACCTCGATGAAGTGGTCACCGACTTGGACGAGGCCCTGCGCTTGGTCCTCGATGCCAAGGAAAACAAGAAGGCCCTCTCCGTGGGCCTGGTGGGCAATGCCGCCGAGGTCTTCCCAGAGGTGCTGCGCCGCCAGCGCGCCGGGGAGTTCAAGGTGGACATCGTCACCGACCAGACCTCCGCGCACGACCCACTGTCCTACCTGCCCACCGAAATCACCGTGGATGACCGGCAGTCCGAAGCCAAGGCCGATCCCACCACCTTTACCAAAAAGGCCCGTGAATCCATGGCCGCACAGGTCCAGGCGATGGTGGAATTCCAGGACGAGGGCGCCGAGGTCTTTGACTACGGCAACTCCATCCGCGATGAGGCCCGCCACGCCGGCTACCAGCGCGCATTCGAGTTCCCAGGTTTTGTTCCCGCCTATATCCGCCCGCTCTTCTGCGAGGGAATGGGCCCGTTCCGCTGGGCAGCGCTGTCTGGCGACCCGGAAGACATCAAGGTCACCGACCAAGCCCTAAAGGAGCTCTTCCCAGAAAACGAGCACCTGCACAACTGGCTGGACGCCGCCGAGGAATACGTCGAGTTCGAGGGCCTGCCCGCCCGCATCTGCTGGCTCGGCTACAACGAGCGCCACAAGGCCGGCCTGCTTTTCAATGACCTCGTGCGCGAGGGCAAGATTAAGGCCCCCATCGTCATCGGCCGCGACCACCTCGATTCCGGCTCGGTTGCTTCCCCGTACCGCGAGACCGAAGCCATGCTCGATGGCACCGACGCCGTCGCTGACTGGCCGCTGCTCAACGCCATGACCGCCGTATCTTCCGGCGCTACCTGGGTCTCCCTCCACCACGGCGGCGGAGTGGGCATGGGCCGCTCCATCCACGCCGGCCAGGTCACGGTTGCCGATGGCACCGATCTCGCCGCCGCCAAGCTGCGCGCCGTGCTGACCAATGACCCAGGCATGGGCGTTATCCGCCACGTCGATGCCGGGTACTCTCGCGCAGAGGAAGTAGCCAAAGAACGCGGCGTTCGCGTACCCATGGAATTTAAGGCAAGGGATTAAATGAGCACACTTTTTACCGGAATTTCAGAGCTCCGCACGGTCAGCGAGCACGGCACGCTTAACGATGCCGCCCTTATCGCCGACCACGGCACCATCGCCTGGATTGGCCCCGCCTCTCAGGCACCTGCCGCCGATGACCAGGTGGACTTGGGCGGGCGCGCCGTCCTTCCCGGTTGGGTGGATTCGCACACCCACATGGTCTTTGACGGTGACCGCTCCGCCGAGTTTGAGGCCCGCATGTCCGGCGGCTCCTACGAGGCAGGCGGCATCGCGGTGACCATGGACGCCACCCGGGAAGCGGGGGCGGACCGCTTGGACAAGCTCGTCGCCGAGCGCGTGGCCGCCGGCCGCCGCGGTGGCACCACCACCTTCGAGACCAAGACTGGCTACGGCCTCAACACGGAATCTGAAGTGGAAGCCGCGCGCGTGGCATCCCAGCACGTCGACGACGTGACCTTCCTCGGTGCCCACCTCGTGCCGCCGGGAGCGGATGCGGAAGACTACCTCGATGAGGTCGTCGGCCCGATGCTGGACGGCGTTGCCGAATACGTCCAGTGGATCGACGTCTTCTGCGAGCGCGGCGCGTTCAATGAAGAGCAGTCGCGCCGGGTTTTAGAAGCCGGTAAAAAGTTGGGCCTTGGCCTGCGCGTGCACGGCAATCAGCTTGGCGAGGGCCCGGGTGTTAGCCTCGCGGTCGATCTCGGCGCCGCCTCGGTTGATCACGTGAACTACCTGAGCGATAGTGACATCGAAAAGCTCGCAGCATCTGAGACCGTGGCCACCATGCTCCCAGCCTGCGATCTTTCCACGCGCGAGCCCCTGGCGCCTGGCCGTGCGCTTCTCGATGCCGGCGCCACCCTCGCCATCGCCTCCAACCTCAACCCAGGTACCTCCTATACCTCGTCGATGAACTACTGCGTGACCACGGCCGTCCTGCAGCAGCACCTATCCGTCGACGAGGCCATCCACGCCGCCACCACAGGCGGTGCCACGGCGCTGTGCCGCCATAATGTGGGCAACGGCCTTGATCCTAAGGGCCGCCCCGCGAAGGGCACCCTGGTGGAGGGCGCTGCCGCTGACCTGCACGTGCTCGATGCTCCTAGCGCGGTGCACTTGGCCTACCGGCCGGGTATGCCGCTGAGCTATCGCACGTTCGTGGCGGGGGTATAGCGAGGAATGGAGTTTGCCGCCGGTATCGCGTAGGGTTGGACGAGCAATGAGCATTACCGATAACGCCACCGGCGGCGTAAACGAGCCGGAAGATTTTAATAAGTCGGAATCTCAGGACAACTCGCAAGGTGTCAACCAGGACACCAGGGCTGCGAATACTTCTGAGGGCACCGGCGCTGAGTCCAAAGATTCGGCCAACGACAACTCCCAGGGGTTCGAGCACCTCGGCTTGCCAGATAAAATTCTGCAAGCCGTTGCGAAAGTAGGCTTCACCACGCCGTCCCCCATCCAAGCAGAAACCATCCCGATCCTGATGGAAGGCCGCGACGTCGTGGGCCTTGCACAGACCGGTACCGGCAAAACCGCAGCCTTCGCGCTGCCGGTCTTGTCCCAGCTTGACCCGCAGGCGCGCCACCCGCAGGCGCTCGTCCTTGCGCCTACCCGCGAGCTGGCCCTGCAGGTTGCAGACGCCTTCCAATCCTTCGCGGAAACCCTGAAGGGAATCGAGGTTCTTCCTATCTACGGTGGTCAGGCCTACGGCATCCAGCTGTCTGGTCTGCGCCGCGGCGCCCAGGTCATCGTGGGTACCCCGGGTCGCGTCATCGACCACCTGGAGAAGGGTTCGCTTGACCTGTCCCAGCTGCAGTTCCTCGTCCTCGATGAGGCCGATGAGATGCTGAACATGGGCTTCCAGGAAGACGTTGAGCGCATCCTGGAAAGCACCCCGGACCGCAAGCAGGTGGCGCTTTTCTCCGCCACCATGCCTAACGCCATCCGCCGCCTGTCCAAGCAGTACCTGCACAACCCGGCGGAAGTAACCGTTAAGTCTGAGCGCCGCACCAACGACAACATCAAGCAGCGCTTCCTGCTGATTCCGCACCGCGCAAAGATGGATGCCTTTACCCGCATCCTCGAAGTCATTACCTATGACGCCATCATCGTCTTCTGCCGCACCAAGCATGAGACTGAAGAGGTGGCCGAGGCCCTGCGCGATCGCGGCTACAGCGCTGCTGCCATTAACGGCGACATCGCCCAGGCGCAGCGCGAGCGCACTGTCGACCAGCTCAAGTATGGCCGCCTGGACATCCTCGTGGCTACCGACGTCGCCGCGCGTGGCCTTGACGTCGAGCGCATCACCCACGTGGTGAACTTCGACATCCCGAACGATACCGAGTCCTACGTGCACCGCATCGGCCGTACTGGCCGTGCCGGCCGCTCCGGCGAGGCAATCCTGTTCGTCACCCCGCGCGAGCGCCGCATGCTACGCTCCATCGAACGCGTGACCAACGCCCGCCTCGAAGAGATGGATCTGCCGTCCGTCGATGAGGTCAATGAGAAGCGCAAGGAAAAGTTTGCGCAGGCCATTACCCAGTCCATGGACAACAAGCAGGCCGATTTCTTCCGCAACTTGGTACGCAAGTACTCGGAAGACAACAACGTTGCCATGGATGACATCGCAGCTGCGTTGGCCGTCATGCACCAAGGTGGCAAGAACTTCCTATTGGAAGACAAGCCTTTGCCCAAGCCAAAGAAAGACCGCCGCGATCGCGATGACCGCAAGCGCGACCGTGACTTCAAGGGTGGCGGCAAGAACCGCGGCGGCTCCAAGCGGCCGGATGGTGACTTTGAGACGTACCGGTTGGACGTCGGCAAGCGCCAGAATGTCCGCCCTGGTGCCATCGTCGGTGCTATCGCCAACGAAGGTGGCCTGTCTGCCAAGGACTTCGGGCGCATCACCATTGCGGTGGGGCACACGCTCGTGGATCTGCCGAAGAACATGGACCCGGCTGTGCTTGACCGCCTGAAGGATACCCGGATTTCTGGGCAGCTCATCAAGATTCAGAAGGATACCGGTCGCCCGCCTCGCCGTGATGGCGGCGGCGGTGGCCGCAAGCACGGTGGTCGCTTCCGCGACTAATTAAACCTCCAAAGGGCCTCTTTTTAGAGGCCCTTTTTTCATGCCCTGTGACCTGCGCTTTTACTATAAACGGGGGTAGTGTGTCAGGGTGGTCTTGTATGGTGTATGGCGAAATCATGTTCTAGTAAATCTCTCGAAAGAAAGTCCATGAATGCGCCATATTATGCCAATACCAATCCAGAAAATTCTACCTCCCGTGCAGCTACGGAGATTAGGAAGGCCGAATACCAGTTTTGGGAAAGGCTTCATCCTGGCCCGGATGACGATATCGAAATTATTAGCCAATCCCTGTCTAACTTAACTGGGGCGCGTCAGTCCCGAATTAGGAATATTATTTTCGCCTTCGAGCGATTAAAAGAGCTGCCGCGGCTGCGCGCTCGGCAAGAACAGCATTTCCATTTAGATTTAGACCGACTCATTACGATTGACCAAACCCTAGCCAAACTCGGCGCCATTGATGCGGAGAAGAAATTCACTATCGATGACGCCCTGACCAACTACTTGACCCCAACCCGTCCCAATCAAAAGCTGCCCTCGCACCGCAATCTCCGCCGAAAGCTGCGCGAGCTCATCGTGCGCCTCGATCCCTCTATTGCCGCGCGGGATCCGCGCCGCAAGCAAGCCTATAGCGTTGAACCTACAGGCGGGGAGTGGGCCGCGGTTTGCCTGGACGTCGGGTTAGAAACCGCGGAGATAATCGACCGCAATATTCGGGATATCGCTACGGACAAGGACCTCACGATGGCTGAGGCCGCAGTGGAGCTGCTGACTGGAAAGGCGCAGGCGAAGGCCAAGGTCGTGTTGAATATGTATCGCTGCGACCTGCCGGATGCGCCCGCGTTTGTACAGCACTTGGGCTGGGTATCCCCGGAGACCGCGGATGACCTACAGGCTCGCGCGACAACGACAAGGGATATGGAGAAAGCCGGTCAGGCGGAGAGCCCCAACTATGTGACGCCGCCAGATATCCGGGCGTTTGTAGAGGGCTTGGATGGCACGTGCCGGTGGCCAGGCTGCACGCGGCCGGCCGTGGTTTCGCAGATGGACCATCGGCACGACTTTGCGGATGGCGGTCCGACCTCGGCGGCAAACCTTACGTGCTTATGCCAACACCATCACAATATAAAGACCGATGGCAGGGCCTTTTATATCAAGGACCCGATAAGCGGGGACATCGTCTGGCTCTTTGATGACTCTACGTGGGTCTATGACTCCGCGAGTGGGCCGCTGGCCCCCAAGAACCGCAGGTGGGCGCAGACGGTTGCACAGGCGACGCAGAAACGGAGGGAGAATGCGCATGCAGATGCGCAGCAACTAAAAGAAGAACTTCGGGAAGAGTCCACCCATGAAAAAGGGGACAGCGATGACACTGTCCCCGAAGAGTAAATGGCTTCCTAGATGTACATCAAGATAAGACAGATGATCCACAGGAGGTTGAAGACGCCGCCGAAAGCGGACAAGGACTTCTTAATGGAGCCCAGGTTGGCTGTATCGCCGGACTCTAGGGCTGCCTGCGCCGTGCGCTGCTTAGGAAGGATGAGGAAGAAGAGCAGGCACCACGCGATGATGGCCACGAGGATGGCGATGTGGAAGTTGACCTGGCTCTTGAAGGTTTCGATATCAGACAGGAAGACAGCAAGGCCAAGGACCGGCACGAGCGCGGAAATGTAGCCGTAAGTATTGGTGATGTTGTGCAGGTTACGGGCGGCACCGAGGGCTGTCTTATCGCCCTGTGCTGCGCCCTGCAGCTGCGTCTGGTAGATGGACGTGGAAATGCACACGGGGCCAAGCAGAACAATGGCCGCCGCCACGTGCAGGAAAATGAAAAAAGTAGTCATGGAGGATGCCCTTCAGTTAAGAAAAGTTGCCTTGTTCACCCTAATCAATTTCCCTGCTAGAAATCGAACCGACATTGCCTTCTCATTGCACGCACGTCTGCGCGGGGCAACGGTAACTCGTAGTTCCGGGCGATTTCTGCGAGGCGCCGCGAGTAATCGCAGCGGTTGGCGGGCGGGAGCCACTCAGAGGGGAGGGAATCGGACTTTTCCTGATTGAGCTCCCGGCTGGTCGCCACCAGATTGAGGGGATCGTTAGCAAAGCGGATCTTGGTGTCTTGGTCCCATTCTGCAGCCCCCAGGTCAAAGGCGGCGGAAAGCGGGAAGATGTGGTCGACCTCGATGGGGGAGGTCGCTGAAATCATCTCACCCGCGTAGGGGTCATAAATCGTGCCGGATTGTGGCCGGCAGTCAGCGAAGTCCTCGCTGGCTTGGTTCTCCATGATGGCCTCACGCGTGGTGCATGCGCCGTTGGGCTGCCAGCCGCCGAACTCGTCGCGGTCGTAGCCCGGCAATTCCGCGCGAGCCGGCACTGTGGAGACATCAAAACGCGGAAAAGGCCACGCATACCATGCGATAACGAGAGCGGTTATGCATGATAGCGCGGCCAGATAATAGGACTTCATGCCCTATTGGACTCCGCGAGGTGCGGGAAGGTTCCTACTTGTTATCGGAAACCTTTTCTGCTGCTTCCTCGAAGTCCAGGGAGTCGTCCTTCTCAACGAGCTTGGCAAGCTTCTCGGCTTCCTCGAACTCGTCCAAGACCTCCTGGTCTGGCTGCTTGGTAGCCAAGGTGACCAGAACGGTAACGAGGAGTGCGGAGAAGAAGCCCGGAACCATCTCGTAGAGGGAATCGCCAAGCGGGGACATGCCCCAGCCGATGGCGACGACTGCACCGGTAACCATACCGGCGATTGCACCGGTTGCGTTGAGGCGCTTCCAGTACAGAGCCAGGATGACGAGCGGACCGAATGCGGAACCGAAACCAGCCCATGCGAAGCCGACCAGGCCAAGGATGGAATCGGACGGGTTGATGGCCAAGATTGCGGCGATGACCGCGATGGCCACGACGGCGGTACGGGACAGGTTAATCAGGATGCGCTCGTCAGGCTTGCGCTTTGCGATGATGAGGTAGAGGTCCTCAATCAGGGAAGAGGACACCACGAGCATCTGGGAGGACATGGTGGACATGATCGCTGCCAGAACTGCGGTCAAGACGAAACCTGCAGGCAATGGGTGCATCATGGCCTGAGCCATATCCAAGAAGATGGTCTCGAAGTTTTCTTGGTCAGTGATGGTTTCACCGAACTGGGTGAAGTACACGGTACCGGTAAGCGCAACGAAGATAGCGCCGATGACGGAAAGACCCATCCAGGTGATGCCGTAGAAACGGCCCTGCTTGGCGTCGGAAGGCTTACGCAGCGCCATGAAGCGCACGATAATGTGCGGCTGACCAAAGTAGCCAAGGCCCCAAGCGGCGTTACCAACGATAACACCAGCGGAAACACCGGCGAAGAGAGAGAAGTAGTTATCGTTTGGCTCGAGAGCGCCGTCGGTAGCGTAGCTGTTTTCGGTAGCGAAGGAGAAGATCGCGCTGGCATCGTCAAGAGCGAAAAGCGCCATGATTGGCACGATCAGCAGGGCGACGAACATCAGCATGCCCTGCATAGCGTCGGTGTAGGACACTGCCAGGAAGCCACCGATGAAGGTGTAGAAAATGGTCACTGCGGCGATGACCAACATACCGGTGATGTAGTCGCCACCGAAGGTGGACTCGAAGTAACGACCACCGGAGACCATGCCGGAAGAGACGTAGAAGGTAAAGAAGAAGATAATGATAACTGCGGAGATAATACGCAGCATGCGCGACTTATCGCGCAGACGGTTCTCGAAGAAGGAGGGGACCGTAATGGAATCGCCCGCAACCTCCGAGTAAGCGCGCAGACGCGGCGCAATCCACTTCCAGTTAGCCCATGCACCGATAAGGAGGCCGATAGGCATCCACAGCTCGGAAAAACCGGAAAGGAAGAGCGCGCCAGGCAGACCCATAAGCAGCCAGCCGGACATATCGGATGCGCCGGCGGAGAGAGCAGCTACGAATGGGTGCAGGCCACGGCCGCCTAAAACATAATCGTCATATTCGTCGGTTTGTTTGTAGCTCCAGTAGCCAATGGCTGCCATTACGAGGAAGTACACAATCATCGCAATGACGTACCAAGTTGATTCTTGCACGTTTCACTCCTTGTAGTGATTTGTCGGACATTCTTACGTTAACGGTGACTTCAGGTTCACCCAAGCTAAAATTCAGCTGTGGCATAGATCTCTGGTGATGTTTTTCACCGTTTAACTGCGTAAAGACGTGAATATAACGAGCTTGTAACAAAACTATACGGGGCTGCTATGCTGGCCGTTATGGCTTCTTACCTTGTGCATGGCCTTTGGCTGCCGGTCTCGGGGCTTGGTCTATGGATTGAGCAGGTAGAAGGGCACAAGATTGTTATGCCTTCGGCCGTGCCGGAGGGGACGTTTCCGCAGGCAGTCGATGCCATCTTGGCTAAGAAATCCTTCCGGAACCGGGCGCGCGTATCGCTGCGGACCCCAAAGGGAAAAGATGTCTCGCTCATGGTGCCCATGGCCATGTTTGCCCCGGAAGAAGCGGTAGAAGCCCTAGCCCAGCTGGAATACCTGGATCATCACCCGCCGGCATCGATTGCCCCGGATTTGCACTGGCTCATCCACGCATATAGCGGCCTGAGCAAGTTTGTCCGCGCGGGCAGGGTGACGTTCCGGCTGGCATACCAGGCCAATGAGTGGTTCCCCATGTGGCAGCTGGCCTCAGGCTTGGGCGAGCGCGGGTGGCTGGCAGAAATGATGGCCGCGGCGCCCGGGATTCTCCATATAAATAATAGAGCCCTGTCAGATGACCTCGCGGATGAACTAACGCATTGGATTGCCAACCGGGAATTGCAGCCGCTGCTCAATGAACCCCGGCCCATGCCGTGGCACGACTTCGCCCGTGCGCTATTGACGACGTCTCCCATTCGCCGCGGCCGCGCGCAACTACTGCGCGGGCTTAATGAATGGAAGAATTCCATTTACCAGGTGGAACTCCAGCTCGTCTACATCGTGGAGGAGCCGGAAGAACAGGATCCAGAAGATGCAGCGTGGCCGATTCGGGTGCGGGTGCGCTCTGGAACGGATTCGCCGCGGCCGGTATCGGCGGAGGAGCTGGATAGGGCGAGCATCGAGAAGCTGCGCGAAAACCACCGCAAGGCCGTGCATGCGGCACCGAGCCTGGGCCAGAGTACGCAATTGCCCCAGCCTGGCGACGGCGATTGGGATGTCTACCTGGACACGGAGCAGCTTACGCAGTTTATTGCGTACGAGGTGCCCGAGCTGAAAAAGCGGGGCATTACCGTCATGCTGCCCAAATCGTGGGCGCAGATGGATACCAAGGCCAAGCTGGAAACCCGTGAGGCCCGGGACCCGGCCGAGGCCGCCACGAAGAAGCACATCGGCATGAATCAGCTCGTGGACTATAACTGGCGCATGTCCGTGGGTGATGTGGAGCTTACCGAGTCCGAGATGGATGAGCTGGTCAATTCCAAGTCCGGCCTCATTCAGCTGCGCGGCAAGTGGGTGATGGCCGATACCCAGGTTGTGTCCAAGGTCTCCTCTTATATGGAGGAGCTGGCGGATAAGTCCCGCGAGCGCGCCAAGAAGGAGCTCGAGCAGCTGGCGGCCTCGGCGGAGATGGCTAAAAAACTCAATGAGCCGGGCTGGCAGCAGCTCATGGCAGAAGTTGAGCGTCGCCGTGCGGAGTTCTACGAGAAGAGCGAGCACCAGGTCACGGTGGCGGAGCTGCGGGAGCTGGCGCTTGAGTCGATGGCCCAAGAGCCCATCGAATTCACCGGCAGCACATGGCATACCGCGTTGCTCGGCGGCATGGATACGGTTGCGCCTAAGCGCGTGGACATTCCGGAGACCGTGCATGCTGATCTGCGCGAGTACCAGCGCACGGGCGTGGACTGGCTGTATTGGATGTCGCGCAATAATATTGGTGCCGTGCTTGCCGATGACATGGGGCTCGGCAAAACACTCCAACTACTGTCCCTTTTGGCGGTGGAGAAGGAGCGCGGTGAACAAACCGGGCCCACCTTGGTCGTCGCACCGACTTCCGTGGTAGGTAACTGGGCTCGCGAGGCGCGTCGCTTCGTGCCGGATTTCGAGGTCATGGTGCAACACGGCGCGGGGCGGCCGAGCGGGGAGAAGTTCCTCGAGGCCGCCGCGAAAGCCGATCTGGTCATTACGACGTACGGCACCGTCAGCCGGGATTTCAACCTCTTGGGTGAGGTGTCCTGGCAGCGCGTGGTCCTCGATGAGGCGCAGGCCATTAAGAATTCGGCCACGCGTTCCTCCAAGGCGGTGCGATCGCTGCCCTCTGAGCACCGCGTGGCTCTGACTGGTACGCCGGTGGAAAACCGGTTGTCAGAGATGCGCTCCATCTTGGACTTTTGCAACCCTGGAATCTTGGGCACGGCGTCCTTCTTCCGCAATCACTTCGCAAAGGCCATCGAGCGCAATAATGATGAAGAGATGTCCGAGCGCCTGCGCGCGCTGACCGCGCCTCTTATCCTGCGCCGCGTCAAGACCGATCCCAATATCATCGATGATCTGCCGGAAAAGTCCGAGCAGATTCTTACCGTATCCATGACCACAGAGCAGGCGGCTTTGTATAAGGCGCTGGTCAATGAGGTGAAGAAGAGCTTGGAGGATGCTACGGGCATCAGCAAGCGCGGCGTCGTCTTGGCCTCGCTGACGCGCATTAAGCAGATTTGCAATCACCCAGCGCACTACCTGGGGGATGAGTCCCCAGTGGTTATCAAGGGCAAGCACCGCTCGGGCAAGGTGAAGGAGCTGATGCGGATTGTCGATGCCGCTACCGAATCCGGCGAGCGCCTGCTGATCTTTACCCAGTACAAGGCCTTCGGGGATATTTTGCAGCCCTATCTGAGCGATCAGCTGCGCCACGAGATTCCCTTCCTGCACGGCGGGGTGACGAAGAATAAGCGCGATCAGATGGTGGAGAACTTCCAAGCCGAGGACGGCCCACAGGCGATGATCCTTTCGCTCAAGGCGGGCGGCACGGGCCTCAACCTCACCGCGGCATCGATCGTGGTGCACATGGACCGCTGGTGGAACCCCGCGGTGGAAAACCAGGCTACGGACCGTGCCTTCCGCATCGGTCAGCGCCGCAACGTGCAGGTGTATAAGATGATTACCGCTGGCACGTTGGAAGAATCCATTCAAGATATCTTGGATGGCAAGACGCAGCTGGCTGGTGCCGTCGTCGGCGAAGGCGAGGGGTGGCTCACGGAATTGGAGCCAGACCAGCTGGCAGAGCTGATGAGTTACCGGGGAAAGGAGTAAGCGGATGGCCGTTAAGGGCGATGACAATGTCATCTACGCAAACTTTGGTACCCGCAAGCGCGTGAGCACCCCGGATGAGGTCAACCATGTTGACCGCAGCGGGCGGCTACTGTCCAAGACCGCAGCCCGGATTTCTTCCTTTACCAGCCATGATGCGGACCGGGGACGGATTACCCGCGGGCGCCAGTACGCCGAAGGCGGTCACGTCGTTGGCTTGGAGATCCGCAACGGTGCCATCCATGGGCGCGTGGCCGGTTCCCAGAACGAGCCTTTTTCCGTACTCATCCAGCTGCCGTACCGCGATAATGACGATATTGCGGCACTCGCCGGCCAATTCGCGCGCACGCCGAATTCCGTAGCGAATGCGCGCAAGGGCCTGTTGTCTGAGGAAGCGCTGGATACCTTGTTTGCCAGCGAGGTCGAAGATCTGCGGCTATCCTGCACCTGCCCGGATTCCGCGTATGCCTGCAAGCACATCGTGGCGGTGGGAGATAGGCTCGCCACCCGCGCGGATGCGGATCCCGCCGTGATTTTCAATATGCGCGGGCTGGACTTTGCGCGCTTGGAAAAGGCCGTCATGGAGCAATCGCAGCAGGTCTCTCGAGAAAGCTTTGGAGCTAGCGATTTATCCGCGGAAGAAAAGAACGACGTGTTCTGGAATGGCCGCGAGATGCCTAAACTGCCGCACCCCAAGGTTGCCCCAGCGCTGGAAGATTCCGATCCGGACCTCTTGCGCAAGGCCCTGCGGGCCGTATCGCATACCAATATTGACCTCTTGCGGGCCGTGTCCGATATTGAAGACCTCTACTACCACTTAACGCACTGATTATGATTGCAACGACCTTTATCCACACGTCCGACTTCCAGCTGGGAATGACCCGCTGGTTCTTGAAGGGGGAGGCGCAAGGTCGTTTCAACGATGACCGCGAGTCCGCCATCATGCACCTAGGCCAGCTCGCGGAGGAGGTCGGCGCGCAGTTCATCGTCGTGGCGGGCGATGTATTTGAACACAATGCGCTCTCCCGAGAAATTTTGGCCCGCGCTACCGAGATGTTTAAGCGCTTGCCCGTGCCGGTGTATGTGCTGCCGGGAAACCACGATCCGCTGGTCGCGGACTCGGTATTTTATCGCACCAGCGCGGATAACGTGCACGTCATCGCGGATTCAGAACCCATCGCGGTGGGCAAGGGCGTGGAATTGGTGGGGGCGCCGTACTTGTCCAAACGCGCCAACCACGACTTGGTGCGCCAGGCCTTGGAGCCGCTCGAACCCACGGAGGGAATCCGGATTGCTGTGGGCCATGGACAGGTGGATTCGCGTACTAGCGGGGGAGATGCCGATACCATCGACCTGGAATTCGTAGAGCAGTGCTTGGAGCGTGGGGTGATCAATTACTTGGCGCTGGGCGATACCCACTCGACGGCCAGCCTGGGAAAGACCGGCCGCGTCTGGTTCTCTGGGAGCCCGGAGACCACGGACTTTAAGGAATGCTCCACCGGTGGCGGCGAGGCCGATTCCGGGAACGCGCTGGTGGTAAGGATTGAGGGGGAAGACATAGACATCGATAAGCGCAGCATCGGGCGCTGGACGTTTGAAGCCCTCGATGCCTCCGTCAATTCCACCGAGGATGTCGAGCGCTTCCTGCGCAGCTTGGAAGAGTACCCGGATAAGGTGCGCACGGCGATTAAATACAGCCTGCAAGGGACCCTTGGCATTGCGGCGCACGCCCAGCTGCAGCGCGGGCTGGATGAGTTGGAGGCGGTCTTTGCCTCGCTGCGCCCGCGCGAGCGAACCATGGACCTGTTCTTGGAGCCTAGCGAAGACGAACTAGCCAACCTGGACATTTCCGGCTATGCCGCCGACGCCCTGCAAGAGCTGCTGGAAAACCGCGAGGATCCGGTGGCCCGCGACGCCGCCAACCTGCTATTTCGCTTGGAAGGATAAACCACATGCGCATCCACAGCTTAGAAATTAAAAATGTCCGCGGCATCGAGCATTTAGTGTTGGATGACCTTCCAGAAACCGGGGTGGTGGTCATTCACGGCGAGAACGAGGCCGGTAAATCCACCATCGTGGAGGCCCTCGATGTGGTGCTGACGGAAAAGCACACGGCGCGCCCCAGCGGTATCCGGGATCTGCAGCCGGTGGGCAAGGACGTATCGCCGGAGGTCATTGCGGATATTTCCGTGGGGGAATACCGCTTTCGCATTGCCAAGCGCTGGCTGCAGAAGAAGTACTGTGAGCTGGCCATCTCGTCCCCGCGCCACGCACAATATACAGGCCGCCAGGCCGATGATGAGCTGGAACAGATTTTAAGCGAGAACATGGATCGCCAGCTTCTCGATGTTCTCTTTATGCGCCAGGATGACTCCAATGATGCCATCTCCGCGGTGGGCATTCCCTCGTTAACGCAGGCCCTCGAGCAGAAGTCCGGCCTGGCGGAGGACGAGGTCTCCGGCGATGATTCTCAGCTTTTGGGCAAGGTGGATAAGGAATATAAGCGCTACTACACCGAAAAGACGGGCAAGGCGGCCGGCGAGTATAAGAAGGCCCAAGAAGACGCGGAGCGCACGTCACAGGAGCTGGAGGAGGCGACCGCGGCGGTGCGCGGGCTCGATTCCGTGGTGGAGCGCTATGAGCACCTGGAACGCCAACAAGAAGAGGCCGAAGCGCAGCTTCCCGCGGCCCGCCAGGACCTCGCAGAGAAGCAGTCCGCCGCGGACGAGGCTGTGCAGGCCCAGCACCAGGTGGATGCGCACAAGGCCGAGCTCACCCGTGCCAAGGAAGACTTTCAGCGCGCGAAGGATGCACAAACCCAGCGCCGGGAGATGGTCGAGGCGCTCGAGGCCGCTGGCACCGCAAAGTCGAGCGCCGCGGATAAACTTGCGACCGCCCGCGAGAAGGCCGCGGAGGAAAACGAGAAGAAAGAGGCGGTGGAAAAGAAGCTGGCTACCGCCAAAGAGGACTACGCCACTGCGCGCACAACGCTCAAGCAGGCGCGGGCGTATCAGGACAAGGAGACCTTTAAGCGCCTGGATAAGCGCCTGCTCAAGGTAGAGGAACTGGCACGTGGTGTGGAGAAGGCTCAGGCGGAGATAGCCCAGCGCGGGCGCGAGATGACGGCCGCGGATGTCGAGGAACTCCGCAAGGCGGATGCCGATCTGTCACTGGCCAAGCGCCTACATGATGCCACCGCCGCCAAGGTGGAATTTTCCGGACCCGAGGGCGCGGAGATTGGGGTGGATGGGAAGCTGGTGGACATCGGCAAGCAGCCCGCAATTGAGCTTATCGATGGCCGCGAGATCACCATCGGCGATATCACCGCCCGCTTCGTGGCCGGTGCATATTCTTCCGATAAGACCCAGCGCGAGGTGGATCAGGCTGAGGCGCGTTTGCAGGAGCTTTTCGATGCCACCGGCGTGGAATCCATCGCCGCCGCAGAGAACCTGCACGAGGCGCACAGCGAGCAGAATTCCGGGTTGGATGCGGCCACGCGCAGACTCGAGGGCGAGTTGGGGCCAGATGATTTAGGCGAACTGCGCGCCCAACACGCGGCGCTCAAGGAGAAGGTCGCCGGGCTCGATGATGAACCAGCCATGGACTTATCCGCTGCGGAGGAGACGGAAGAAGAGGCGCGCGAGCTTGTCGATGCCCTCGACCGCGAGCTTATTCCCTTCCGCGATAGCCGCATTGCCCACGACGTGGTGCGCCTAGAAGCCGAGCTCGAGGCCGCCACCGAGAAGGCCGCGCGCGCCGAGCGTGAGCTGGTGGAGGCGCGGGAGAAAACCTCCGATGCCGGCCTGGAAGAAGAGGCAGAGCGCCTAGGTGCGCTGGTGGCCACGCTGCAGGAACAGTTATCTGAGATGGAATCCGTGGATCTGGCTACCGCCCAGGACTTGGTAGAGGGCGCGCAATCGCACCTAGAGTACCTGCAGAATCAGGTACAAGATTCCAAGGTGGAGCTGGGCAAGCTATCGAGCGAGATTAATTATCACTCCGGCGCGGCAGAGCGCGAGCAGCATGCTCAAGCGGAAGCAGAAATGGCGCAGGCGGTGCTAGAGAGCGTGGAAAAGCGCGCGCTGGCGGCGCGCTACCTGCGCGAGCTGCTGCTCAAACACCGCGATGCCGCACGCCAGCGCTATGCCGAGCCCTTCGTGGCGGCGCTCGCCCAACTGGCCCGCCCCATCTACGGCGGGGATATCAGCTTTGAACTGGCAGACGATCTGTCTGTGACCGCCCGCACCCGTGATAATGAAACGGTGGCCATGACCAGCCTGTCTGGCGGCGCGCGCGAGCAGCTGGCCATCCTTACCCGCTTTGCTATCGCGCGCTTGGTGGCAGGGGAGGAAACCGTGCCGGTCATCGTCGATGACGCGCTGGGCTCCACCGACGCCCACCGCCTGCAACTGATGTCCACTTTGTTCTCACAGGTGGGCCGCGAGAACCAGGTTTTGGTCTTTACCTGCATGCCGCAGCGCTATTCCCGAGTGCCTGGGCGCAGCGAGCGCGACATCGCCACGCTGAAGGAGGTAATCTAGTCGTTATGTCTGAACAAACCCGCTGGTTAAACGATGATGAACAGGAGCTATGGCGCCTATTACTGGCCGCGACCCGCAAGATAGATAGGGGCATGGACGAGACACTTAAGGCTGGCGGGGAGATCTCCGTCTCCGAATTCGCGGTCCTGGTATCCCTCTCGGAAGCACCAGATCAGCACCTGCGCCTGCGCGACTTGTGCACGGAGCTCGCCTGGGATCGCTCGCGCGCCTCCCACCAGGTCACCCGCATGGAAAAGCGCGGGCTCTTGGTTAAAGAAAAGACCACCGATGATGGCCGCGGGGTCAACGTGTACATCACGGAGACTGGGCTTCACCATCTCGAGCGCGCGGCCCCCGAACACGTGGAATCCGTCCGCCGCTTGGTCTTCGATCATCTCCACGAGGATGACGTTCCTGCGCTCAAGCGCTTTTTCCATGGGGTATTGCAGGTCAATAATATCCCCGGCTATTCGGGATTCGTCCCGGATTCTTTATTGAATGGAGGAAAATAACACCGCCATGATGGGACAAGAACTTTTCGAGCACCCTAAAAAGCAGCATAAAACGTATGGCTTGACGGCCTTGGGCGAGCTGGGCCAGCGCATTGGTGATCCAGAGGCCTTCGCCGAGGATCGCGCCGATGCCGATCAGATTGCCGCGATGGAAGAAGCCTTGGAAGCCTACCCCGATTCTGCGTTGACCTTTGATGAGGATGCCGATACCTGGATCGTGGGCGCGGAAGAGGACATCGAGAAGATGTTTGCGGACCGCGAGGGATTCCTCGAGGCTCTATTAAATGATGAAGATCCGGGGATCTAATGCCACTGCGGAGACCATAAACTGTTAAGATACTTTTAGTTAATCTTCGGTGAAGCGAGAGGTTTTATCATTATGAACGAGCGCGAGGCTCAAGAACAACGCGAGGCGGCGGCCCGCCAGCAATCCGAGGGCTGGGTTTCCGTTTTTGTCCAGTGGATCCCCTGCATGCTGCTAGCCCTAGTGCTGGTTGGCGCCATGTTCTTTGGCATGTACTACATCGAGCACGGCACCTTGGATATCACCCAGCCGATCACCAACGAATTCATCGTTGAGTAATTCTGCGCAATAGAAAAATCCGGCCTCCCCTTAGAAAGTGGGAGGCCGGATTTATTTTTATTTCTTGAGCACCTGGCGCCAAGTCATCTTCTTGCCATTATTCAAGATGGCGCGGCGGTAGATGTGCGCGACAACGACGAGAATAAGCGCGGTAACTACAGCGAGGACCGCATAGCTTCCCGCCAAGCCCAGCCAGCTCATATTGCCGCCAGCAACTTGGAGGGGAGCGACCAACATGGAGACCGGTGGCACCCAGCCCATGACCTGCATCCACGTGGCATCCAAGTTGGTCCAGCCAAACATGGGGACATACATGGTGGCAAAGACGATGAGCAGGATGGGCATCTGCGTCGATTGCAGATCCTCGGTGCGCTGCACCATGGAGCCAGCTGCGGCATAGAGACTGCCGAAGAACAAGAGACCGAGGATTTCCCCGACGAGCAGGGCAGCGATTAGACCATAGTCGAGCTGGATTTCGCTTGCTGCGCCAGTAAATGCCAGGGAAGCCACGCCGCCGGCCAAGATGAGGAAGGTGCCGAGCAGCCCGATAATGGTATTGCCAATGACCTTGCCTGCCAAGAAATCCACCGGGCGCACCGTGGAAAGGATGATTTCGACCACGCGCGAAGACTTCTCTTCTGTAACGCGGCCACCGATGAGCCCTGCGAAGGTCATGATGGAAAAGACCACCACGATGGCGGCGATAAGGACGATGGCAACATTGCCCATCTGTTCTTCGGAGGCCTCATCTGTTTCCAGATCTACCGCGGTCACTTCGGCTGATGGGGTGGCGGCGGCAAGCTCTTGGGGATCAATATTCAGCGTATCTAGTGCCTCTGCCTGCGCCTGCGCCGCAACCACTTGATTGACCGTGGTGGAGATCGTGGTGGAGACGGTGCCGTTGGCCAAAAGCTCCCACCCCTCGTCGTTGGCGGGCACGAGGGCGGCGTCGACGTCGCCGTCATCGATAAGCTGCACCGCGCTATCCCGGTCATCTGCGGCCTGCGTCTCCAGCCCGGAATCAGCGAATGCGTCTGCCTCCATGCCCACCACGGCGACGGAGTCTGGTTCATCGTCACCACCGGACAGCAAGTCAATGATGATGGGGGTGGCGATGGCACCAATGATAAGCAGCAGCATCATGATGACAACGGATTTGGTCTTGAGGGCAACCGCCATTTCGCGCTTGGCGACGGTCCCTATGGTCTTCATTGCCGAATACTGCATGGGCTAGGCCTCCTCGGTGGTGGTGCTGGTGACGACGTCTTGGAAAAGCTCGGTAAGGTCAGGGACCTTGAGGCCGAAGGAGTGGACGGGGCCAGCGGCCATGGCAGCGCGCAAGATGGCTTGGTCATCGGTGCCGGCATCGGCTTCGAGCACAACGCCCTTATCTGTTTCCTCTACCAAGTGGGTGCCCTCCGGGTACCAACCGCGAGCAGGGGTTTCGACTGCATAGCGCGAGGCGCCTTGGGTGCGCAGCTCATCTACCGTGCCTTCTGCCACCATGCGGCCTTGCGTGACGATGCCCACGTGATCGCACAGGCGCTGCACCAAGTCCAGTTGGTGGGAGGAAAAGATGACCGGCACACCGCGGGCGGCGCGCTCGCGCAGCATGTCAGACATGACATTGACCGCAACGGGGTCCAAGCCGGAAAAGGGCTCATCCAGGATCAACATATCGGGGTCATGGATGAGGGAGGCGGCCAGCTGCACGCGCTGCTGGTTGCCCAAGGACAAGTCATCCAGCTTGTCTTTCTGGCGTTCACCTAGCCCTAGCTGCTCCAGTAGCTCCGTGCCGGATTTCTGGGCGGCCTGCTTGCTCATGCCGTGCAGGGTGCCCAGGAACGTCAGCTGGCTAAGCAGCGGTTCCTTGCCGTAGAGTCCGCGCTCTTCGGGCATATAGCCAATGCGGCGGCGGTTATCGTCATTAATGGGGGAGCCATCGAAATAAACTTCGCCGGAGTCTTTCGCGAGCACTCCCAGCGCGATGCGCATGGTGGTGGACTTGCCCGCACCATTGGAACCGACGAAGCCGAAGATTTCGCCCTCCTGCTCGCTAAAGGTCATATCCCGCAGCGCTCGGACACTGCCAAAGGATTTATTGAGATGGTCGATTTCTAAGGTGGGCAAGGGGGATCCTCCATGGCTCGCCTATACTGCATAACTTTCGTGGTTCTAGATACCTTAGTATTTCATAAACCTAACAGTTTGGCTATGGAATCCATTGAAAGCCAGGTTGCATGGGTCAAGCCCCACCGAGTAGGTAGGAATAGAAAGTGCTCTCCACGTGCTGTAGCGTTTAAAACAAGCAGAAAGGAGGTGCACAATGAAGCAATACACTGCTCATCAAATCGCAGAATGGCTCGTAGCTTGGGCTGAAGAAACCGAAGAAGCCGAGCTCACACCGCTGAAAATTCAAAAGCTTCTTTACTACGCAAAGGGCCTTTACATGCGAGCCTCCGGAGGGGTGCCGCTCTTCAATGAACGGATGGAAGCATGGGCCCACGGACCTGTCGTTGTAGACATCTACCGCGAACTTAAAAAGTACGGTAAGAGCCCGATCGACCCCGATACTTTTATTTCTGATGACTTCAATTGGGATGATTATCGGCCTGTAGAAGATACCCTGATTGACGTATGGAATAAGTATGGCCCCTATTCGGCGTGGGCTTTACGTAATAAAACCCATACGGAGTCACCTTGGAAGAAAAACTTCGTTGAAGAAAAACGGGGGCTTGAGATTTCTGATGCCGACCTTAAAGAGTACTTCGACTAGGTATGGCAAAGAAAAGTAAGAGACGTGGCACGCGCCCGGTTTCGAAGAATCACAGTGGTGCAGATACAGGCGTCTTGAGCGCAATACGAGCGGCATCAAACGAATACCCGCTCCTGTCCACTAGGTTTCTGCAGAGCGGATGGGGATTCGGGCAAATGACCGATAGGATGCGCCGCGAATTCCTCGATAAATGGCACAAACGCTCACTAATTTCTTGGACAGATCTCGTTAATCACCACAGGTACGGGCTCGGCTCGGAATTTATCCCAAAAAACGAAATCAAAGCTCAAATACCTAGGCAGTTCCAAGAGCTAACCAAATTCCGCGTGTTCCGGCACCAAGAAAACCTTCCATTCGTTGGCTGGAAAGACGGTGGAATTTTCTACGTTCTATGGATAGAGACTAAGTATGGGGATCTTTACTCACATTAAAGCGGGGGCCCGCGACACCTGCCACGCGCTGGCCCTAGCCCCGTCTCACAATTTTCGCTCGGCTTTTGCGTCCGTGATTCGCGGGCTTATTTTTTCCACACTTTCTTGTAGGTGGCACAGCCAAGTGTAGCCACCGCAACGCCGGTGAGGATGGTGCTGAAGATAGCGAACCCGTTGATGACGTTGATGATCAAAGATATGGCTAGTAGGGCCAGGGCGATGAAGTAGAGAGTTCGTGTGGTCATGGGTTTATCCTTCCGTTTAGAATTGGAGGGGTAGCCCGGAGGTTCAGGATGGTAAGGGCTTCCTGAACCTCCGGTGGCTACTTAATCCGCAAACGGGGCGTATATTGAAACCCTCTCGCTGGAAAAGCGAGAGGGCTAAAAATTTTGTGTCCCCGACAGGGATCGAACCTGCGACCTTCGGTACCGGAAACCGATGCTCTAATCCGCTGAGCTACGGAGACATCGCTGGGAAAATTCCCAACGATGTGATTCTAGCGCATCGGCTGCTGCGAAACTAAATCAGGCCCGGTGCGTCAGCGGTGGTTACCTCACCGGTGCGCAGATAGTGCACGCCAATCTCATCGACGGCCTTATTACCCAGCGCAAAGTGCCCGTGGCCGGGGCCGTGGACGGTGACGACGTGCGATTGCATGGGCTGGGAGAGGGCCGCGTGGTACTGGTACGGGGTCTGCGGATCGCCCGTGCCTTGGATTTGCAGCGGCTTTGTGGCAAGGTGCGACCCATCGAGTGGCGCCCCGCCGGTAACGGGTCCGCGTCCGCCGCACCCGGCGCCAGATCCGTACATGGAATTAACCAGGGAGAAAATATCGCCGGTGACAAAGTTGGACCACAGGTAGGTGGGGAAGAGCCACGGGTTACCAGCGACGGTGTTCTCGTTGCAGACGATGAGATTCTGCATATTCATCATCTGGATTGTTTGCTGTTGCACCGCGCGGGCAAGCTCCGGATCATCGACGACCTCGAGAGGCTTACTGCCGTTTAAGTACTTGGCAAACTCATCCCAGTGCGCGGGCATGGGAACGACCTCGCGGGTCTTGCCTAAGGTCACAGAGGCGCGCTGATCCGCTTGTGGGTTAAGCGCCTTGTCGGCGAGGAATTCTGCCTGCACGCGCAGCTCACCCGTGGCGGTCATGATGTCCGCGCCCGGCTGGCCGGCGAATTCGAGTCCTGGGGGAAGGTCACCGATTTTCGCATCCGGTGGCAAGACCGTAGGGCGGGCGCCGGCTTCCATGGCGACTTTCTGCGACCACTTTTCATAGACCTGGAGTGCAGTAGTGCCCAAATGGTAGGTGGCGTCATTATCCGCGATGAACTGGAAAAGATCGTGCAGCGCATTTTCGTACCCTTGTTGCTGCGAGGTGAAGATGCCGTTCCATGCCAGCTGCGGGCTCATGCCGGAATCGAGCAGCACCTTGCCGGTGTGCTGCGGATACTGGGTGGCGTAGGCGGAGCCAAGATAGGTGCCGTAGGAAATGCCGGCGATGTCAATGACGTCCTCACCCAGCGCCTGGCGCACCATTTCCCAGTCTTGGGCGGTATTGGAGGTGGTCAAAGAGTTGGTATAGCCAGGGGTATTCTGCTCGCAGGCATCGCGGGTGGCCTTGCCGATCTGCGTAGTGGCCTCGATGGGATTGAAATTCGGGGTGGCGGCGCAGTCTACCGGGGTGGAACCGGGCAGCCCGCGCGGTTGGACGCCGATCAGATCCCATTCGTTGCGAATTTCTTCGGGCCATTCGACGGCATCGTTGCCAGCCCAAGAATAGGCGTCACCGCCAGGGCCACCTGGGTTGGTAAAGAGCGCGCCACGGCGTGCGTCTGGTTGTGCCGCAGGTACGCGGACAAAACCAACGCTAATGGTTCCGGCCTCGGGGTTATCGTAGTAGGTAGGTACCTCTATCCGGCCGCACTCGGCGCCATCCAGATTGACCTGTGCGGGGCAATCCTCCCAGGTGATTTCTGGATCCGCCGCGGCGGCGGTGGGGGCTGCCACGCCCAGTGCGAGGGCGCTAGCGCAGACTACGGTAGAAATTTTTCGAGAAAAAGAAAGCATAAGCTAAAGCTCCGACTCCTATAACGTTCGTCAGAGTTAGCTTATGCTTCTTTCAGGTTCGTGGCAGTAATTGCCACGCGGCGGGTGCCCTAACTCGGCACCCTAGCCTCGTTACTTCACAATAATCACGATGAGATCGCGCGGGCCGTGCACACCCTCAACGCGCGAGAGCTCGATATCGGAGGTCGCGGAAGGGCCAGAAATCCACGTTGCGGGCTTATCTGGGTTCATCCGGGAAATGACCTCAGTGATGCCGTAGACAACCTCGTCGCGGCGGACGATACAGATGTGACGGTCCGGTACCAGCGTCAAGGCGCGGCGGCCGCAGCGGGAATCGGACTGCAATACGATGGTGCCGGTCTGCGCAGAAGACACAAGGGACTCGGTGACGACGGCATCGGCATCGTCAAGCTCGCGCGGATCCGCTTCCTCGTCGTCCGGGCGGGCCGGAAGGCCATCAAAAAGATCGGCATTCATGCCCGGGGCGTAGCGGATGTCCTTACAGTTGCGATCGTTGACGATGGAATCCAGCGTCTTTTTGAGATCGCTTTCCTCCGTGACGTGGACTTCCGCCTTGTAGTCCTCGAGGCGATCGACCAGCATCTCGCGCAGTTCATCATCATTCAGCGTGCCTTCGCGCTGGTATTCGCGGGGCACATCGACGTGATCTGGCAGCCCAGCCTGCTTCTGTGCCGAGCGAATGCGGTTTAGGATGTCTTGCTTTGCGCTCACTTGGAGGCCTCCTTACGGGCATTGGACAGCAGCTCTTTGCCTTCTTCGGAGTCGAACCATTGGCGGAAGGATTTCTTTGGCGGAATCGCGGTATCGCGGCCATCGGACCAACCGGACATGAACAGCGGCAGCGACTCGATGGTGCCGTTGAATCCGCCCATCACGCGGCCAAGTGCCACGAGGTGGGTGACCTTATCCCACATCTTCGGGTTGTCCCAGAGCAGCTGCACCGTCTTGAACAGCTTTGGCTCGATCGGCGAGGCAGCATGGGTGACCTTCTGGTGGCGGTTTTCTAAGATGACATCAGAAAGCGGAATCTTCACCGGGCACACGTCGTCGCAGCGCCCGCACAGCGAGCAGGCGTACGGCAAGCTAGCCGATGGATCGTTGTGGTCCTTCATGCCAGTTAGCTGCGGGGTCAGGGAGATACCGATGGGGCCCGGGTACACGGAGCCGTAGGCGTGTCCGCCGGCGCGCTCGTACACGGGGCAGACATTGAGGCAGGCCGAGCAACGGATGCACTTCAGTGCTTGGTGGCCAACGGGCGAAGACAACGCTGCGGTGCGCCCATTATCCAGCAAGACGATGTGGAAGTTCTGCGGGCCATCGCCCTCTGTCACACCGGACCACATGGAGGTATACGGGTTCATGCGCTCCGCGGTGGAGGAACGGGGGAGCAGCTGCAGGAAGACTTCCAGGTCCTGGAAGGTAGGCACGAGCTTTTCGATGCCCATGACGGTAATCAGCGTTTCCGGCAGCGTCAGGCACATGCGGCCATTGCCCTCAGATTCCACGACGTTGACGGTGCCGGTTTCAGCAACGCCGAAGTTGGCGCCGGAAATGGCGACCTTGGCCTTCATGAACTGCTGGCGCAGGAACTGGCGGGATGCCTCGGCCAACTCGGCGGGCTCGGCCTTCAGCGAGTCATCCGTGTTGGGCATCTTATCGACGAAGATATCGCGAATTTCCGCGCGGTTGCGGTGAATTGCGGGCACCAGAATGTGCGATGGCATATCGTCACCAAGCTGGACGATGAGCTCTGCCAAGTCGGTTTCCTGGGCGTGGATTCCGGCCTCTTCGAGGTGCTCGTTTAAGCCGATTTCTTGGGTAGCCATGGATTTCACCTTGACCACGTCGGTTTCACCCGTTTCGCGGATGAGACCTTCAATGATCTCGTTGGCTTCCTTGGCATCGCGGGCCCAGTGGACGATGCCGCCGCGGTCAGACACTGCCTTTTCAAATTGCTCGAGCAATTCCGGCATGCGGGCGGTGACGTCCTCTTTGAGGGCAGACCCGGCGTTGCGGAGCTGCTGCCAGTCATCTACTTCCTGCACGGTGTTGGCGCGCTTTTGGCGGATGGTGGTGGTCGCGTGCTGCAGGTTGTGACGCTGGGTAGCGTTATTCAGCCCGACGTGCGCGAGCGGGACGAAGGCCTTGCTGCCACGCAGGTTGCCGTAGCCTTCAGGGGCGCGTGGTGGGGTGGTGTCGAGGAAAGAGGTCATTAGAGCATCGTCTCCTTGGAGTAAGCGGCGGAGTCTGGCTGCCACGGGTGTTCCTTCGTGGAGGCCAAAATCTCTGCCATATGTAGGGCGCGAATGCCGGAGCGCTGGCGGTGCAGGGCGCCGCCGATATTCATCAGGCAGGAGGAGTCACCGGCGGTCACGTACTCAGCCTTGGTGTCTTTAATGTGGCGAGTCTTATCGGAGACCATGGCCTGTGAGACCTCCGCATTCTTCAGGGCAAAGGTGCCACCGAAGCCGCAGCACTCTTCGCTATTGGCTAGCGGTGCCAAGTCGATGCCCTCGACTTCTTGCAAAAGCTTGTAGGGGCGGTCTTCCAGCTTGAGGAAGCGCAGGCCGTGGCAAGCGGAGTGGTAAGTCACGCGGTGTGGGAAGAAAGCGCCGACGTTGGTCACGCCTTCAATATCGACCAAAAATTCGGTGAGATCGTAGGTCTTTTGTGCGGTCTTTTGCGCGCCATCGACATCGGCGGACGTGCCGAAGCGGTCAGCAATGCTTTCGTGGCGGTCGCGAACCGCTGCCACGCAGGAACCGGAGGCTGCCACGACGTAGTCAATGGAAGGATCTGCGAAGGCATCCGCATAAGAGCGGATCATCCCCAGCGTTTCCTTTTGATAGCCGGTGTTGATGTGCATCTGGCCGCAGCAGGTTTGCTCCTCCGGAAGGACAACTTCGTGACCTAACCGGGAGAGAACCAATGCCGTCGCCTTTTGGACGTCCGGGAAAAGGGTGTCACCAATGCAAGTAGAAAAAAGCGCAATGCGCATACGGTGCTCCTTATTAGTTTTTAAGTCATGGAGGTGTAACTAACCCTACACATTCATCACGTGAAATGTAGTGTGAATCACGTTCTACCAGCATATATTTTGTAATATATATCGCAATATAGGTTTGCCTAAGAGGTCTAGAAAATGAGTAAATTTTGCCCTCTGAAATGTTAGCCAGTGCTTCTTTTCGCACGTGTCGGGGCAGTGAACTAGACTCTTGCCACATGACTCCAGCTGATTTGGCCACCTTAGTTAAAGAATCCGCCACCGAGGTCATGGCAGAACATGACCTAGACGCGTCCGTATTGCCGGAATCTGTCACGGTAGAGCGACCCCGCAACCCAGAACACGGTGACTACGCCACCAACCTTGCACTGCAGGTGGCCAAGAAGGCCGGCGCGAATCCGCGCGAATTTGGTGGCTGGTTAGCACAAAAATTGGCCCAGCACGATGCTATCGCGGAGGCCGATATTGCCGGTCCTGGCTTTATTAATATCCGCTTGGCCGCCGCTGCCCAGGGCGAGATTGTTGCCCAGATTCTGCAGGCAGGCGCGGACTACGGTTCCAATGATTCCTTTGCGGGCAAGAAGATTAACCTGGAATTCGTATCTGCCAATCCCACCGGCCCGATTCACTTGGGCGGTACGCGCTGGGCCGCGGTCGGCGATTCGCTGGGTAGGGTGCTCACGGCTTCCGGTGCAGAGGTCACCCGCGAGTACTACTTCAACGACCACGGCGGCCAGATTGACCGCTTCTCCCGCTCCCTTGTTGCTGCGGCAAAGGGCGAGCCCACGCCGGAGGACGGCTACGGCGGAGATTATATCCACGACATCGCAAACGCGGTTGTGGAAAAGAATCCAAGCGCGCTCGAGGGCGATGCTGCGCAGGTACAAGAGGCCTTCCGCGCCGATGGCGTGGAGATGATGTTTGCGCAGATTAAGCAGTCCCTGCATGAATTCGGCGTGGATTTTGATGTCTACTTCCACGAAAATTCGCTTTTTGAATCTGGGGCGGTAGACAAGGCGCTTGAGACCCTGAAGTCTGAAGGCCACCTCTATGAGGCGGACAATGCGTGGTGGCTAAAGTCCACCGATTATGGCGATTCTAAGGATCGCGTCGTGGTGAAATCGGACGGTAATGCGGCCTATATCGCCGGCGATATCGCCTACGTGGCCGATAAATTCGACCGCGGTCACGATCTCAATATCTACATGCTGGGCGCTGACCACCACGGTTATGTCCCGCGCCTGAAGGCTGCGGCAGCCGCCTTGGGCTATGACGCCGATGGCGTCGAAGTGCTCATTGGCCAGATGGTCAACCTGCTGCGCGATGGCAAGCCGGTGCGCATGTCCAAGCGCGCGGGCACCGTGATCACCATCGAGGATTTGGTTGCCGCCATCGGTGTTGATGCATCGCGGTATTCGCTGGTGCGCTCGTCGGTGGATCAGTCCATCGATATCGACTTGGGCCTGTGGGAGTCGCAGTCCTCGGATAATCCTGTCTACTACGTGCAATACGGCCATGCGCGGCTGTGCTCGATCGGGCGCAAGGCGGCGGAGTTGGGGGTTAGCTCCGAAGGTGCAGACCTCTCCCTGCTGGAGCATGAGCGCGAAGGCGACCTCATCCGCACCCTGGGCGAGTTCCCCGCAGTGGTGGCAGATGCCGCGGAACTGCGCGAGCCGCACCGCGTGGCGCGCTATGCCGAAGAGTTGGCTGGCGTATTCCACCGTTTCTATGACACCTGCCAGGTTTTGCCCAAGGCAGGGGAGGAAGAGCAGCCCATTCACAGCGCACGCCTCGCGTTGGCGGAAGCATCCCGCGTCGTCCTGTCCAATGCCTTGACCATGGTGGGCGTGAGCGCACCGGAGAAGATGTAAATGACTGATTTCAATGAGCTTCCCGCCCACGTGTGGCCGCGAAATGCGAGCCGCCAGGAAGACGGCGTAGTTACCGTAGCGGAAGTCCCCTTGCCGGATTTGGCAGAGGAATTTCAGACCCCGCTGTACGTCTTCGATGAAGATGACTTCCGCTCGCGCTGCCAAGACATGGCTCGCGCTTTCGGTGGACCCGATCACGTGCACTATGCCTCCAAGGCATTCATTTCCAAAAAGGTCGTGCAGTGGGTCAACGAAGAAGGCCTGTGCCTCGATGCTGCCGCGCTCAATGAGCTAAAGATTGCGCTCGCCGCAGAGTTCCCGGCAGCGCGCATTACGGCGCACGGCAATAATAAAGACGAGGAATACCTGCGCCTGTGCGTGGATGCGGGCGTGGGCCACGTGGTCATCGATAATGAGCAGGAGCTCGAAGAGCTCAACCGCATCGCCGGCGAGGCAGGCGTGGTGCAGCCGGTAATGATTCGCGTCAAGCCGGGTGTGGATGCGCATACCCACGAATTCATTGCTACCTCGCACGAGGACCAGAAATTCGGTATTTCCCTGGCCACGGGCGCGGCTTTCGCCGCCGCGAAGCGCTGCCTTGAGGTGAACAACCTCCACTTGAGCGGCCTGCACTGCCATGTAGGCTCCCAGGTTTTCAATGCCGAGGGTTTCAAACTCGCCGCCGAGCGCGTGCTGGAGCTCTACCGTCAAATCCACACCGAGCTGGGCGTTGACTTAGCCGAGCTGGACTTGGGCGGCGGCTTTGGTATTCCGTATATGCCCTATGAGGAAGCCCTGAATATTGACCGCGTGGCCCAGGACATGCTGCGGGCCGTTGACCAGACTGCGGAAGAACTCGACATTAAGGCGCCGTTCCTCCTCGTGGAGCCGGGGCGCTCCTTGGTGGCCGGGTCTGCCGTGACTGTCTACCGCGTGGGTACGGTCAAGGACGTGGAAACCGGCAAGGCCGATTTGCCGGTGCGCCGGTATATCTCCATCGATGGGGGAATGTCCGATAATATTCGCCCCGCCCTCTACGGTTCCGAATACGATGTGCGCCTGGTTAACCGCTTTAGCGACGGCGAGATGGTGCCCTCGCGCATCGTGGGTTTCCACTGCGAATCCGGCGATATTCTGTTGGAGGAAGGCGAATTGCCCGATGATATCCAGCCGGGGGACTTGCTCGCTTTCGCGGCCACCGGCGGGTATCAGTACATGATGTCCTCTCGGTACAACGGCGCGGTGCGCCCAGCCGTGGTTGCCACGCGCGTGGGAAATACCAAGCCCATGTTGCGGCGCGAAACCATCGAGGATCTTTTGTCCTTGGAAGTGGATTAAGCCAGTACTACCCCCGCAACGCAGGGGCCACATTCGGCCCGTGCGGCGGGGGTTTTCTGTAGCTAAACGAATATTATCCCCCGCATGTCGCAATATAGACAGCTCGTTCTGTATAGTGACCTGTAGCCGCATACAGCGGGAGACATTTTCCACCACTAAATCGACATGGAGACGGACTATGGATGCTTCAAACAGTGAGCTACAGCTACATTCGCGTACCGGCAAGGGTGAAGGCGAAACCGTTGGCATCGCGCTGCTTGGATTCGGCACCGTGGGCGCGGAAGTTTTCCGCCTCTTAGATGAGAATGCGGATGCCTTTGCTCATCGCATCGGTGGGCCAGCAGAGATCCGTGGCATCGCCATCCAGAACAAGAATAAGCTGCGCCCGGGCGTGCCCAGCGAATTGTTGACCGATGATGCCAAGGCCCTGATCTCCCGCGATGATATTGACTTGGTGGTGGAGGTCATCGGTGGGATAGATTTCCCGCGCGAGTTGGTGTTGACCGCGCTTAATTCCGGCAAGTCCGTGGTGACGGCGAATAAGGCGCTCGTTGCTGCGCATGCTGATGAATTGGCCCAGGCAGCGGAACGCTCCGGCGTTGACCTCTACTTTGAGGCCGCCGTGGCCGCCGCCATCCCCGTCGTGGGTATGCTGCGTCGCTCCCTGGCAGGTGACCAGATTGAGCGCATCTCCGGCATCGTCAACGGCACGACCAACTACATCTTGGATGCCATGGAATCCACCGGCGCCACTTATGACGAGGCCCTGGCAGAAGCCACCCGCTTGGGCTATGCCGAGGCGGATCCCACCGCGGACGTGGAGGGGCATGACGCGGCGTCCAAGGCCGCCATCATGGCCTCCATCGGTTTCCACACCCGCGTGAAGTTCGAGGACGTGCACTGCGAGGGAATTACCGATATCACGGCAGACGATATTGCCGCGGCAAACGATGCCGGCTATTCCATCAAGCTGCTGGCCATTTGTGAGCGCCTGCGCCGCGAGGATGGATCCGAAGTGGTCAACGCGCGCGTGCACCCGACCCTGGTGGCCAAGGAGCACCCGCTGGCTACCGTCAGCGAGTCCTATAACGCCATCTTCGTCGAGGCTGAGGCCGCCGGCTCGCTTATGTTCTACGGCAATGGTGCTGGCGGCAACCCCACCGCTTCGGCCGTGCTTGGCGATGTCGTCGGTGCCGCCCGCAATATCGTCCACGGCGGCCGCGCGCCTGGCGAGAATACCTACGCTAACTTGCCGATTGCGGACTTCGGCGAGGTCGATACCCGCTTCCACATCGATATGGAAGTCCAGGATCGCGCCGGCGTCTTGGAGGCTATTTCCGCGCTTTTCGCACAGCATGGGGTATCCCTGCGCACCGTGCGCCAAGAAGACGGCGAGGATACCGCGCGCCTTATTGTGGTCACCCACGCTGCCAAGGAAGCGACCCTGGAAAACATCGTCTCCGCCTTGGGCGAGCTCGATGAGGTCAAGGCCGTTCACTCGGTCATCCGCCTGGGCAGCTAAACCGGTTCGATATATTAGACACCATGAGCATCGAAGTTGAAGTCGGCACCAAAGCGATAGTCACCGTCCCCGCCTCTACGGCGAACCTGGGGCCGGGCTATGACACCTTAGGCATGTCATTGAGCATGTACGACACCGCCGAGGTGGAGGTTATTCCCTCTGGCCTTGAGGTGGAGATTTTTGGCGAGGGGGCAGACGACCTCCCGCGCGATGGCTCGCACCTGATGGTCAAGGCCATCCGCTCCGCGCTATCTGCCGCCGAAGCTACGGTGCCAGGGCTGCGCGTGGTCTCGCATAATACGATCCCCCAATCGCGCGGCTTGGGTTCTTCGGCGTCTACAGCGGTCGCCGGCGTGGCCGCGGGCAATGCCTTGGCCGGCAGCCCGCTGACCCAAGATCAGCTCGTGCAATTGTCTTCGGCGTTTGAGGGCCACCCGGATAATGCCGCGGCCTCGGTACTGGGCAGTGCCGTGGTCTCGTGGACGACGGTTCCTGTCGATGGCCGATCCTTACCGGAATACAAGGCCGCTACCATCAACGTGCATCCCGATATTCGGGCGACCGCGCTGGTGCCGGATTCCCACGCCTCCACCCAGGCGGTGCGTCGCGTTCTGCCTTCGCACGTGACGCATTCCGATGCCGCCTTTAACGTCTCCCGCACCGCCGTCCAGGTAGCCGCATTGCAGAACTACCCGGAGTTACTGTGGGAAGGCACCCGCGACCGCTTACACCAGCCGTATCGCGCCGACGTGCTTCCCGTGACCGCGGAGTGGGTGAACCGCCTGCGCAACCGCGGGTACGCCGCCTATCTTTCCGGAGCGGGGCCAACGGTGATGGTGCTGCACACGGAGGACATCGACGAGAGTATTCTCGATGATGCCCGCGAGCAGGGCCTGCGCGTCTTCGATCTCAAGGTCGCGGGCCCGGTTCGCGTGGAAGTTACACAGGCTTAATCTCGATCTGGCACACTTCGGGGCGCTGCATCGGCGTTAAGGCGATGTCCGCGTCCGTACCGCTGGCTTCCTGCAAAAAGCCAGCGTGTATGGCGCAGACAAAGGGGCTTGGGGTGGTTCCGGAGGAGACGAACGGGCAGGCATTCAACTCGATTTCGGAAGGATCCGCGCCCTGCGAAGGATCAAAACCCATATCGCGCAATGTGGCAAAAAGGGTATCGAGCGCGCCGCTCTGGATATCCGCGCCCGTAGCGCGCGCCCACTGCCGTCCCAGCTCACGAGCCTGTGGGGAAGAGAAATCATCGAGCTCTTCTTTGCCCGCGAGCATGGTGGTCAGCACGCTAATGAGGCTGACATATTCGTCTGCGATGGCGCGGTTATCTGGCACGCGTGCCTGGAAAATCAGGGACGGGCGCCCGCGCCCGGTGCTGCGTTCTGGAACGGCGGTCACAGCGCCGACATGAATGAGCTCATCGATATGCCCGCGCGCGGTATTGACGTGCATGCCTAAATCTTTTGCTACCTCCGCCGCACGGGCTCCTCGCGGGTAGTGCTGGAGCTGCGTGAGCACCTCGCGCTGCTTAGGGGAAAGCTTGAGCGCTTCTGGGAAAAGTTCGGTACTGGGGCGGGGGAGCGAATTAGGCATGCGATTAACTTCGTATCTCTGAGTGCTGTTGAGGGGCTTGATTAACAGAAATCTTATCTTTAGCCACGCAATAGGATACGGTATCGCCCGTATCAATACCTAAAGCTACCTGCCTACTCACCGGCACAGTGATGGATTGCCCGTCCATATCTAGGCTTAATCGAGCATCCGCCATGCTGGCAGCTTCTACCGCGATGACCTTGGTGGACCAGTGATTGACCCCGGTACAGGCTACAGCCGTAAGGTGCACGTCGCTGGGCCGAAACGTGACCGCTACCTTATCGCCGGCGCGGAGATCGCTCGCGTCGCCGGTGATGGTGGTATTCCCGCAGGTAACGACAGTCTCGGTAGCGGTGGACTCTGTAACGGTGCCTTCCACGCGGTTGAGACCTGCGATATTAGCCACAAAGCCGGTGGGTGGGACATCGAGGAGGTCTGCGGCAGGTCCGTGGGCGGTGACGCGGCCGGAATTCATGACCACCATGTCATCGGCAAGCCCGGCAATATCCAACGCATTGTGGGTCACCAGCAAGGTGGTGCGGTCGCGGCGGGTAGCGCGCAGGAAGCGGCGCCACTTGCTGGCGGATTCCACGTCGATGGCCGCCAAGGGCTCATCCAGAATCAGGATGGTGGGCCGTGCGGCAAGCGCGCGGACGAGGGCCACTTGGGCGGCCTGGCCGCCAGAGAGGGCGGGCACGGGGACATCGTTAAGCTCCCGTAATCCTGCTGCCTCCAGTAATTCCGTGGCGCGGTGCTTATCGCGGGTGACCATCGCAATGGCCTGGTTGGCGGTGGCCCGCGGCGGCAGGCCGGGGCGCTGGGTAAGCAGGACGATCTCATCTGGGTCGGCGGTAATCTCTGCGCCGGTCAGCCGCCCGGCGATGCGCCCCATGAGTGTGGTCTTGCCCGAGCCATTGGAACCGACGATGGCCGTGATCGCGCGCGGGGTAAATTCCGTGGTTTCCCCGTCCGCCGTGACGTTTAGGGTGGGGGCCTTTTCTGGGGCCGTCAGGGCGCTGAGCTTCTCGTAGTCCATGCTGTGCAGCTCGCGGGCCTGCGCCTGGTAGGAACGCTGGAGGAGAGAGGGAAGCCCGGCGAGGGCGAGACAGAGGATGGCCATCGCAATGAGGATGGCGGAGAGCACATAGGCACCATCGGTATCGACCTCGCGCTCCAGGTAAATGCCGAGCGGCATCGTGCGGGTCACGCCCGGCTGGGAGCCCGCAAAGGTCAGCGTGGTACCGAACTCGCCAAGGGAGCGCGCAAACGCAAGGCCGGCGCCGGTAGCCAGGGCGGGGGCGATGGAGGGGATGGTGACTTTGCGCAGTACCTCCCAGCGGGAAAGTCCCACGCTGGCGGCAGAGGCCAAAATCTCTTGATCCAATTGGCGCAGGGCGGAATCGACCGCCACCACGACGAAGGGCAAGGCGACGAAGCACTGCGCGGCAATGACGCCGGGAAAAGCAAAAGCAAAGTGGAAGTCTATGGCGTCAAGAAACGGAGCCAAGTAGCCCCTGCGGCCAATGGCGGCGGTCAGCGCCAAACCGCCCACCACGGGTGGCATGGCCAAGGGCAAATAGATGAACAGGCGGATAACGCCGCTACCCCGTCCGAGCTGTTGGACCCACAGGGCAAGGCCGGTCCCCAGCACCATCGCCAGCAGCATTGATTGGAATGCCGCGGTAAGGGACAGCTTGAGCATGTCCCAAATCTCCGGTTTGGCGAGGTATTCGCCGATGCGGTTCCACGGTACGCGCAGCCCCAGGGAGGCTACGGGGACGAGGATGACAACGACCGCGATAAGGCCGATAAGGCCGATAACGAGCGGAGATTTAAGGCGTATGGGCTGGGGAGGGGTCATTGATTAATCTGCTGGGTTAAAGCCGTACTCTTCCCAGGTCTTATCAAAGTCATCGGCCAGCAGGTCAAGGACCTTCTGTGCCTCTTCTGGGTGCTCAGCCTCGGCGGAGACTGCGCCTAGGATTTGGTTGGCAAACTTATCAGCATCCGGAATCTCGATAACCTCTACATCATCGCCAGCGGCCGCGGCGTCGGTGGAGTAGACCCAGCCGGCATTGGCCTCACCGGAGACGACCTTGCCCAAAACGTCAGCGACCTGCTGCTCTTGGGAGGCGGGCTTTACGTCCAGGTTGTTTTCTTCGATGATCTGGGAAGAGATATCTCCGCAGGGAACCTGCGGGTCACAGATGACGAAGCGGTCTTCGTTCTGCAGATCCTCGATGGAGTGGATATTGCCCGGGTTGCCCTTCAGCACGACCATCACCATGACGTTGGTGGCAAGCACCTTCGGGTCCTTGACGGTTCCGTCATTGATTGCCTTGTCCATGGTCTTTTTGGACGCGGTAAGCAGCAAGTCCGCAGGAGCGCCCTCGCTGAGCTTATTGACCAAGTCGGAAGAGCCGCCATTTTGGAACTCGAGGTTTACCGGGGCGTCGAACTCGGAAGCGCGCTTTTCCAGTTCATCGTTGATGACGCGGGTGGACGATGCAGCCAGTAGGTTCAAGCTGGTCTCCTCCGCATCGGAGGTAGTGGAGGTATCGGGAGAGCAGGCGGAGAGCGCCAGCCCGGTCGCAGCCACGGCGGCTGCGGCAAATTTCTTATTCATAGTGAATGTTCCGTGTTATGTAGGCAACTTAGTATGAGAGATGAAGTTATCAGCACATAGCCTATCGATTGGCACGGAAATACACTACGAAATTCGCGTGAACTTGATGTGATAGTCGTTTTCTTCTTCCTTGAGGTACGACAGCTCAAATTTCTCCGCGCGCTCTTCTACTTCCTTGAGTAGGGGGAGGGGGTTGTGTGGGGCGATGAGGATCATGGCTTGGCCCACGTTCAGGGTGCCCAAAGCGCCGTGGATGGCACCGTGACGCACGGCGTGGGGGATTTCGGTCGCGTTGAGCGTGGGGATGGAGTTCTGCTGGGAAGAATCGGTGATGGGAAGTTCCATGGTGAGGATCATCCTTTCGGAGGTGGGGTGAGGTTTTACCTTGCCACCAATATTAGTACGATTAAAACCGTGATAAATAATAGGCTCGCGCACCGCTTCTTCTTCCTCGCCTGCGCCGGGCTGTCCTTGCTGGTTGGGCTCGCCGCCGGGGCATCCCTGCTCGGCGTGGGTTTCTCGCCGGCTGCCTCCGTCGCCGCCGATCATGGCCCCTTGATGGTCTTTGGCTTTGTCGGCGGCGCTATCGGGCTGGAGCGCGCCGTCGCCGTGAGCACGCGGTGGGCCTGGACAGGACCCATCTTCCACGTCGCCGGTTTTGTGGGCATCGTGGCGGGCCTGCCGCGGCAGGTTCCGGCGTTGTGTTTTGCCGCCGGCTTCATCGTGCTGGGGTTTATCTATGCCACCATCCACCGGCGCCAGCCCGCCCTGTCCATCATTGTGCAGGCCACCGGCGTCATCGGCGGGGTAGCGGCGGCACTGCTGTGGGCCATGGAGCCAGCGTTTTCTACCGCGATGCCGCTGTGCGTGCTCTACGTGGTAGCGACGATCATCGGCGAGCGCATGGAGCTGGCCCGCATCACCATGGCCGGCACGCAGGCGGAAAAGCGGATTACGCTGTGGGTTTTGGGGTTGGCGGCGCTCAGCGTGGTCTATATCCTCTCCCCGGCAGTGGGCTATCGCGCGATGGGCGCGGCGCTTATCGGCGTTGCGGTTTCTACCGTGCGCGTGGACGTGGCGAAGAACCTAGTGCGCTCGCGCGGGCTGCCGCGCTATTCCGCCGCGTGCATGCTCGCCGGGTATTTTTGGTTGGCCCTCGGCGGCTATTTCTGGCTGCTCTATGGCGAAAGCTCCGGCTTTGCCTACGACGCCTCGGTGCACGCCATCTTTTTGGGCTTTGTCATGTCCATGATTTTCGCCCATGCCCCCATCATTATTACCTCTGTCATCCGCCGCCACTTGCCCTACCATCCGGTGCTGTTCCTCCCCGTAGCGGTCCTGCACGGCGGGCTGGCGCTGCGCATTCTTGCCGATGTCGCCCGCCACACCGTCGCCTACCAAGTAGGCGGGCTGACTACCATCGCCGCCATCTTGGTTTTCCTCGCCTGCGGCATTACTTTGTCGGTGAAGGAGGCCCACCGTGCACATTAATGACATTTCCCTGGCCGCCCGCAGCCGCTGGCACATCGTGACCGCAGCCCTTATCGGCGCGTGGGTGCTTATCGGCATCGGCATCAACGTGGCGGGTCACCTGGGCGCGCCCGTGGTGTGGTGGGACCTCATCCACCCGCTGACCATCGGCGCGCTGACCACGGCCATCGTTGTATTTTCCACCCACTTCACCGAGGCGCTTACACGCACCGCCAATAACGGATACCGGGGCGTGGGCGCACGCGTGGTACTCATCCAGGTGGGCCTTGTCCTGCTCATTATCGATCGCGCCGGATATGACTGGGGCCTGCTTGCCGATGCCGCCTCCCTCCTCATCATCGCCGCCCTTGCCTGGCAGCTCGTCTTTATCTGCACGCGCTTGCGCGGCTCGCTTTCCGGATCGTTTGCGGTGACGGTGCCGTTTTATGCGGCCGCATCCATCTTCATGATTGCCTCCGTGGTGCTGGTGATCTTAAGCGGCAATGGCGTAGGCAACTATTCCTTCCTGGTGGCCGCCCACTCGCGCGGCATGGTGTGGGGGTTTGCGTGGCTGACCATCGTGGGCACCATCGTGACGCTCCTTCCCACCTTGTCCAGCACCGCGATTTCGCCCACCGCGCGCACCAGGTGTACGCGCGGGCTCATCGTCCACTGCACCGGGCTAGCCCTGACCATGGTCTGCGGCGCGGTGGGGTGGACGCGCGCGGCGGGCATCGCCCAGCTGCTCGTCGTGCTCGCCGCCATCATGATCATCCAACCCGTCCTGGCCACCGTGCTGGGGCGCAACCCTCGGCTCACCACAGCATCGGTATCCGTTATCGCAGGACTGCTGTGGATGGTGGCCCTGTGCGCCGGCGATGCCGTCGCCGCAGCGCTCGGCGCTTACCCGCGCGTCATCACGCTGTTTTTGGTTCCGGCCTTCATCGGCGGCGGCATTTTGCAGCTGGTCACCGGCGTCTTGCACCACCTCTTGCCCACGCTGGTGGGAGGCGGTCCTGCCAAGGTGCACCACGGCCGGGATACCGCGGACCGCGCCGGTTTTGCCCGACTCGTTCTCATCAACCTCGGCGCCCTGCTGAGCCTTGTCAACGCCCTGCCTGCTGGGCTTATCCTCATGGGGATGGGCTTAGCATTAAACGTGCTTGCCGTGGGCCGCGCCGTCTACCAACAACAGAATCTGGAGAATTAAATGCTTAGTGTTTCTTCCCCACAGCCACAGGATAAGCCGCCGGAGTCCGGCAACTCCCAATGGGCCTCGTGGTTACTTATCGGTATCGCGCTGGCCGCGGTAATCGCGCTCGCCCTAGTCAATACCACCTCTAAGGACTCCCAGCCATCAAGCTCTGTTGCCGAAGGTGAAACCCACACCATTGACGTAGAAGTCGATGGTATGGCCTTCGTCCCCAACCACGTTGATATCGATCCCGGCACCCACTTGGTGGTTAACTTCACCAATACCGGGGACCAAGTCCACGATCTAAAGATTGGTGATGCCGAAACCGGCCGCGTCGATCCCGGCGATACCGTGCAGCTCGATGCCGGTGTCATCGAATCCAGCATCGAAGGCTACTGCACCATTGCCGGTCACCGCCTGCAAGGTATGACCTTTGACGTCAACGTGGACGATTCCGCGCCAAGCACCGGCGGGCACGATCACCACCATGCCGTGGCAGGGGCATCCAACCCGCACGTTGATGTTCCGAGCGCCGCCGAACTCGGTGCCTCCCGCGAAGGTTTTAGCGCCTATGACGCCTCCCTGGCGCCGGCGGCTAATACCACCACGCATGAAGAAACCTGGTCGATGACCGAGGAAATCGTTGAGGTAGCCCCAGGAGTTAAGCAGATGCAATGGCTTTTTAATGGCCAGGCGCCAGGGCCGACGCTGCGCGGCAAGGTGGGCGATAAGTTCAAGATCACCATCAAGAACGAGGGCAGCATGGCCCATTCCATCGACTTCCACGCCGGTGAGGTCAACCCGGATGAAAACATGAAGTCCATCCAGCCCGGGGAAGAACTAACCTACGAATTCACCGCGAATCGCTCCGGCATTTGGATGTACCACTGCTCAACCGCCCCGATGTCCCTGCACATCGCCAACGGCATGGCCGGCAACGTCATCATCGATCCACCAGATCTCAAGGACGTGGATGCCGAGTACAACTTCATCGCCAACGATGTATTCCTCGGTGAGGAAAAGACCGGCGCTGACGCCCAGCGCGTGGCCGACGGCGACTTCGACCTCATGGCCTTTAATTACTACCCCAGCCAGTACGACGTCGACCCCATCAAGGCCAAGGTAGGCGATACCGTGCGCCTGTGGATCCTGAACGTGGGCCCCGATCAGCCGCTTAGCTTCCACGTGGTGGGCGAGCAATTTGATACCGCCTATAAGGAAGGTGCTTACCTCATCAAGGACGAGGATAAGACCGGTTCGCAGGCCTTCGACCTACTTCCCGCGCAAGGCGGGTTTGTGGAAATGACCTTCAACGAGCCCGGAACCTATTCCTTTGTCAACCACATCATGACCAACGCGGAAAAGGGACAGCACGGCAAGTTCGTCGTTACCGAATAAAGCGTTGCCAACCCCACCCCGTCCTTCGCGCTCACCAGGGCACTGCCGATAGGTAGTTCCACCTCTCCCCGTGAGCGCGAAGGGGCGGGGTTCTTTATTGCTAGCCTCTCCTTGGCGCTCACTGGGTGGAAGTATCTACGGGCGCACCGCCTTGCCGGTGAGCGCGAAGGGCGCGTGGGAGGCGAGTGGTGGGTGCATGGGGAGCGCCGGAGTAAACGTAGACATAAGGAAACCGCCGCGGGCCATCCAAATATTGGACAGCGCGCAGCGGTGAAAGGACCGAGGAACTACCTAGGCACCGTGGCCCGGGGTTTCTCCTTCCAATTGCTTCCGGTTGGAGCGGATAGGCTCCCACGCGGTATTGGAGCGCATCGGGGTGGTGCGCTCATCGCGGGAACGGTAGACCACGTACGGGCGGGTAACGTAGCCGACCGGCGCCGAGAACGCGTGGACAAGGCGGGTAAAGGGCCACACGGCGATGATGGTGAATCCGCAGAGGACGTGGACCTTAAATTGCCACGGGGCACTGGCCATGAGGTCTGGCTGGATGTTGAAGATCAACAGCTGGCGCAGCCACGGGGAAATGGTTTCGCGGTAGTCGTACCCGCCGGTGCCGGCGAGGTCAAAAAGCTGCAGGGTAAAGGTGGCAAAAGAACCCGATACCAGTGCGAGACCGAGCAGCGCGTACATGACCTTATCCGAGGTGGAGGTGGACAAGAATACGGAGCGGTTCTTTAGCCTGCGGTACAGCAAACCGGCAAAGCCCAGCAGGACCGCCAGAGCGGCGATGGAGCCGGGGATGGTGGCCAAGAGATGGTAGGCGTGGTCGCTGATGCCAACGGCCTGGGTCCAAGATTTGGGGAATGCCAAGCCCATTAGGTGGCCAATGACCACGAAGACCATGCCCCAGTGGAAAAGCGGCGAGGATAAACGCAGCAGCTTGGATTCATAGATTTGGGAGGAGTGGGTGGTCCAGCCGAATTGGTCGGAACGCCACCGCCAGAAGATGCCCACAAAGAACGCCGCGATGGCTAACCACGGGAAGGCACCCCAGAGGAAGTTATCAAACATGATGTGGCTCCTAGACGAGGTCTGGTTGGGTAGTGGGGAAGGGAAGGTCTGCAATGCCGACCATCTCGGCGGGTGGGCCGGTGCGGATGAGATCGACGTACTTTTGCGCGGTATCAGAATCGACTTCTGGAAGGGCCTTGCACAGCGCGACGATCAAGCTGACATACGGCGAACGCTCGCGGGCGAGGGCCGCGCGCAGCACCTCGATTCCTTCGCGGTAGCTGGCCACTAATTCGACGGCGCGCTCGTGCGTATCCCCCTCGCTCATGGCGAGGGCTTCGAGGACGACGCAGAGGTGATCAGGTAGCTCTGCATCCGAAATCTCGAAGCCGAGCGATTCTAATTGCTGGCGGAAGGACAAAATGGCCATTCCACGCTGGCGGGTATCGCCAACAGCAAAGTAGGACAGGTACAGCGCGCAGCGTCGGCGCTGGTCAAAGGTCTCGACGTAGTGTTCTTCCAAGCCGCGGGGGCCGATGCTGCGGGCCCATTCGGCGAAGTTGATGAAGTCGGTGGCAATGGCCAGCGGCAGGTCATCTACTTGGTCTTCGACCGCGGAGAGGCGGTCAAAGATATCTTCGCCGGGGTAATTCAGCAGCACGGACACGGCCATGGCGACGATTCGCCGCTGGTCTTCAGTGACCTCGACCGGCGTGACAAATTCATTGGGGACTTGACCTGTGTGGGTGCGCAGCGTCTTTTCGACGTCCTTGGCACCGCCCATGGAACCGATGCCAGCGGGTGTTCCGAATCCTGCCACGGGGGCATCGCCACCCTGCTGGGCCGATTGCCGCTGCAGGGATTCCTGGCGTTTGCGGAGTTTATCGAAGATATTCACGGCTTCACCTACTTCCGCGGCGGGAACATGGCATCGGGGCGGTCGCCGCTCCAGGAGAGCAGCGAGACCTTACCTTGCGGTTCGGCGCCGTGGGTGCAGGCCTCGGGCGCGCCCATGCCAAGGTCGTGGAAGACGTCTTCGGAGGCCTTGGCTGGGTCCACATCGCCAAACGGATCCAAATCGGTAATGCCGCGCGGGGATTCCGGCGAGGCGGTGGGAATGACGTAGCGGTCATCGTATTTAGCGATGGACAACAGGCGGTACATGCCTTCCATGTCCCTGCCCGTCATACCGACTGCCTGGGCGATCTCCTCTTGCGGTTCGTTGCCCAGGTTGATATCGCGCATATACGAGCGCATAGCGACGAGCCGGCGCAGCGACTTTTCTACCGGGACGGTATCGCCGACGGTAAATAGGCCTGCCAAGTATTCCAGCGGAATGCGCATATTCGATAGCGCCGAGAAAAGGATCTTGTGGTCCTCGCCGTCGTTGCCGGTCGCGGTCACCTTGTCAACGATGGGCGACAGCGGCGGGATGTACCAGACCATCGGCAGCGTGCGGTACTCCGGGTGCAGCGGCAGAGCGACGCCGTACTTGAAGATGAGGTCGTAGATCGGCGACTGCTGCGCGGCATCGATCCAGGAGTGCGGGATGCCCTCTGCCTGGGCCGCGCGGACAACCTCCGGATCGTGGGGGTCGAGCATGATCGACTTTTGGGCCTCGAAAAGGTCCTGCTCATTTTCGGTGGAGGCGGCCTCGGCGACGCGGTCGGCATCGTAGAGGATGACGCCCAAGTAGCGCAGGCGGCCTACACAGGTCTCGGAGCACACAGTGGGTTGGCCAACCTCGAGGCGCGGGTAGCACAGCGTGCACTTTTCGGCCTTGCCAGTCTTGTGGTTGAAGTAGACCTTCTTATACGGGCAGCCGGATACGCACATGCGCCAGCCGCGGCAGCGGTCTTGGTCCACCAAGACGATGCCGTCTTCGGTGCGCTTATACATCGCGCCAGAGGGGCAGGAGGAGACGCAGGTTGGGTTCATGCAGTGCTCGCAAATGCGCGGCAGGTAGAACATGAACGAGTCCTCGATTTCCTTCTTGACCTCGAGGTTCATGTTGTGGAGTACGGGGTCATCGTCAAGCGTGGCAGTAGAGCCACCCAGGTTATCGTCCCAGTTGGAGGACCATTCGATCTTGCCGATGTCCCGGCCGTCGATCTGAGAGACCGGCTTGGCGGTGGGCTGGGTCTTCTGACCCGCCTCGGCGCCCATCAGGTCCTCGTACTGGTAGGTCCAGGGCTCGTAGTAATCCTGGATGGTGGGCAGGTTGGGGTTGTGGAAGAGGGTGGCCAGCTTTTTGAGGCGCCCGCCTGCCTTGGGCTTGATCTTGCCGGATGCCGTGCGCTCCCAGCCGCCCTTCCACTTTTCCTGGTCCTCCCAGGTGCGCGGGTAGCCGAGGCCGGGGCGGGTTTCGACGTTATTGAACCAGATGTACTCGGTGCCTTCGCGGTTGGTCCATGCCTGCTTACAGGTAACTGAACACGTGTGGCAACCAATGCACTTGTCCAGGTTCATGATCATGGAGATTTGGGCCATGACTTTCATTAGTAGGATACCTCCTGGGAACGGCGGCGTACGCGGGTGACTTCATCGCGGTTATTGCCGGTAGGGCCGATGTAGTTGAAGTGGTAGGTCAGCTGGCCATAGCCGCCAGCGATGTGCACCGGTTTGATGGAAATGCGGGTCAGCGAGTTGTGCGTGCCGCCGCGGCGGCCGGTGTGCTCGTTGATCGGCGTGCCCACCGTGCGCTCCTGTGCGTGGTTGCACAGCATGGTTCCCTCCGGAATGCGGTGGGAGACAATGGCGCGGGCGGAGACGACGCCGTTGCGGTTATATACTTCGACCCAGTCATTGTCCGTCACGCCGATTTTCTCGGCGTCCTTATTGGACATCCAGACCACCTGGCCACCGCGCGAGATGGAGAGCACGTGCAGGTTGTCGAAGTACTGCGAGTGGATGGACCACTTATTGTGCGTGGTCAAGTAACGCAGGGTGACCTCGGCCTCGCCCCGGTCATTGGTCAATTCCGTGCCCGGCGCGAATTCACCGTGCATGTGGACGTGATCTAGCGGTGGGCGGAAGATCGGCAGCGATTCGCCGTAGTCCATAAACCAGTCGTGGTCGATGTAGTACTGCATGCGGCCGGTCAGCGTGTGCCAGGGCTTATCGAACTCGACGTTGATGGAAAAGGCGGTGTAGCGGCGCTTATTACGCTTATCGGCGGTCCACTCGGGAGAGGTGATGACCTCCTTCGGGCGTTCCTTGATGTCATCCCAGGTGATGTGTACGTCTTCATCGGGAGTGCCCAGTGGCGTCAGATCCTTGCCGGTGCGTGAGGACAGGAACTCAAAACCTTGCTTGGCTAGCTCACCGTTGGAGACACCAGACAGGTGCAAGATGGCGTCGATGACCTTGGTGTCCTTGGACAGATCCACCAGCTCGCCCATCGAGGTCTCCGTGGTGCCACAGATGAGCTCGAGCTCCTTGACCTGCTTTTCCACGTTGAACTTGGTGCCGTGCACGCCGGTGCCGGCCTTGGCGGGAAGCGGGCCTAAGTGCGCCCACTTTTCGTAGACCTTGGTGTAATCGCGCTCGACAACGTGCAGCTTTGGCATCGTGACCCCAGGGATAAGGCCCTGTTCTTCGGGGTCGGGGACGATGCCGTTGGGCATGCCAAGCTCGTCCGGGCTGTCGTGGTGGCTCGGCTGGGTAATGACATCGCGTTGCACGCCCAGCCACTTGGTGGCTTTATCAGAGAGGGCTGCGGCCAAGTCCCGGAAGACCTCGTAGTCCGAGCGGGCCTCCCACGGCGGGTTAATCGCCGCGTTAAACGAGTGCAGGTACGGGTGCATGTCGGTAGAGGACATATCGTGCTTTTCGTACCAGGTTGCGGCCGGGAAGATGAGGTCCGAGACCAGCGTGGTGGAGGTATTGCGGAAGTCCGTGGTCATCATCAGATCCAACTTGCCCTCCGGTGCCTTATCCACCCACTTGATGCTGCGCGGGCGGTCTTCGGGGGCTAGTTCTTCCGCGGTGGCATCCGAGTCGATGCCCAAGAGGTGGCGCAGGAAGAACTCGGTGCCTTTGGCGGACGAGCCGAGCAGGTTGGTGCGCCAGTTGAGCAGGATGCGTGGCCAGTTCTCCTCGGCGGACGGGTTGTCATAGGAGAATTCCAGGCGGCCGCTTTCTAGCTCTTGGACCACGTAGTCGTTGATGTCCATGCCGGCCTCATCGGCTTCATCGGCAAGGAAGAGGGAGTTGCGGTTGAACTGCGGGTAGGCCGGCATCCAGCCGCGGCGCATGGATTCCGCCATGGTATCGGAGACCATCTTGTCCCCAATGGAACCGTGGCTAGCCAGCGGCGAGCCCAAGTGGGAGGCGCGCGAATTATCGTAGCGATACTGTTCGGTGGCGAAGTAGTAGAAGCCGGTGGAAATCATGTGGCGCGGCGGGCGCTGCCAGTCGGCGGCCATAGCCCACTGGGTCCAGCCATTGATCGGGCGCAGTTTTTCCTGGCCCACGTAGTGCGCCCAACCGCCGCCGTTAACGCCCTGGGTGCCGCACATGGAGGTCAGCGCCAAGAAGGTGCGGTAGATATTATCGGCGTGGAAGTAGTGGTTGACGCCAGCGCCCATGATGATCTGTGAGCGGCCCTTAGAATCCGCGGCGTTTTGCGCGAATTCGCGGCCGATGCGGATGGCGGTATCGGCGGCCACGCCCGTGAGCTCTTCCTGCCAAGCGGGGGTGCCGACTTCGCTGGAATCGTGGAAGTCCTTCGGCCAGCTACCCGGCAGGTGGAGGTCCTCGCGGTTGACGCCGTAGTGGGCGAGCATGATGTCGAAGACGGTGGTAACGAGCTTGCCGTCGACCTCGCGGACGGGGACGCCGCGGTGGACGATGCCCGCGCCAATCGGCTTATCGGTTCCCACGTCCTCTGGGTTGGTATCGAGGTCAAAGCGGGGGAAGAGCACCTCGGCGGTGTCAAAGCTATCGGTTTCTGCGATGGACATGACCGGATCGGCGTTGTCCAGCGCCAGGTTCCACTTGGCGCTTTCGTTATCCCAGCGGTCTGCCACGGTGCCGCCTGGGTCAACGATGCGCCCGTCTTCCTCCATTACCAGGCCACGGTGGGTGGCGTTGGGGGAGGAATTCAAGGTGGCATCGGCAAGCTGCGAGGCGGTGAGGAACTTGCCCGGTGTGTAGGTACCGTCGCCGCGGTCTTCCAGGGACACCAGGAAGGGCGAGTCGGTGTATTTGCGCATGTAGTTCAGGAAGTACGGTTCCTGGCGGTCCACGTGGAAGGTCTTCAAAATGACGTGGCCCATGGCAAAGGCGAGCGCGGCGTCGGTGCCGGGCTCGATGCGGGCCCATTCATCGGCGAACTTGGTGTTATCGGCAAAGTCGGGCGAGACCACGACGACCTTGGTGCCCTTGTAGCGCGACTCCACCATGAAGTGGGCGTCCGGGGTGCGGGTAACCGGGATATTCGAGCCCCACATCATGAGGTAGGAAGAGTTGTACCAGTCACCGGATTCCGGGACGTCGGTCTGGTCGCCGAAGGTCTGCGGCGATGCCGGGGGAAGGTCGGCGTACCAGTCATAGAAGGAGAGCGCGACGCCGCCGATGGTCTGCAAGAAGCGCATGCCCGCGCCATAGGAAATCTGCGACATGGCCGGGATCACGGTAAAGCCGTTGATGCGGTCAGGACCGTACTTGCGGATGGTGTAGACGTGCGCGGCCGAGGCGATGTCGATGGCCTCTTCATAAGAGATGCGGATGAGCCCGCCCTTGCCGCGCTGGGAGATATACGCCTTGCGCTTTTCGGGGTCCTCTTGGATGGCGCGCCAAGCCAGGACGGAATCGCCGTGCTTAGCCTTTTCCTCGCGGAACATATCTACCAGCACGCCGCGGGCGTACGGGTAGCGCACGCGGGTAGGAGAGTAGGTGTACCAGGAAAAGGAGGCTCCACGCGGGCAGCCGCGGGGCTCGTATTCTGGCATGTCATTGCCAGTGGTGGGGTAATCCACCGCCTGGGATTCCCAGGTGATGACGCCGTCTTTGACGTAGACCTTCCACGAGCACGAACCGGTGCAGTTCACGCCGTGGGTGGAGCGCACCATCTTGTCGAAGGCCCAGCGGTTGCGGTAAAAGACGTCCGCCTGGCGGCCGCCCTTTAAGAAAAGCTGCTGACCAGAATCGGTAGCTTCGCCTTTGCGCAGGTAGGCACCGAACTTAAAGAGCGGATTTGAAGAGCCCTTTTCGGGCGCGAAGTATGCAGTCATGGGGGCTGAAAGCTCCTAATTATCCGGGAAATGGGGCGTTGGGGCGGGCGTAGTAGATCCACACCAACACGGTGGTAATGGCAAAGTACACGGCGCAGCCCCAGAAGAACGTCGGTGCAGACATCATGGAAAGCAAGACACCTGCGACAAACGGGCCGAAGGCGCCGATGGCACCGGTCCAACCGATAACGCCGCCTGCTTGGCGCTTGGGCAAAATCATGGGCATTTGCTTAAACGTGCCGGCGTTGCCCAAGCCCGTGAAGAAGAAGAAAATGAGCATGGTGCCCAGGAACCACCAGACCTCATCCGGCTCGTCCGGGGTGAGGAAGAAGGTAGCCACGACGGTAAAGATGGTCATGCCCAGGCAGCCAATGAAGGTCCAGATGGCGCCGCCGAACTTATCGCACAGCGGGCCCCACAGGGCGCGGACGAGCGCACCGATAAGTGGTCCGAGGAAGGCGTAGCTCGCGCCGGCGGGCAGGTTCTCGTAGGTGCCGGCAAATTCGGAGCCTTCGCCGAAGATCTGGTTAATAAGCAGCGCGGTTTGCGCGGCGAAGCCTGAAAATGCGCCGAAGGTCATGAAGTAGACGACGGTAAGAATCCAGGTGTTCTTATTGCCAAAGATGTCCATCTGCTGGCGGAAATTCGCCTTCACGGGAACATCCTTGAGCAGGGTCCATGCCAGGAATGCGCCGACGATGGCCCACGGCACCAAGAAGATGGCGGGGTTGTGGACAAAGATTTCGCCGTCATCGGTGCGCTGCGGGGCAACAAAACCTACGCCCAGCAGGGTAAAGCCCATGAGCCATGGGGCGACCAGCTGGATAAAGGAGATGCCGAAGTTACCGATGCCGGCCTGGATACCCAGCGCGGTACCGGACAGGCGCTTGGGGAAGAAGTAGCCGGTCGAGGGCATGAATCCGGAGAACACGCCGCCACCGATGCCGGAGAGGAAGGCGAGGGTCATCAGCCACCAGTACGGGGTGGAGGAGTCCTGTACCGCGAAGAACCAGCCCAGCATGGGGATGATAAACAGCAGCGAGGAGCTGAAGACGAGCTTGCGCGTGCCGAGGATAGGCGGCAAGAACATGAAAATGAGGCGGAAGATACCGCACGCCAATCCGGGAATGGCGGTCAGCCAGTAGAGCTGGCTGCGGGTTAAGTCGAAACCAATCTGGTTCAACTGCGGGGCAATTGCCGATACGAGGTACCAAGTGGCAAAGCCAATGATAAGAACAAATGTGGAGATCCACAGCGTGCGCCAGGCAATTTTGGAATCCCAGTGGTCGGAATCTTCTGGATCCCAACCTTGGATGACTTTGCCTGAGGTATCAAGAGCGGTCATGATTTCCTCACAGGTAGTAGGTCGTTCAACTCCTTAATCTACCGGCGACTATGCTCGAAAAGGTAAATAAAAACGGTAAAATCCGTATCTAATTACGGCATACAAATGTTGCGTAATTCTTGATCGATTCCGATGCCGCAGGTTAGCCCCGTGCCCCAAATGTGTTGGTGTCGAAAACTGAATGATGTGATATTAACCACACTCCACAGTGGGAAAGGAATGAGACTTATGTCCCAAAGAAAGGCACAGATAATCGTCAGCTCGGACCGCATTTTGGCCGGGGAAAAACCGAACCGCGCCGGGGAGAAAGCGGCAGAAATCCTGCGCACCCACGACATCGATGTCGCGCCACCGAGCATCGTGCCGGAGGGCCTTAAGCCAGTCGACGACGCGCTGCGGACCGCCGTGGATACCGGCACCGATATAGTCGTGGTAATCGGCGGCACCGGCATCGGGGCGACGAACCTGACCCCAGAGGTCACCGAGCGCTATATCAAGGCCCGCCTCTACGGCCTGGAGACCCAGGTGCTCCTGCGCGGGCTCGAGTCCTCGCCCAAGGCGGGTCTGTCCCGCGGGATCATCGGCATGACCGACCACGGCGGCGGCAGCCTCATCATCAATTGCGCCTCGTCTACCGGCGCCGTGGCAGATGCTCTTGGGGTTATTGCGCCGCTGCTTGCCGATGTCTTCCGCTCCCGCGGCGAATAATGCCTCCCTCACCATCCCTTCGCGCTCACGGGGAGGGCGGCGTGTACTTGCCTTAGCCGCGCCGGTGAGCGCGAAGGGCGGGGTGCGGTGGAATGTCCTGCAATTCGGCAGGGGTATCGTAATCGCGCTCGGCACCGGTGCCGGCCACCTCGACGAAATCGGCGCCGCGGATAAGCCTTTTTACGGAGACATTGCGGGTCGACTCCAGCGCGCCCAAGCGTTCGAAGATCGCATCGGTATGCCACAGCGAACACAGGGGCTGTAAGTACCCATCCGCGGCGCGGGTAATCGCGGCATCGGCGCTGGGCGCGGCCTGCAACGCGTAGTTAAGGTGCGGGAGGAGCTGCGGGGAATCGGGAGCATCCACAGCGAAGAGTGCCAGGCGGTCGCAATGCGACAAAGCGCGCGCACCAGCTTCGATGCCGGCGACAGGGCCGCCGAAAAGCGGCGACTCGCACACCTGCGGCAGGCTGAGGTAATGCGGGGAAATAACGATAGACGGCATGCCATAGGGAAGCTGGCGCAGCAGGCGGTCCACCAAGCGCAGGCCAAAGGCGCGCACCTGTGCCTTATCCGCCCCGCCCATGCGGCGCGATTGCCCGCCGGCCAGAATGATCGCGCCGTCCATTAAGCCTCCGAGAGGGTCCTAGACCAATCGCCGGAGCGCCCGCCCGATTTCGCCACGATGCCACAGCGGCGAATAAAAGCAGAGCGATCGACGCCCTTGACCATGTCAATGAGCGCCAAGGCAGCAACGTTGACCGCGGTCAGTGCCTCCATTTCCACGCCGGTGCGGTCGGCGGTGCGCACGGTGGCGGTGATCTTCACGTGGGCATCGGCAAGCTCGAGATCCACTGCGCAGCCATGCACGCCGATGGTGTGCGCGAGCGGCAGGAGCTCTGGGACCTTCTTCGCTGCGGAAATGCCGGCAATGCGCGCGACCGCCAGCACGTCGCCCTTGGGCACGGTGCCCTCGCGCAGCGCGGTCATGACCTCTCGGGAGCAGACGACCTCGCCCTCGGCGGTGGCGGTGCGCACGGTCGGCTGCTTCTCGGTCACATCGACCATGTAGGCGGTGCCGGCGGAATTGAGGTGGGTAAACTCCATGAAAAATTCTCCTCTTTAATAAAGATAGACGGTGGTCTCTTTGCCCGTGGCGGGGGCGGGTCCATCAATGATGCAATACCCATTCGTACCGGCCAGCGAGACCACCCGGTGGCTGCCACGGCTTAACGCGCCAGTAATCCTGGGCTTTCCCGCAAAGCTTACGGTCACCGGAACGATGACGGGGCGCGTGCTTGCCGGTGGCAGCGGGACCTCCACCTTCGCACTCAGCTGCACGGTCTCCCGCGGGTGCGGCTGGCCCGATAAGGCGGCGATAAGCGGGCGGGCATAAAGCTGGTAACCGACGAAAGCCGCCACCGGATTGCCTGGCAGCGCAAGCACCGGAACACCCCGCCACCTGCCGATGCCCTGCGGCGCACCGGGCCGCTGGTGAACGTGCCCGAACCACGAATTATCGCCCGTGCCCAGCACCCCGTGCACCACATCGAAAGCGCCGGCCGATACCCCGCCGGAGGTAATGATGAGGTCGTGGGATGCGCTGAGCTCATCGAACAATCTGGATAACTCCGCAGGATCGTCGCCCACGTGCGAGTAGGACTCCGTGTGGGCGAGGGAGGCGAGCATCGGCCCATTGGAATCCGGCAGGCGCCCTGGGGCGAGTTCATCCGGATAGGCGGATAGCTCATTGCCGGAAGAAATCACCGCGATGCGCGGGCGCCGGTAAGCCTTTACAGAATAGATGCCGGTGGATATAAGCGCCGCGATAACGGCGGCATTGGCGGTAGTGCCGGCAGTAGCAACGACGGTGCCGGGTTGTATATCTTCTCCAGCGGGGCGGATATGGGTTTTTGCAGGCGCGGCGGTGACGGTGACCTCGCGCGGCAACTCCGTGGGACCAGGCGGAACGGTGGTTTTTTCTACTGGGACGACGATTAAGCCAGTGGCATCGCCCACCGGGGCCCCGGTCATGATGCGCACCGCCTGACCGACGGGAACTGCCTGAGCGGCAGCGCCGGCGGGAACATCGCCTGCTACCGGCAGCGTCCACGGTCCCGGGCCCGAAATATCAGCGGCGCGGACGAGGAATCCATCCATGGCGGAATTGGCAAACGGTGGGACGGGAAAGCGCGCGGTCGCATCCTCCGCTAATACCCGTCCGCACAGCGCGGGGCCAACGGGTACGGACTCTGCGCGCGGTGTCGGCGCCAGTGCCAAAACCGCGGAAAGGTGCTCAGAAATGGAACGCGATGCGGACATAAATAATTAGATTAGCCGCCTATGGCAGACATGGGACGATCCGGCTGCAAAAAGCCCTCATCATCAATGCCATGGCCCGGTTTCTTCGTCCACATTTCCCCGGCCCACGCCTCCATTAATTCCTCGTCGCTGGCGCCAGAGCGCATGAGATCCCGCAACTGGGTTTCGGAATTGCCAAACAGGCAGTTGCGCACGGCACCATCGGTGGTAAGCCGGGTGCGGTCGCAGTCGCCGCAGAAGGGATGGGTTACGGAGGCGATGATGCCGAGCTTGCCGGCGGTGCCATCGGGGGCGATAACATCCCATAAAGCGGCCGGGGCTGATCCGCGCGGCTCGCGCGCCGGGCGCATGGAAAAGTGGCATTGTAGCCGGTGCAAGATGTCATCTGCGGTGACCATGTCTTCGCGGCGCCACTTTTCCCGCGGTCCGAGCGGCATCTGCTCAATAAAGCGCAGCTGGGCTCCCTGATGCAGCGCATAGTCCGCCAGTGGGACGATATCAGCTTCATTGACGCCGGGCATGACCACGGCATTGATCTTGACGGGATTCAATCCGGCATCGGCCGCAGCGGCGATAGCCTCGAGTACGTGGGCTAGCCGATCGCGCCGGGTGAGTGCGGCATAGCGCTGTGGATCGATGGTATCTAGCGAGATATTAATGCGGTCGAGGCCTGCTGCGGCAAGCTTTGCGGCGCGCTTTTCCAAGCCCAACCCATTAGTAGTCAGCGCCGTCGATGGCGCAATGCCTTCATCCGTGGTGAGTTCCTTGGTAGCGGCGATGATTTTTTCCAAGGATTTGCGCAATAGCGGCTCGCCGCCGGTAAAGCGCACCTGGCGGATTCCGAGCTTTTCCACGCCGAGGCGGATGAGCCGGATGGTCTCTTCATCGGACAGCGTTTGCTGCGTGGGCATCCACTCTAAGCCTTCGGCCGGCATGCAGTACGTGCAGCGCAGGTTGCAGCGGTCCGTGAGGGACACACGCAGGTCGCGTGCCCTGCGGCCGTAGCGATCAACCAAGGCGCGGGTGCCGTCGCTTGCCGCGGCAGGTAAATCCTCCGGCGGCTGCGTCCGGCCCACGGTGGGCAGGGGCAGGGACACCGCTGAAGAAGAAGGCGTTGGTGAAGTCATTGCTGCCAGTCTAAGAGTGGGAAACAAGGTACACCAAGCTACAACGCAACCTGGCTGATGATTATTCCTCGTTTTCCCGGTTAAAATCGCTTTCGTTGATTTCGTCAAGGCGCTGGGCTTCACCTGGGCCCTTGAGGCGGATGATATTGTAATCGCCTTCCGCCAAGTGGGTGCGCAGATCCTTCTTATCAAACTTGCCCACTGAGGTCTTATCGATCGACTTTACGAAGGCCCAGTACTCCGGCAGCATCCAGCTAGGCAATTCCTTGCGCAGGCTCTGGCGCAATTTTTCGGCCGTTTCGATGGTGGGAGAGGCTTGTTCATCCAAGACGGTCACGGCGAGGGGGCGTTCCACCCACTGCTTATCTGGGTAGCCAATTACCGCGGCTTCCACCACATCTGAATTGGCCATGATGAGGTTTTCCAACTGCACCGAATAGATCCACTCGCCACCCGAGCGGATGACATCGCGGGCGCGGTCTTCCACGGTGAGGAAGCCGTCCTTCGTTACGGAGCCGACATCGCCTGTGCGCAACCAGCCATCTGCGGTGAACTTGGACTCCGCGGCCTCGACCGGCTTGCCGCGGAACTCGGAAGCCACTTCACCCGGCTCAGCGGTGGGGGAATGATAATAAGAACCGGTCACGAGGTTGCCACGCACCTGGAGCTCACCGGCATTGCGGTCGGTCTTCGATACCACTTGGCCGTCATTGACCACGCGGTATTGCAGCGAAGCGGCGATCTTTCCCTGGGAGATGCGATAAGCCCAGCGGGTATCGCCGGACGCTCCCTGCGGCGGGCGGGCGACGCTGCCGACCGTCGAAGTTTCCACCATGCCCCAGACGTGCACGACGTCGACGCCGTAATGCTCCTCCCACATCTTGATAAGCTGCGGCGGCACAGGGGAGCCGCCGGCGAAAATTTCCGTCAGCGTCATGCGCTCTGGCGGATTGTGCATGTAGTGCACGAAGAGCTGGATCCAGATGGTGGGCACGCCGTGGGCCACGCGCGGCGACGTGGCTGCAATGACCTTGGCGAGGGTGGGGGCGGAGACATCGGCATCGGGAAGCACGAGCGGGGTGCCCGTCATGAAACACGTAAAGGGAACGCCCCAGCTCAGCACGTGGTAGATGGGAATGCAGCACAGGAAGGTCTCGCCGTGGGTAATGCACAGCGAATCCGAGGAACGCAGCTGCATGGCCTCGAGGTAAAGCGAGCGATGGGAATATAAAACACCCTTCGGTGCGCCGGTGGTGCCGGTGGAATAACACAATGCGGCGGCGGTGCGCTCATCGAGCTCGGGCCAATCGTAGATGGTAGAGCGGCCATCCAGCAGCGCCTCGTAGGAATAAAACTCGATGCCGCGCGGGAAATGGTGGGCAAAGCGCTGCGGCGATTGGGAACCGGTAAAAATCACCGAATGCACAGATGGCGCGCCGTTTAAAACCGTGCCCAACTGCGGGGCGAGCCGGGGATCGCACACGATGACGGAGACCTCGGCGTGGCTGATGATGTGGCGAATCTGGTCATTCATCAGCTGCTTATTCAGCGGAGTGAAAACCGCACCCTTGCAGGCAGAGCCAAACATGACCTCGAGGTGCTCAGCGCAATTCCACATGAAGCTACCCACGCGCTGATCACCGGTGATGCCAAGGTCATCGTGTAAAACATGGGCAAAGGCTGCTGCGCGTGCAGCGATATCGCGGAAGGTAACCTTTTCTGCGGGGCCAAACTCGGACCCGGTTCCCTCGCCGTGCCAAGTGGTAACAGTGGTATTGCCGTGCACTGACGCGCCGTATTCCAAAATACGGGTTAAAGACAGGGGAATATCCATCATCGTGGAAAGCATGCTTCCACTGTAGCGGTGTCCAAGTACTCACCGCGAAGCGAATGCGCTATAATTGCTTTCGACTGATAGGAAAGCGGGAAAACCTTCCCAATCCTATGCAATCGGGCCCAGTGACAGGTCCCATCGTTATACATTGCCCACAGTCGTTTCTTGAATTCTTCCGCCCCCGCGTACTGGCTACAAGGGGGATTTCCCTTAAGGTAACCGGAAGAGGCCTCATGCTTATTGCCCCGGCAAGGCGCGCTAGCGCCTTGGCACGAGGGCGAAAAGATAAGAAAAATACACATCGGCTTCCAGTGCACCCGCCCAAGCTTCCCTGAAGTGGGGGAGGGCGGATCCCAACTATGGACCTGGTCAAGCAACGAAAGGATATCCGTGAGCGATACGGACAACACCGCGGCACAGGATCTCGCATCCCTGAAGCTGCCGGAATTGCGCAAAATGGCCGCCGAGCGCGGCCTTCGCGGCGTTTCTGCCCTGCGCAAAGGGGATCTCATTACCGCCATTAAGACCGGTCAGGTTCCCGCAAAGGCGAAGGCAAAAATAGAGCAGGCAGAAAAGGCCGAGAAGGCCGAGAAACCCGCGAAGGATGCGGCGCCTGCCAAGCAGAAAGATAAGCCGTCCAAGAAGGATGACCGCGGCGAGAGCGATAACGGCAAGTCCGGCGAACAGCAGGACAACCGCGGCAAAGACCGCAAGGACAACGGCGACGACCAGCGCTATGAGTCGCGGTCGCAGGCCCGCCGCGCGCGCCGCAATCGCGCCCGCCGTCAAGAGCGCCAAGAGCAGGGGGACAATAACCGGGGTGATGCGCAGGAGCAGAACCAGAATCGCCACCAGGACCGCCGCGAGGACTCCCAGGACGGCTCCGATAACCAGGGAGACAAGCAGGGCGAGAAGAACGGCGATAATAATCACCGCAATAATCGCAATGACGATAATAATTTTGACCGCGGTAACCGCCGTGGCCGTCGCAACCGCCGGAACCGCCGGGGTGGCCGGGGCAATAATGATAACCACGGCGGCGGCAATGACCTGCAGGTACGCGAGGGCGATGAGCTGCAGGCTGTCGGCGGCATCTTAGATGTCGTAGACAATAACGTCTCGTTCCTGCGCACCACTGGGTACCGCGCGGGCGATGCGGATGTCTTTGTTAATAAGAACATCGTGCGCCGTTTGGGTCTGCGCTCTGGTGACGCCATTACCGGTCAGGTCAAGGTGGCTGGGCCTACCCACACGCACGGCAATGGCCGCAACCGCCGCAAGTACAACCAGTTGGTGCAGGTCGATACCGTCAATGGGATCGATCCCGAAGAGGCAAAGCAGCGCCCGCACTTTAATAAGCTCACGCCGCTGTATCCCAATCAGCGCCTGCGCTTGGAAACGGACCCGAAGATCCTGACCACCCGCGTCATCGACCTGATTATGCCGATTGGTAAGGGTCAACGCGCGCTCATCGTCTCGCCGCCGAAGGCCGGTAAGACCACGATCTTGCAAAACATCGCGAATGCGATTGCTACCAATAACCCCGAGTGCTACCTCATGGTGGTGCTGGTGGATGAGCGCCCTGAAGAGGTCACGGACATGCAGCGCTCCGTGAAGGGTGAGGTCATTTCTTCTACCTTTGATCGTCCGCCATCAGAGCACACCTCCGTCTCCGAGCTGGCCATCGAGCGCGCAAAGCGCCTGGTGGAGCAGGGCAAGGATGTCGTGGTGCTGCTGGATTCCATCACCCGCTTGGGCCGCGCGTACAACAACTCCTCCCCGGCATCGGGCCGCATCCTGTCTGGTGGTGTGGATTCCAATGCGCTCTACCCACCAAAGCGCTTCTTGGGCGCTGCCCGCAATATTGAAGAGGGCGGTTCGCTCACCATTATCGCCACCGCGATGGTGGAGACCGGTTCTACCGGCGATACCGTCATCTTCGAAGAATTCAAGGGGACGGGTAACGCAGAGCTGAAGCTGGACCGCGGGATCTCGGAGCGCCGCGTATTCCCGGCTGTGGACGTCAACCCCTCCGGTACCCGCAAGGACGAGCTCCTGCTAGTGCCTGAAGAGGCGCGCATCATGACCAAACTGCGCCGCATCCTGTCGGCTCTGGATTCCCACCAGGCAATTGACCTGTTGATCAAGCAGCTTAAGAAGACCCGCTCGAATGGCGAGTTCCTCATGCAGGTAGCTTCTTCTGCACCGATGGCAGCGGATAAGGACGAGGAAGACTATGTCTAATCAAGTTTCCATGGTTGATGACATTGTGTCGGAATACCAGGGCATTGAAATGCAGATGGGCGACCCAGAAATCGCCGGCGATCAGCAGGCTTTTCGCAAGCTGTCCAAGCGGTACGCGGAGTTACGCCCCATCATCATGGTCAACGATGAGCTGACCCAGGCGCGCGAGGATCTCGCGGACGCCAAAGAGATGGCTTATGAAGACCACGACTTCCAGGAAGAAGCGGACCGCCTAGCCGAGTCTGTGGAAGAGCTGGAAGAAAAGCTGGCTGACCTGCTCGCCCCGCGCGATGAGCAGGACTCGGAAGACATCATCATGGAGATCAAGGCCGGTGCCGGCGGCGAAGAGGCCGCGCTCTTTGCCGGCGACTTAGCCCGCATGTACGAGCGTTTTGCCGATAAGATCGACTTTAAGTGGGAGGTCTTGGGCCTTAACGAATCCGACTTGGGTGGCGTGAAGGACATGACTATCTCCTTCCGCGCTAAGTCTCCGACGCGCGATGGCGCATGGTCCGTCTTCAAATTCGAAGGCGGCGTGCACCGCGTGCAGCGCGTGCCGGTCACGGAATCGCAGGGGCGCATCCAGACTTCTGCCGCCGGCGTGCTGGTGTACCCAGAGCCCGAAGAGGTCGAATCGGTCAATATCGATGACAAGGATATCCGCGTCGACGTGTACCGCTCCTCCGGTAAGGGCGGTCAGGGCGTGAACACCACCGACTCGGCGGTGCGCATTACCCACCTGCCCACGGGGTTGATTGTTACCTGCCAAAAGGAACGCTCGCAGATCCAGAACAAGGCCCGTGCCCTGCAGGTGCTGCAGGCTCGCCTGGACCAGATGGAACGCGATGCTCGCGAGGCCGAGGCTGGCGAGCAGCGCGCCTCCCAGGTGCGCACCATGGATCGCTCCGAGCGCGTGCGCACCTATAACTGGCCGGAAAACCGCATTACGGATCACCGCATTGGCTACAAGGCCAATAACCTGGATTCCGTATTGAACGGCGATATGCAGGATCTCATCAAGGCTCTGCAGGACCAGGAGCGCGCCGAGCGCCTTGAGGCCGAGGGATAATAGCGGTCGATGGATTCGTACGGTGAGGCGCTGCGCCAAGGGGTGCAGCGCCTTCGCGTTGCTGGAGCAGGAAGCCCCGAATGGGATGCGCGCATCCTCATCTCACACCTCATTCACTGCGGGCATTTGGATATTCCGCTGCATGAGCCACCCATGCCCGGCTTTGACGTGGCCTTTGAGGCGCTTTTGCGTAGACGAGAACAGCGCGAGCCGCTGCAATACGTGCTGGGAACGGCGTGGTTTGGGCCCCTAGACCTAAAGGTGGGGCCAGGCGTGTTCATTCCGCGCCCGGAAACGGAGGTGATGGCGGATTGGGCGGTCCACCACGCACCCGGCCCGCGCATGGTGGATTTGTGCTCGGGTTCGGGCGCGCTGGCGCTCTACCTGCAGCATTACCTACCGCAGGCGGAGGTGAGGGCGGTCGAGCTTTCCGATGCCGCCCTCGAGTTCACCCGCGCCAATACCAACGGCACCGGGGTAGAGGTGGTGCAGGCGGACGCGACCGACAGCCAGATTCTGGCGGACTGGAATGGCACGGTCGATCTCGTAGTGAGCAACCCGCCTTATGTACCGGAAGATCCGAACTTGCAACCGGAGGTGTATCACGATCCGCACGTGGCTGTCTTCGGTGGCGATGACGGCATGGGAGTAATCCGCGGGTTGATCCCCACCATCGCCAGGCTTTTGCGGCCTGGTGGGGTCATGGCGATTGAACACGACGATACGACTGGCGATGTCGTGCGCGATGCGGTGCGTGACCACGGTGGCTTTTCCCATATCGCGCCGCTTAGGGACTTAACAGGCACGCCGCGCTTTATTACCGCGCAGCGCGCGGTAAACTAAGGCATCACCGTCGGGCAAGAAGGGGATTATTGATGCAAGGAAAAATTTATAATTGCGCCGATGACACCGAGCGTGAGGAAGGCGTGAGCATCGCCACCAAGGCCGCCAAGTCTGGGCGGCTTGTGGTCATGCCCACCGATACGCTTTACGGTTTGGGCTGCGATGCCTTCGATAATGACGCGGTAGCCAATCTGCTTGCCACCAAGCAGCGTGGGCCGGATATGCCGGTTCCCGTGCTCGTCGGCTCCTGGAACACCGTTCGCGGCCTCGTCGCCTCGTACCCCGATTCCACCCGCGACCTCGTCGAAGCCTTTTGGCCAGGCGGACTATCCATCGTCGTGCCTCAGGCCCCGTCCCTGCCGTGGAACTTAGGTGATACCCGCGGTACCGTCATGCTGCGGATGCCCCTTCACCCGATTGCCATCGAGCTGTTGCGCGAGGTGGGGCCGATGGCGGTTTCTTCTGCCAATATTTCTGGCCACCAACCGCCGACGACCGCGCAAATGGCCAAGGCTCAATTGGGCAAGGCCGTCACTGTGTATTTGGACGGGGGAGAAACGGACATCGGCAAGCCCTCGACCATCATCGATCTCTCCGGTGATCATCCATTTCTACTGCGCGAGGGTGCATTATCCGCGGAGGAGATTGGTGAGGTGCTCGGCGTCTCCGCTGACTCGTTGCGCACCCGGCCCCAAGGATAGAAGGAGCATTTCGCGTGAGCGGCACTGGCGTACCGCTGCGCGAGTTGGCCTTGGTCATCCTCGTTGCAGCGACATTTACCTACCTGACCACCGGAGTGGTGCGGTCTTTTTTGGTCCGCACGGGCCGGGTGGCAGAAATTCGCCTGCGCGATTCCCACTCGCAGCCGACGCCCCGCATGGGCGGGCTCGCCATGTTTACCGGCTTTGGGGCAGCGATATTCCTCGCAGCCCAGCTCCCAGCCTTGACTCGCGGGTTTATGCCCGTGACCCCAGAGATGAGTGCGGTGTTGTGGGCGGCGCTGGCCATTGTGCTTTTGGGGATTGCCGATGACTACCTGGAACTCGGGGCCCTCATTAAACTTTTTGGGCAGCTCTTTGCCGCCGCCCTGATGAGTGGTCTGGGCCTAACCTGGACGCTGCTTTTCATTCCCTTCGGCGGCGGCACCACGGTAGTACTCGACCAGATTCAAAGCACCCTCCTTACCGCTTTTTTCACGGTCCTGCTCATCAACGCCATCAACTTCGTTGACGGCCTCGATGGCTTAGCTGCTGGCCTTGGGCTCATCGCAGGCGGCGCCATCTTGGTCTTCTCGCTGACCGTCCTGCATGACCAGGGTGGGGCGGTATCGGCGTATCCACCCGCAATTATTAGCGCCGCTTTGGTGGGGATGTGTGCAGGCTTTTTGCCCCATAACTTTGAGCCCTCCCGAATTTTTATGGGCGATTCCGGCTCCATGCTTATCGGCCTCTTGCTCGCTGCGGCCTCCACCTCCGCCTCCGGCAAGATCAACATGTCCCTCTACGGCACCGTGGACATCGTGGCGCTTATGTCACCCATCCTCGTGGTGATCGCTGCGGTGTTTATTCCAGTCTTAGACCTTGTCTGGGCGGTAATTCGCCGCCTATCCCAGGGGCGCTCGCCGTTTTCTGCGGATAAGGCACACATCCACCACCGCCTTTTGTCTCTGGGGCATACGCACCGACGCACCGTGCTCGTGTTGTACCTCTGGGTGTCCGCGGTGGCCTTTGGTGCGGTGTCGTTTTCCATCGTGCCAGCGCCAGTTGCAATCGGCCTGTCCATCATGGCGTTGTTGATTGCCTTTGGCGCGACGCTGATTCCACTGCGGCAGGGTAAGATTGGGCTCAGGTCGTCGGATGATTGCGTATTGCGTGACTCGCCGAGTGCGTGAGGTAGGGTGAATGTCCGTGAGTGACACAACGGAAAATCCTAATTTCGATGACCCGCGCCTGCCGCTGCAGCGCGCCGTAAAGAAGGGGTCTACGGCCCTCGGCATCTTTACCATCATTTCTCTCGCCGTCTGGGGCGGGGCACAAGGTGTCGCCGGGCTTTGGGGCGTTCTCGTCGGCGCTGCCCTCGGCGGCGGCTTTGTCCTATTTACCGCGCTGTCGGTGCTCTTTACCGCCCACTCGACGCCCTCCACTACCATCGCGGTGGTATTGGGCGGTTGGCTTATCAAGTTGATCGTCCTCATCGGAGTTCTGGCCATTATCCGGGACATGGATTTCTATGACACGTGGGCGCTGTTTCTCACCGTCGTCGTAGCACTCATCGTTACCTTAGGCTCTGAGGTCTGGGCCGTGGTCACCTCCAGGATCACCTACGTGTCCTGAGTAGGGCAAAAAGAGTTAAGCCGTCGCGCACCAGGCTTGCGCGGCGGCCTTTTTATGCCTGCATGCTGGCATTAATGGAAGTTGGTCACCCCCGAGGAGGTGTGTTGACCTGAGGGTGTGATCAAATGCACGTTTGTGAATTGGGCAGGAATAGCGCGGTTTTGTATGGCAAAAGGCGGAAATGGCGCTATCGGGTGTGGCTTATGGGGCCCCCACGTGCGAAAACTGTTGATCCAGCTGATACGATTTGCAACGGGTTACCGCGGGGTTAAGTGTTGCGCTTGAATCCTGCACGGTAAATCCCTGTCTTGTTCACGCTGATGTGCGACGGAGTCCGTGTTCAAGGCAGAGAGTTTGAGACGTCCATCGCACCACAGAGGCCAGCTATTGGCTGTGTGGCCCGAACACGGGAGAGAACGCTGAGCGTTACAACATTGGCTATGAAAGGGCACTTCCATACGCCCGATCTAGGTGAAGAATTCTTCCCGGGGCAAATTGATGCCGACCATCTATTTTTCGGCGACTTCGCCGATGGATGGTTCGCGCTTGATCGCCTGATGCTGATTCGCATTTTGATGACGCTAATTGTGGTGATCCTTTTCTGGGCTGCCTTTAAGAACCCTAAGTTGGTTCCTTCTGGCATTCAGAATGTAGGCGAGAACGCGGTCGACTTCGTCCGCGTCCATATCGCCGAGGACATTTTGGGTAAGAAGGAGGGAAAGCGATTCCTGCCAATTATCGCTAGCATCTTCTTCGCGGTTCTGTTTATGAACGTCGCGACCGTTATTCCGGGACTTAACGTCTCGCCCAACGGTCGTATTGGTATGCCAATTGTGTTGGCAGCCGTTTCGTACATCGTCATGATTTACGCCGGCGCCAAGCGCTACGGCTTGGGCAAGTTCATTCGCTCCTCCGTAGTGATTCCGAACTTGCCACCGGCATTGCACCTTTTGGTGGTACCGATTGAGTTCTTCTCTACGTTCATTCTGCGACCGGTTACCCTTGCAATTCGTCTCATGGCGAACTTCCTTGCTGGACACATCATCCTGGTTCTTCTCTTCTCTGCTACGAACTTCTTCTTCTGGCAGCTAAATGGTTGGACCGTCCTGTCTGGACTGACCGTGGTCTTGGGCTTGGCTATGAGCCTGTTCGAGATTCTGGTTATCTTCTTGCAGGCGTACATCTTCGCCTTGTTGACGGCGGTGTACATTGAGTTGTCCTTGCACGCTGATTCGCACTAAGGACGAGGTCGACGAGCGCGACCGAGTAATCCACCTAATTACACAACACTGACATTCGGTCCGATACGGACTGAAGATTTTTTACGAAAGGGAACGACTTTCACCATGAACGAAATCATTCTGGCACAGGATGCTGCTACGACGTTCGAAGGCTTCGGCACCATCGGCTACGGCCTGGCTGCTATCGGCCCTGGTATCGGTATCGGCATCGTCGCCGGCAAGACCGTTGAGGCTATGGCTCGCCAGCCGGAGATGGCCGGCCAGCTGCGTACCACCATGTTCCTGGGTATCGCCTTCACCGAGGCCCTGGCCCTTATCGGCCTCGTTGCCGGCTTCCTGTTCTAAAAGTACGAGTTTTCCAAACCGAAACTTTTAAGACGGGAGACCTATGAATAACGTCGTTTATTTGCTTGCAGCAGAGGGCGAGGAGAACCCAGGTTCGGGTAGCTTCTCCGTTCTTCTGCCCAAGAACTATGACATTTTCTGGTCTTTGCTGTGCTTCATCGTAATTCTCTGGTTGTTCTGGAAGTTCGTACTTCCTCGTTACACCAAGTTGCTCGAAGAGCGTGAAGACCGGATTGAGGGCGGCATGAAGCGCGCTGAGGCTCAACAGGCCGAGGCTAAAGCTGCTCTAGAAAAGTACAATGCTCAGCTGGCTGATGCCCGCGCAGAGGCAGCCGAGATCCGCGAGCAGGCGCGCGAGCGCGGCAAGCAGATCGAGGCTGACGCGAAGAGCCAAGCGGAAGAGGAATCCCGCCGCATCGTCGCCAATGGCGAAAAGCAGTTGGAAGCTTCTCGTGCGCAGGTTGTTACTGAGCTGCGTTCCGAAATGGGACAGAACTCCATCAACTTGGCAGAAAAGATTCTGGGCGGCGAGCTTTCTGACGCCTCCAAGAAGTCCTCTACTATCGATGGCTTTTTGTCCGAGCTCGACTCTGTGGCACCGGCCGGAAAGTAGGCAACTATGAAGGCAGCTAGCCGCGAAGCACTCGCGAACTCACAGTCCCGTGTGGATGAAATCCTCGCTGGCGATAAGAACGTCGCTAGTGCAGTCCAAGCGGGCCTAGACATTTTCGAGGTCGTCGACGTTTTGGATGGTGACCGCGAATTGCGCGTGTCCTTCATTGACGTCGCCGCCCCGGCTGAAGCGCGCAAGTCCTTGGCCGAGAATCTCTTTGGGTCCAAGGTTTCTGCCGGTGCCCTGAGCATCCTGCAGGAAGCTGCGGCGAACCAATGGTCTTCGCCGAAGGACTTCGTCAACGGGCTTGTATCCTTGGGTCGCCGCGCATTGCTGCGCGCCGCCGAGGCGCAGGGCCAGTTGGGCCAGGTCGAAGACGAGCTTTTCCGCTTGGCACAGATTCTGGACCGCGAGGGCGAGCTTACCCAGCTGCTTTCCGATCGAACTGCTGAATCCGCACGCAAGCGCGGATTGCTGGCAAATGTGCTCTACGGCAAGGTGACGATGTTTACTGAAGCGCTCGCGCTGCAGGCCATCAGCCGCCCAGAGCAGAACCCCATTGATGACGTTGCCGGATTGGCCGATACTGCAGCAGCGCTGCAGGGTCGCACCATCGCGCGCGTAGTCGCTGCGGGTGAATTGAATGAAGGCCAGCAGGCAGTACTCGCTGAGAAGCTGGGCAAAATTTATGGTCGTGCGATGTCCATTCACTCTGAGGTTGACACCAGCCTCCTCGGTGGCATGCGCATCCGCGTCGGCGATGAAATCATTGACGGCTCGACGGCAGGCAAGATTGCCCGCTTCCGTGCCCAGATGGTGTAGCCGAAACGACAGAAACGATTTAAGTAAGTGCTGGAAGATACTACCGAGAGCAGGAAGAACATGGCGGAGCTGACGATCTCCTCCGACGAGATCCGTAGTGCGATTGCGAACTACACCTCGAGCTACTCCGCGGAGGCCTCCCGTGAGGAGGTCGGCGTGGTCATTTCGGCAGCTGACGGTATTGCGCAGGTTTCTGGCCTGCCATCCGTTATGGCGAATGAGCTGCTCGAGTTCCCCGGCGGCGTTATTGGCGTCGCACAGAACCTTGACACTAACTCCATTGGTGTCGTGGTCTTGGGTAACTACGAGTCCCTCAGGGAGGGCGACGAGGTTAAGAGGACCGGCGAGGTCCTTTCCATTCCCGTGGGCGAGGACTTCCTCGGCCGCGTTATTAACCCACTGGGCCAGCCCATCGACGGCTTGGGCCCAATCGAAAGCGAAGAGGAGCGCGTCCTCGAGTTGCAGGCACCTTCCGTGCTGCAGCGCCAGCCGGTTGAAGAGCCAATGCAGACCGGCATCAAGGCTATCGATGCGATGACCCCGATCGGCCGTGGTCAGCGTCAGCTGATTATTGGTGACCGTAAGACCGGTAAGACTGCGGTGACCATCGATACCATTTTGAACCAGAAGGCGAACTGGGAGTCCGGCGACAAGGACAAGCAGGTCCGTTGTATTTACGTCGCCATCGGCCAGAAGGGCTCGACCATCGCCAGCGTGCGCCGCACCCTTGAGGAGCACGGCGCGCTGGATTACACCACCATCGTGGCAGCCCCAGCTTCTGATTCCGCCGGCTACAAGTGGCTGGCACCATTCTCCGGTGCTGCGTTGGGTCAGCAGTGGATGTACCAGGGCAACCACGTCTTGGTCATTTACGATGACTTGACTAAGCAGGCTGAGGCATACCGTGCAATTTCGCTGTTGCTACGCCGCCCGCCGGGACGCGAGGCCTACCCAGGTGACGTCTTCTACCTGCACTCCCGCTTGCTGGAGCGCGCTGCCAAGCTTTCCGATGACATGGGTGCCGGTTCTATGACCGCACTACCCATCATCGAGACGAAGGCTAATGACGTTAGTGCCTTCATTCCGACCAACGTCATTTCCATTACTGACGGTCAGGTCTTCTTGGAGTCCGACCTCTTCAACCAGGGTGTGCGCCCGGCTATTAACGTCGGTGTATCCGTTTCCCGTGTTGGTGGTGCGGCACAGACCAAGGGTATGAAGAAGGTTGCTGGTAACCTCCGTCTTGACTTGGCTGCATACCGTGACCTGCAGGCATTCGCTGCTTTCGCATCTGACCTTGACTCTGCGTCCAAGGCGCAGCTGGAGCGCGGTTCCCGCTTGGTTGAGCTGCTGAAGCAGTCCGAGTCCTCGCCACAGCCGGTGGAATACCAGATGGTATCCATTTACCTCGCCGAGGCAGGCATCTTCGACGTCGTTCCCGTCGAAGACGTTCGCCGCTTCGAGGCCGAGGTGCACGAGTACCTCAACGCCAATACTCCAGAGGTCTTTGAGCAGATCGCCGGCGGCAAGGCGCTTAGCGATGAGTCCAAGGAAGCACTCGAGGCTGCAGCCAAGGAGTTCGCTCCTACGTTCCGCACCTCCGAGGGCAACAACTTGGGCACCGAAGAGCCTGTAGATCCTTTGGACGAAAATGACGTGAAAAGCACCGAGCTCAACGTCTCCCGGAAGACGGCTAAGTAGAGTTCAGCTCTCGTAATTAACCGTCTATATGAAAGAAGGGAGGAGAAACGATGGCTAATCTTCGCGAATTACGCGACCGCATCCGGTCCGTGAACTCGACTAAGAAGATCACTAAAGCCCAGGAGCTCATTGCTACCTCGCGCATTACCAAAGCGCAGGCTCGGGTGGAAGCCTCTCAGCCGTACGCGATTGAGCTGACCAACGTCATGAACAGGTTGGCTGCAGCGTCGACGCTAGAGCACCCTATGCTGCGTGAGCGTGAAGACGGCAATGTCGCCGCGATTCTCGTAATCACCTCTGACCGAGGCATGTGCGGTGGCTACAACAACAACGTCTTCAAGAAGGCAGCCCAGCTCAAGGCCCTCCTCGAAAGCAAGGGCTACGAGGTAGTTCGCTACGTCGCCGGCAGCAAGGGCATCGGCCACTACAACTTCCGTGAGGAAGAGGTAGCGGGCAGCTGGGATGGTTTCTCTCAGGACCCAACCTGGGAGGGCACCCACGATGTGCGTCGCCACATGATCGATGGCTTCGTTGCTGGTTCTAAGGGCACTACCAAGGGCCGCGAGGGCCTGCACGCGGAAGGTGAAGGTGCAGGTGTTACCGGCTTTGACCAGGTGCATGTGGTCTACACCGAGTTTGAGTCCATGCTGACCCAAACCGCGCGTGCACAGCAGCTTTTGCCCGTTGAGCCGGTAGTGCAGGGCGAGGAGTACGAGATGGGTGACTCCGCACTGGAGGATCCGGAGCCAGTGGATAACATTTCCGCGGACTTCGAGTTCGAGCCGGACGCGGATACCCTGATGGACGCGCTGCTTCCGCAGTACGTCTCGCGTATCCTGTTTGCTATGTTCTTGGAGGCTTCGGCTTCCGAGTCCGCTGCACGCCGTACAGCTATGAAATCTGCTACTGACAACGCAACCGAGATGGTCAATGACCTGTCTCGTGTGGCCAACCAGGCCCGTCAGGCGCAGATTACCCAGGAAATTTCAGAGATCGTCGGTGGCGCTGGCGCGCTATCTGACAGCGCAGAAAGTGACTAGATTATGACTACAGCTCTGCAAGAGCAGAATGCACAGTCTTCGGCAGTCGCCGGTCGTGTCGTGCGCGTCATCGGTCCGGTGGTGGACGTGGAATTCCCACGCGAGGCACTTCCGGCCCTGTACAACGCACTCCACGTCGAGATTAAGCTCGAAGCTGTGGCAAAGACCGTCACCCTCGAGGTCGCTCAGCACCTCGGTGACAACCTCGTTCGTACCGTGTCCATGGCACCTACCGACGGCCTTGTCCGTGGCGCCGAGGTAGTCGACTCCGGAGAGCCTATTTCCGTACCCGTCGGCGACGTCGTCAAGGGCCACGTCTTCAACGCCCTCGGTGACTGCCTCGATGAGCCGGGCCTCGGCCGCGATGGCGAGCAGTGGGGCATCCACCGCGAGCCACCAGCGTTCGACCAGCTCGAGGGCAAGACCGAGATCCTCGAAACTGGTATCAAGGTCATTGACCTGCTGACCCCTTACGTTAAGGGTGGCAAGATTGGCCTCTTCGGTGGTGCAGGTGTGGGTAAGACCGTCCTGATCCAGGAAATGATTACCCGTATTGCCCGCGAGTTCTCCGGTACGTCGGTTTTCGCTGGCGTCGGCGAGCGCACCCGTGAGGGCACCGACCTCTTCCTGGAAATGGAAGAGATGGGCGTTCTGCAAGATACTGCACTTGTCTTCGGCCAGATGGACGAGCCACCAGGAGTCCGTATGCGCGTGGCTCTGTCCGGCCTGACCATGGCGGAGTACTTCCGCGATGTGCAGAACCAGGATGTGCTGCTGTTCATTGACAACATCTTCCGTTTCACCCAGGCCGGCTCCGAGGTATCCACCCTGCTGGGTCGTATGCCTTCCGCCGTGGGTTACCAGCCAACTTTGGCTGATGAGATGGGTGTGTTGCAGGAGCGCATTACCTCCACCAAGGGTCGTTCCATTACCTCTCTGCAGGCCGTTTACGTGCCTGCCGATGACTACACTGACCCGGCCCCAGCTACGACCTTCGCCCACTTGGATGCGACGACCGAGCTGGACCGTGCCATTGCTTCCAAGGGTATTTACCCAGCAGTGAACCCGCTGACCTCTACCTCTCGTATTCTCGAGCCAGGCATTGTGGGCGAGAAGCACTATGAGGTAGCACAGCGCGTCATCGGTATTCTGCAGAAAAACAAGGAACTGCAGGACATCATCGCCATCCTTGGTATGGACGAGCTGTCTGAAGAAGACAAGGTGACCGTGCAGCGTGCCCGCCGTATTGAGCGCTTCTTGGGCCAGAACTTCTTCGTTGCGCAGAAGTTCACTGGCCTGGAGGGTTCTTACGTGCCGCTGCAGGACACCATCGATGCCTTCGAGCGCATCTGCAACGGTGAGTTTGACCACTACCCAGAGCAGGCCTTCAACGGCTTGGGTGGCTTGGACGACGTCGAAGCCGCATACAAGAAGTTGAACGAGAAGTAGGGAGAGGCACATGGCTGACATCACCGCCGAATTGGTTTCCGTCGAGCGCTCATTGTGGTCTGGTCAGGCCTCCATAGTGACGGCTGAGACCACCGAGGGTGAGATCGGCGTGCTTCCCGGTCACGAGCCTGTGATCGGTCAGTTGATCGACAATGGCGTAGTGACCATCCACCCAGTTGATGGCGCGCGGCGCGTTGCCGCCGTCCAGGGTGGCTTCCTCTCCGTTACCCAGGACAAGATTACCGTCCTCGCTGATTGGGCCATCTGGTCCGATGAGGTGGATGAGGCCAAGGCGGAAGAGGATTCCTCTTCGGCTCATGAGCTCACCAAGTCCCGCGGTGAGGCTGCATTGCGTGCACTTCGCCGCGCAGCAAAGGCTGAATAAACCTTGGATTGGTAGGAGAGGGCAGCAATAGCCGCCCTTCCTGCTCTCAGAAAAGCGCACTGGAATTTATCCGGTGCGCTTTTTCACGTTTTCTTTGTCTTTGCCTATTGGCGCAGAAGCGGAATCAGGCGCTACAATCCAAATAAATGTTCTTTCACTAACCAAGGATGGCGTGTGGAGCCCATGAATTCGACGGTTATCTCGGTGGTCCTGTGGGCCTTAGCGTTGGTGGTATTGCTAGTACTTCTGCTGGCGGCCCTGCGATTTTTTACTCTGCGCTCGCGCGGAACCGCGGTGTTGTTGCGCTCAATGCCGGCGAAAGATAGCTTTTCTTGGCGCCATGGCGTGCTGCGCTATACCGGGGAAGTCGTGGAATATTTCAAACTGCGCTCGGTATTTCCGCGCTATAACCTGTGGTTTAACCGCCTCGACATCACCATTTTGAACTCCCGTTCTTTGGATGATGACGAGGCTTCTTTCATGTCTGATGCCACCGAGGTAGTGCACTTTAGCACCGGGGATGCGGAATACGAGCTGGCTTCCGATGCCCGCGGGATCATGGCCTTCGAAGCTTGGGTCGAGGCGGCGCCGTCCAAGCGGCAACAGCGCTTTGATTACAAGCAGTTGCGGGAGCGAGCCACCCGGCAGTCCAAGCGCCAATAGCAACAGGCTAGGGTAGTAGCCATGCGCTTAGTAATCGCCCGTTGTTCAGTTGATTACGTGGGACGGCTCGACGCCCACCTGCCCTTGGCGGACCGCCTGCTCATTGTCAAGGCAGACGGCTCGGTATCGGTGCATGCCGATGACCGCGCGTACAAGCCCCTGAATTGGATGACACCGCCGTGTACGGTGAGTGAATCCGTCATCGAGGACGTGGATGGCAATGACACCGGCGAGGTCTTGTGGCTAGTGGAAAACCCGAAGGGTGAGCAATTGCGCATCACTATCGCGGAAATCCACGAGGATATCTCCTACGAGATGGGCGAAGACCCCGGCCTAGTAAAGGATGGCGTGGAGGCGCACCTACAGGAGCTTTTGGCCGAAAAGATCGACACGCTGGGTTCTAATTTCACCCTCGTGCGCCGCGAGTACCCCACGGCTATTGGCCCAGTGGACATCATGGCTAAAGATGCTGATAACCGGAATGTTGCCGTGGAGGTCAAGCGCCGCGGCGGGATCGACGGAGTAGAGCAATTGACCCGCTACCTCGAGCTATTGAACCGCGATGAACTAATCGCTCCGGTATCTGGCATTTTTGCTGCGCAAGAGATTAAGCCGCAAGCTCGAACGCTTGCCGAAGACCGCGGCATCCGCTGCGTGGTTCTGGACTATCAGGAGCTGCGCGGACTCGAGTCGAAAGAATTGCGGTTGTTTTAATGCCCCGGCGAAATAGGCGAAAACCACAGGAATTCCGGCCACTGCCCAAGGACGGCTCTACCTTCTTTGGTTCGCAGACGGTCGAGGGACCAAGCTGGACCCACGGGGAGCCTTATATAATGCGGCATATTGGCTCCGCGCGGGCGCAAAAATTCTATATTTGCCCGGGGTGTAATCAAAATATTCCGCCTGGGGTTGCCCACATCGTCGCCTGGCCGCGCGATACCGGCAGGCAGGGCGATGACCGCCGTCATTGGCACCGGCACTGCTGGGAGCGAAGGTAGACTTGCGGGCATGATTGTTGCATTTTCAGTAGCACCCGCAGTGGTGGATAATGATTCCGGCGAGATGGCCGATGCCGTGGCGGAGGCGGTCCGCGTGGTGCGGGAATCAGGTCTGCCTAATGAAACCAACGCCATGTTCACCCTTGTAGAAGGCGAGTGGGACGAGGTTTTCGGCACGATTAAAAAGGCCACCGAAGCGGTGCGTGCGGTATCGCCGCGTACCTCATTGGTTATTAAGGCTGATATCCGCGAAGGCGTGAAGAATCAACTGACAGATAAAGTAGACGCCGTGAATCGGCGTTTAGCTAAGGAGGATTAATGACTTCTGCGAATAATGCTTATGTAGGCGGTGCCCTCGATCTCAGCCAGGTCAAGGCGCGTGCGGAAGCTCGCCAGCAGACACAAGAGCAGCCGGTGGCTGGGCAGGCTAGTGGAGTCCAGCCATTTTTTACCGTCACCGAGGCGAATTTTGAGACCGAGGTGGTGCGCCGCTCCACTGAGGTACCTGTCGTCGTCCTTATCGGCACCCCGCGCTCTACGCAGTCCGACCAGCTGAAGCAGGACCTGCAGGAACTAGCTACGGCTGGCAACCTTAGCTTCCTCGTAGGCTATGTGGATGCGGATGCTACTCCACAGGTGGCGCAGGCTTTCGGCGTGAAGAACCTACCTACCGTGGTTGCCATTGGCGCCGGTCAACCGCTGACCAATTTCGAGGGAGCCCAGCCAAAGGATGCTCTCAAGCAGTGGCTGGATAGCTTGGTAGAAAACGTCGGACCGCAGCTCAAGGGACTTGAGTCTGCACCGTCCGCAGCGGAAGAGGAAGAAGAGGACGACCCTCGCTTGCAGGAGGCAGAATCCTTCCTGAACTCCGGCGATTTCGATGGCGCGATCAAGGTCTACGAATCCATCTTGGAAGCGGAACCTGATAATACGCAGATTAAGCAGGCGCGGGACACAACGAAGCTTCTCAAGCGGCTGGACCCGGCCAATCAAACCGAGGACCCGATTGCTGCTGCGGATGGGGATAAGGGGGACATCGGCAAGCAAATGCGTGCCGCCGATGCCGAAGTCGTGGCAGGTGCCCCAGAAAAGGCCTTTGACCGCCTCATCGAGGCCATGAAAGTCACCGCCGGCGATGAGAAGGCGCAGCTCAGGGAACGCCTGCTCGAGCTCTTCGGCCTCTTTGCCGGCAATGATCCGCGCGTTCTTGAAGCGCGCACGAAGCTGGCAAGCGCGCTGTATTAAAACCAGCGGAGCTGTGTCAATTACTGCGGGCGGTGAATAGATCAGTCACAATGGAAGGCGTGAACGATGTAACCCCAACTGATCAAGACTGGCTCATCGACTTCCGCGGCGTGGAGCTTCGCCGCGGTGGCAAGAACTTGGTAGGGCCCGTGGACTGGCAGGTCGAGCTCGATGAACGCTGGGTCATCATCGGGCCGAACGGTGCCGGAAAGACCTCCCTGGTGCGCATGGCGGCCGCGGAGGAATTTCCCTCCAAGGGCACGGCCTTTTTGATGGGCGAGCAAATTGGCAAGACCGATATGCGTGATCTGCGCGCGCTGATTGGTCTTTCCTCTGCCGCCGTGCAATCGCGCATTCCCGCGGATGAGCGGGTCTATGACCTCGTCATTTCTGCCGGTTACGCGGTCTTGGGCCGGTGGCGCGAAGAATACCAAGACATGGACTTTTCCCGCGCCGATGACATCTTGGCCCAAGTTGGCGCTAGCCACTTAAAGGATCGCACGTGGACCACGCTTTCGGAAGGCGAGAAGAAGCGCGTCATCCTCGCCCGCGCTTTGATGTCCAATCCGGAGCTGTTGATCCTGGATGAGCCTTCTGCCGGCATGGACCTCGGCGGGCGCGAGGACCTCGTGGGGTACTTGGGCGATCTCGCGATGGATCCGGATGCCCCAGCCATCGTCATGATTACCCACCACGTGGAAGAAATCCCGTATGGCTTTACCCACGCGATGCTTCTGGATGAAGGCAAAGTGGTAGCAAAGGGTCTCATTAACTCCGTGCTGACCTCGGAGAACCTGTCCCAGGCCTTCCGCCAACCCATCCAAGTGGATCGCATTGGGCAGCGATACTTTGCCCGCCGGACGTCTTAATGACCAACGAGATTCATGACCAGCTCGATGCGATCGACGCCAGCGATACCACCGGGTTTAACGGTGGGCGCATGGCGGCGACCGTGCTCTTGCTTCGCGATGGCCCCGACGGGCTCGAGGTCTGGGTGCAAGAACGCGTGAGCACCATGCGCAACTACCCAGGCCATGCCGTATTTCCTGGCGGTGGGGTAGACCCGCGCGATTTCCCACCGCGTTCGTGGGATTCCGGTGACTTGTGGGCCGGAAAGTCCGTTGTGGCTATGGCTCGGCGGATGGGAGTCACCAAATACAAGGCCCACGCCTTGGTCTTTGCCGCGGCCCGCGAGCTCTTTGAGGAATCCGGTACCTTGTTTGCGATCCGGGATGACGGCACGATTTCTAATGCACGCCGCTATCACCACGAGCGCCGGCTCTTAGAAGACCACACCATTTCCTTTACGGAGTTTCTTAGCAATAACGGGATGCGCGTCGATGCCGATATGATCCTTCCATGGGCCCGGTGGGTGGGGCAAAGCAAAAACCATTGGTTCGATACTTTTTTCTTCGTCGGTCTGCTACCGAGCGGGCAGGAGCCTGACGGGGACACGCATGAGGCCGATGACGCTGGCTGGTTTTCGCCGCAGCTTATCTTGGAGGGCTGGCGTGCCGGACTCGTCCGTCTCGTAGTTCCCACGTGGGCGCAAATGCAACGGTTATGCAAGTACTCCACCGTCAAAGAGGTGCTTGATGATGCCTCTTCGTCCGACCTTCGCCCCGTTATCGGCGACCTCCGCGACGATCCGCAATACGCGGAATATTTCGCGACCACCCCTACAGAGCGAATATGAGCTTTAACATTGATGAAGTCCGTTTCTTAAGCGAGCATAACGCCGAACTTTCCAGCTGGGACTTGGAGCTGAGCAAGGCTTCGCAGCTGAAGGATTTGGAAAAGTTGAAAGCTGCCTACGGCGATTATGCGCGCTGCGCCATGGAGCTACTTACTGCCCGGCGGGGCGGAAAGCTGCCTGAGACCTGGCTTATGGATGCCGATTCCGCCCAGCAAGCCACCCCGCTGCCTGTCGCGCGCTATCGCTCAGAATTCCTGCAGCAGAAAGGGATGCGCACCGTCCACGATGTCACGTGTTCCATCGGCACCGAAGGCTACGGGTCGGGCCTTGACTACTTCGGCTCCGATATCGACGCCTCGCGCATTGCCATGGCCCGGCATAATTTGGATTCTGACTCGTTCTTTCAAGCAAATGCGCTCACTACGACCACCACGGCGGACGTCATCATCGCCGATCCCGCCCGCAGGAAGGCAGGGCGGCGGATTTCCCGCCCGGAGGATTTGCTGCCACCGCTGCCGGACCTAATCGCTGCGCACAGGGACGCACACCTGGCCATCAAGTGCGCACCCGGTCTCGATTTCAGTGACTGGGACGGATTGGTCACCGTAAGCAGCGTCAATGGAGCAGTTAAGGAGGCGTGCCTCTACACACCTGGCCTCGGCACGGGCAGGCACGCGGTGATGATTCAGGGCGAGTCAGTTGACGTCCTCACGGATGAAGAGCACAACCTGCCAGAGGCGGGCGAGATCGGTACGTATCTCATTGACCCCGATGGGGCAGTGGTGCGCGCGGGCCTCGTGCAGCATTATGCGGCGCGCGAAGGATTGTGGCAGATCGATCCGCGGATTGCGTACCTAACAGGGGATCGCATCCCGCAGGGAATGTCGGGATTTCCATTCATAGAAAAGGTCCCCCTAAAGCGCCTAAAATCGGTACTAAAATCTTATGATGCAGGCAGCCTAGAAATCCTTGTGCGCGGCGTAGACGTGGACCCTGATCAGCTAAGAAAGCAGATGAAGTTGAAGGGATCGCGGCCATTCGCGGTCATCATTACGCGAATTGGCTCACAGGGTATCGCGTTGCTTTGCCAACCCCGAGTATTATCGTCCGAAGAGAATTACGCAACATAAATCTATCGGAAAGGTGAGTGCCCCCAATGCCAACGATTGTGGCTCTGGTCAAGCATGTACCGGATACGTGGTCCACCAAATCTCTGGAGGATGACCACACCCTGGATCGCATCTCCGTGGACAACATCATTGATGAGATTAATGAATACTCCGTGGAACAGGCGCTACGCCTGCGCGATGATAATCCGGATGAAAACTACCGTGTTGTCGCTTTAACGATGGGCCCCGCACAAGCAGACGAGGCCCTCCGCAAGGCCCTTGCGATGGGTGCAGATGACGCGGTCCTCGTATCTGACGACACACTGGCCGGCGCCGATGCACTGTCTACCGCGTGGACCCTGAACGCAGCGATTAACACGCTAGAGGATGTCCAACTGATCACCTTGGGCAATGAGGCTTCCGATGCCTCGACCGGAACGCTGGCTGGATTGCTCGCTGAATACCGCCAACTGCCCGCCTTGACCGAGCTGCACCAGGTAGAACTTTCGGGCAGCGCGGTAAAAGGCAGCCGCGAAGACGCCCGCGGAACCTGGGAGCTCGAGGCCGCCCTTCCTGCGATTGTGTCCGTCACCGATAAGGCTGATAAACCGCGCTTCCCCAATTTCAAGGGGCTTATGGCAGCTAAGAAGGCAGAGATCACCACATTGAGCGTGGCCGACCTGGGCATTGATGCCATTGCACCGACCACGACGGTCACTTCTTCTTCCAAGCGCCCTCCGCGCACGGCCGGCGAGGTTATCTCGGAGCCACAGCCGCAGGATGCTGCGAAGAAGATTGCTGACTTCCTTGCCGCAAAGAACTTGATTTAGGAGTAGAAATGTCTCACGTTTACGTACTTGTTGAACACGATGCAGACAGCATTCTCCCCGTTACCGGTGAGCTCATTACCGCTGCACGCGAATTGGGGACGGTGTCTGCGGTGGTCGTCGGCAAGCAGGCAGATGCCTTCGATGCCGATCTAGCCGCCCTCGGCGCCGCCCAGGTGGTGCAGGCAACGGCGGAGGATTATGACCAGCGCCTGGTGACCCCTGAGGTTGATGCTTTGCACGCCCTGGGCGCAGCCAATCCGGCGCCCATCGTTCTGGCCGCCAGCCCGACGAATAACGAGATTGCCGGCCGCCTGTCCGCCCGCCTGGCCTCCGGTGCACTCGTCAATGTGGATTCCATTGAGGCGGATGGGTCTGCAACGATGACCATTTTCGGCGGCACCTACGAGACCACTTCGCAGGCCACTGGCAGCTGCCCGATTTATACCCTGCAGCCGGGTTCCGTTGCGGCGGAGCCCCAGCAGGTGGAAACTCAGGCGGCCCCAATGCCACTGCCTGCGGCAACCGATAAGGATGTCAAGGTTAATTCCTTTACTCCGGTCGAGAAGTCCGCCCGTCCCGAGCTCACCGCAGCCAAGGTTGTGGTTTCCGGCGGCCGCGGCGTCGGCGATAAGTTCGGCGAGATCGTAGAGCCGCTTGCCGATGCCCTCGGTGGCGCCGTCGGTGCCACTCGCGACGCCGTCGATGAAGGCTTCTACGACGCTACCCACCAGGTGGGCCAGACAGGCGTGACCGTGTCGCCAGATCTCTACATTGGTTTGGGCATTTCCGGTGCCATTCAGCACACCTCGGGCATGCAGACCTCCGGCACCATCGTGGTGATTAACCAGGACCAAGATGAACCGTTCTTCCAAATCGCCGATCTCGGCGTCGTCGGAGACCTGCACGAAATCGCCCCAGCTTTGACCGAGGAATTGAAGGCGCGCCAGTAATGCCGCACTATTTCGACTACGCAGCAACCCAGCCGATGCGCCAATCCGCCATCGACGCATGGGTTGCCGCCTCCGGATCGCTCAACTCCAGCGCGCAGTACGCCTCTGGCCGTAGGGCCCGCTCCGTGCTTGACGATGCCCGCGAGAAAGTCGCCTCCCTCCTTGGGTGCGAACCCATCGAGGTCATCTTTACCTCCTCTGGCACCGAGGCGGATAATATCGCTATCCAGGGGCTTTATGCGGCGGGAAATACCAATCGCATCATCTCGACGGATATTGAGCACCCAGCGGTGCGCGATACCGTGAGCAAGCTTGCCCAAGCCGGCGCCACCGTGGATCTGCTCCCTGTGGACCGCAGCGGGCATATCAGCGATGGGGGCGCCTTCGCGGAACCTGCCGATCTTGCCACCTGCATGTGGGCCAATAACGAAACTGGTGCGATTCAGCCCATCGAGGATCTCGCATCCCCCGCGCAACAATCCGGTATTCCCATGCACGTGGATGCGGTGCAGGTAGCGGGCAAGCTGCCCATCAATTTTGCGGAATTGGGCATCACAACGCTTGCCGCCAGCGCCCACAAATTTGGTGGCCCGCGCGGTATTGGCGTGCTTTTGGCCAAGCGCACCCCTGCGCCGCAGCCGATTTCCTTCGGCGGCGGGCAAGAACGCGGACTTCGCCCTGGCACGGTAGACGTAGCTAGCGCCTCCGCGCTCGCCGCTGCGTTGGAGGAGTCGATCGCAGAAAGCGCTGCCGAGGGCGAGCGCATCGCTGCACTTCGGAATAAGCTGCGGGATGGGATCCTCTCATCCATCGACAACGTTGTAGTGAATTCCACCGAGCCATGCTTGCCGTCGCACCTACACGTTTCTTTCCCCGGCACCGATGGCGATAGCCTCATCATGTTGCTGGACTCGCTGCAGATTGAGGCATCGACTGGCAGTGCCTGCAGCGCAGGCGTCAACCGCATGTCCCATGTGCTTTCTGCAATGGGTGTCAGCGAGGAAGAAGGAATTGGGTCCCTCCGGTTCACTCTGGGACGCCTTACTTCCGAAGACGATGTGGATTACGTGCTCGCGCATTTACCAGAGGTCGTCGCCCGAGCCCGCACGGTTTAAGTATCAGCCCTTTCTTTGGCAGCATTCCGCCGGGCGGCGATTGCCTGGGCAACGGTCAGTGCCCAGTTCCTATTCTTCGTCGCTAGCGGTCCCTGCGGTTCATCGTATTCCCACCGTCCGTCTTGGAAGAGCCAGATGATATCCCCGTTGTGCGGATCCATGATGTAAAAGGCGCTTTTATCCGTCTTTACGTTGTGGTGGTGCTGGCACAGCGAGGCTAAATTTCCAGCCGTCGTCTTTCCTCCCTCTGAGAAATCGATCCGGTGGTCTTTTTGGCACCTGTAGGCTGGGCGGTTGCACCCAGGCCAGCGGCACACACCATCGCGGCCTTCCACATAGGCACCGATGAGCGGCGGGGTGGAGTAGGCCGGGCTTACCCTTGTTGCCGCTTGGTCCATGTCCCGGGTAGTGGTCGGTGTTAGACGGTCAGCGGTATCTGGGTGAACCCACCCGTAGCCCTGGATAAATCCTGGAGCCGCTTTTACGTCGCTGGCGCGGTACATATAAAGGTGTACCTGAGATTTATCTTCGATGGTTCCGAGTATCAGCTGGGCCAGTGCATCGGCCTTACTGAGTCCGTGCCCTTCCGAAGTACGCTGAACAACCTCGTCAATGAGGATGAGTGTATCTTCATCGAACTCTACGTTTAACCCTGCTCGTCCGCCCGCGGTGGGGTAGATGAAATAGGAGTCATTTCGCCCGTCCTCTTCCTCGGATTCCTTATCACCTGTTGTGTCCGGTGATTCCATTGTGATGAGGCCATTGAGCTTTCGGCGAAGGGCAGCATTTGATGGAAAGTTTTGACCCGGTTTTGTGGGAGTCAGGTATTTTTCCAATTCGGCGTCTATGCGTTGAAGGACGCCGCTGTCTACCTCGCCAAGTTTGCTTAAGACCGCATCAATGGTGATAAGCCGAGAGAAGTCGAGGAAGTAGTAGGTTTCCTGCAGCAGTTTTGTGCGTGGCAATTCCTCTAAGCGGTATAGCGCCATGGTGATATCCCTCGTGCGCCGTTCGCTTAAGCCGGTGCGACCTGCCAGCGTATGACACGCAATATCGAAATCATCTTCTAAAATTGGTCGAATTTCCTTCCAGAGTAGGTAGTCGGATTTTCCATTACACGTGGCACTAACTGCTATGTCATCGTGTGGATCAGTGATGAGGTAGTAGGGTTCCATGGCGATTATCCCCCGAGTTTCGCACTAAGTTGCTAATGTTCATAGGTTTACCATAAGTTATCCGTTTGACTCCCGCAAGCCGAAAAGTGAATATGTGTTCTAAATGGTAAATTTCCGAAAACTGGATAGGGGAGTGAAAAATTCCCACGCGTGGTACGCGTGTTGCAAATGTGGTTAGTGTGAATGATTGTTAGACTCTCGCGCATGACAACTATGAGGGCACTCCGCAAGAGCATCATCGCGGTTATCGCTGCAGTTGCAGTCACGGTGAGCGGGACCGCTGCCGCGCAGGCAGCATTGGGAAACAGCGCACCGAAAGGCATCGATATTGCTGCCCACCAGCACCCCGGTGGCATGCCTATTGACTGGAATAAGGTGAAATCTGACGGCCAGTCCTTCGCCTTTGTTAAGGCCACCGAGGGTGGGGACTGGATTAACCCGCACTACGTTAAAGACATCCAAGCGGCCAATGCGCACGGCCTGAAGACTGGCGCATACCACTATGCGCGCCCAGCTGGCGATGCGAAGACGCAGGCGGCTAACTTTGCGGCGCAGATTGCGTTGGCGCCGAATCAGACGTTGCCGCCGGTGCTTGATATCGAGGTCTCCGAGGGCAAGTCGGCCTCCCAGTTGGAGAGCTGGATCGAGGAATTTACCTCCGAGCTCAAGCGCCTGACCAACCGCACCCCAATGATTTATACCTACAAGTACTTCTGGATGGGTGAGATGAATAACTCCCAGAAGTTCTCCAATATGCCACTGTGGTTGGCGGCATACCAGGATGAAGCCCCGGATCCAGTGGGTGGGTGGAAGAACCTGTCCTTCTGGCAGCGCTCTGGATCGGGCAAGGTCGCTGGTATTCCTACCGATGTGGACTTGAACCTCTTTAATGGCTCGAAGCAGCAGCTAGAGTCTTTTAGCGGCGGCAATTACGTCGATATCGGCGGCGCGCTCGATAGCCTCGTCCTCGACGATGGTGTGGACCTTAGCTCCGATAGCACGCCGGTGATTGGTGCAATCTTCGCCCTTGCGGCTGGCCTCATTGCAATGCCCCAGCTTGCCGATGCCGCCAAAGACGCCGGCCTCGATGCCCAGGCTGCTGAGGGCTTGGCGGCCTTTGTGAAGGCCTTGGAAGACGAGGACGCTCTACCTCTGAAGCAACTTGGCAAGATGGCGGTCGGTGATTTCACCGTCGGCGACTTGGCACTACTGCTTGACAACGCGGGCCATGTCAATGGCGTCGACAAGGGCGAAGTTTCCGGCAATCAGGTCGAAGAAGCTAAGGATGCGGCGAAGAAAGCCGGTGCTGACGTGCCGGATTTCGATGCCGATCAAGTAGCTGACTTGCTCAATCGCGTGCTGAAGTAGCTCCAGCAAAGAATTTATGGGTCCAGCTTTCATCCTTAAAGTGTGCGGGAACGGCCCCGCCTAAGAGTGCCTTTGCCAGTTGAGCGGCTTGTACCGAGCCCTCAGCTGGCAGTTCCGTATCTGAGGCCAGCAAGATGATGTTTCCATATCGGCGCCCCTTGAGCATGGGCGGGTCAGCGATTACAGCGAGGTGATCGAAGACCTCAGAAAGCCCGGCCAATTCTTTCTTCGCCAACTGGAGGTCCGAGTGATCGCCGCAGTTGGCCACGTAGAGCCCGCCTCCAGAAAGGGATGATTTGGCCGCTTGGAAAAACTCCACCGTGGTCAGGTTTTTCGGCGTTGTATCCCCAGCGAAGACATCGCGGATAATGATATCGCGGCTGGCGGGCAGAAAACCTTCGGTTTCCTTTCGGGCGTCGCCGGGGCGGATCTTGACGGTGGGAGAACGGGGGACATCGAAAAGCTCGCGGACTAATTCGCCCAGCTTAGCATCAAGCTCGACTACCGTATGGCGGCTGTCCGGCCAAAGGTCGGCGAAGTAGCGCGGGAGTGAGCAGCCGGCCCCGCCGAGGTGGGTAACGCGCAGCTTATTAGGGGAGACCGTATTAAGCTGCTCCACTGCCGCTGCGATCCAGCGCATATATTCAAAGTCGAGTTCCTGCGGCTCGCCCAGCACGATATGGCTGCTAGGAACGCCATTGACGTTAAGGATATAGGCTCCGTCGCGGAATTCATCTGGCACAACCTCGGCGGTGCCGGTGGATATCTCGTAGGTCCCGGCAATGCTTGACCTGTTCGCAGCTCGCTTTCTACCCATGGGATTCAAGCTTAGGGAATGGAATCGATTTAAGCTGCGTTGGGGCAAGGGAGTACACTTTCGGGCCTGTAGTCGAGGTATTTAAAGGGGAATGCAATGCGAGTATTGGTAGCAATGTCTGGCGGCGTGGACTCATCTGTCGCCGCCGCCCGTGCGGTGGAGGCTGGCCACGATGTCGTCGGCGTGCACCTGGCCCTGCATAAGGACGCGCAGCAAACGCGCGAAAAGGCCCGCGGCTGCTGTTCGTTGGAGGATTCCGCCGATGCCCGCCGCATTTGCGATAAGTTGGGCATTCCGTTCTATGTATGGGACTTTTCGGAGGAATTCAAGGAAGAGGTCATCACGGACTTCGTGGATTCCTATGCCCGCGGTGAAACCCCGAATCCCTGCCTGCGCTGCAATGAGAAGATTAAGTTCCGCGCGCTGCTGCAAAAGGGCATGGCCCTAGGCTTTGATGCCGTTGCGACCGGCCACTACGCCACCCTTGATGATGATGGCTACATGCGCCGCTCCAAGGATGAGAATAAAGACCAGTCATATGTGCTCGGCGTCATTTCCGCTGAGGAGCTGGAGCACTGCTTTTTCCCCATCGGTGATACCCCCAAGCCGCAAATCCGCGAAGAGGCTGCGGAACACGGTTTTTCCACAGCGAAGAAGCCGGATTCTTATGACATCTGCTTCATTCCAGACGGAAATACCCAGCAGTTCCTTGGATCGCGGATCGGCCTTCGCCCCGGCATGATCGTGGACCAAGAGGGAACGGAGCTTAAGGAACATGATGGTGCGTGGAACTACACCATCGGTCAGCGCAAGGGCCTGGACATCAAGGCCCCGGCTGCCGATGGCCGCCCGCGCTACGTTACCGATATCGACGCCGCAACGGGCACGGTGACTGTTGGCGCGCGCGAGGACTTGGCGGTTACCGCCATCCGGGCTGATCGCCTCAAGTACCTGCACCCTGGTATGGACGGCGACTTTGAGTGCGAGGTGCAGGTCCGTGCGCACGGTTCCGTAGTGCCGTGCATTGCCCACGTGGACCGCGCCGCTGATTCGATGCGATTGGAGCTCAAGGAGCCACTGTCTGGCGTTGCCCGTGGACAGGCCGCAGTGCTGTACCTGCCTTCCCCGGATGACCTGGGTGATATCGTCATTGGTTCCGGCACCATCTGCGAGACCGTGTAAATGACCGGATTCGCACTCGGGCCCATGCCCGGCACCTCTATGGCGGAGGCAGCGGACATCATTATGGGCGAGACCGAGCTTCCCGCCATCCCGCAGCTACCGGAACGCGGGCTGGGCTCCGATTCGGTGGGGCGTACCGCAAGCATGCTCGAGGCCATCACTATCGATCGCGGCCCCCGTTCGTGGCGCATGACGGCCCGTCCCCAGCTGCTTACTCGCCGCGCGTGGGACCGCCTCGAGCGCGATCTCGATGAGGTGCAGCAGGTGTGGGGAGAGACCGTCCCTCACGTCAAGGTACAGGCTCTCGGCCCCTGGTCGCTGGCGGCCAGCATTGAGCTTGCCGATGGCCACCGCGTCCTCACTGATTCCGGTGCCTTTGCAGAGCTTTCCGATGCCCTGCTGCACGGCATCCGCACCCACGCCACAGACGTCGCACGCCGCTTCCACGGCGAGGTCGTGGTGCAACTGGATGAGCCGCTGCTTGCCGATGTCATCGCTGGCCGCATTCCAGGAACCACCGACTTCGATTCGATACCCGCCGTCCCTGACGAGGTGGCACTCGAGACCCTCCTGCGCTTTGAGGCGGATTATCTTTATTGTCCGCCGCTGTGGTCGGTGGCTGGGGCCGCGACAACATTCCTCGTTGATGCGCACTACCGCGACCGCCTTTCCACCCCGGAGCATTTCGATGGGATGGGCGAGCACCTTTCCGAAGGCCGCCGAGTCGGTGTCGCACTTTCCGGCAAAGACGCGCGGGCAGAAGCAATTTCACTTGCCCGCCACCTGGACCACATTGGCATGCCGCGTGAGCTGCTCGTGGATCACTTTGATGTGTTTCCGGCTGGGGCATCGGCAAGCACCTTGCGCTCTGTAACCGAGACTGCCGCGATCCTCACCCGCGATGCGGGCGACCTTTAAGCGGCGCGCCCGAGGCTATCTGTCTTCGGAGACTTTTCACTGCGGTCTGTGTAAATACGCCAGGCGACGGCGCCCATGTGTAGGGAACAAGCGGCTACGAGAGCGTACCACCATCCGTAGTTGACTTCCCTGTACCACGGAACTGCGTTACCAATGAAGGCGATTATGACGATGCTGATAATCGCTGACGCGATAAGCATCCCCGGGGAAGATGGTTTTTTGAGCGCTTTCCATGTGCCCCACACTTCGGATGCGGTGATGGCGGCAAGGATTAGGGTGGTAATCATTGGAATTCCTTAAATGTCATCGAATAGCGCTTGGGCGAGGTCACTAGTCCACATCGGAGTGTCATTATTGGCGAAGGCTGCGCGCTTATTTTCCGGATCTATGATGAGCATTGTGGAGTAGCCACCCGTTCCGCCGTCGTGCCAGAAGCTTTGGTTGTCTTCGCTTTTTTGCCAGCCATAGGCCATATCGCCGTTATCCATAATCCACTCAGCGAAAGCTGCCATGTCATGTGCAGTCGATCGTAATGCGCCCGCTGCGGCATTGCTGCCTTCCATCTCCCATGGATCGGCCTCCCGGCCGGTGGCAGTAAGGCCCCGTGGGGCATCACCGGGGACCGCCCCTGGGGTCATGAGGTAGGTCTCCGTCATTCCGGCAGGTTGAAAGATTCTCTCCTGAAGCAGGTCTTCATAGGATGTATCTGCTGCCGTTTCCAGGAGGTGGCCGAGTAGTCCATATCCCATATTGGAATAAGTCTCTGTTCCACGATCTTTAAGATCCGCTTCGGTGGCAGCATCGAGGATATCTTGGGTGGTCTCACCTGCGTAGGGATTAGCACCAGTGACCGCCGTGATTGCATCAGCGAAAATATTCCCTTGTGCTAGCCGGGGTAATCCTGAGGTGTGGTTGAGCAACTCTTGTACCGTGACCTCGGAAATGGGTGCTTGGCCAACATCCAGTACATCGCCCACGGTGGTGTCAAGGCTTATCTTTCCTTCTTCCACAAGCTGGTGAGCTAATTCTGCGGTGAACATCTTGGTCACCGAACCGATTTCCACCTCGGTGTGTTCATTCGCACCGAGTCCTGCGAAGGTGGCTTTCCCTTCGTGCAGCGTGAAGGCGGTGAGATTATTGAAACCCGGTTCGGTGTGTTTGCGCAGTGTGGCGGACAGAGTGGCGTCGCCTGTTTCCGTGGTGGCCACAGCGATCCGCCGCGGCCCAATCATGAGTAAGAGGACCGCTGTCATGATGGTGGCGGTGATGGCTAGCGCCATTTTTCGCTTTCGCATTAGTGATCCTCGCTTGCGGTAATGATAGTGAGCAGGGGGATGACGCGGGCCGCTCGGATTGAGTATTCCCCGTTTGTCTTGGTGGTCCAGCCACCATTAGTAAGCGCACTGAGGTGATGGTAGGCGGTGCCGGTGGAGGTGACGATTTCCTCTTCCACCAGTTCTGTGGCGGTGGCTGGTGAGCTAAGTAGGCGGCGCAGGATTTCACCGCGCACGGGGTGTGCCAATGCAGCGAGGCGGTCGAGATTATCGGTCCAGTCTCCAGCGGTCACTGTGTTTGTTGGGCGCTGCCATTGGTAGACATAGGAGCCTAGGCCGGTGGTGATGTTGCCGCCAAAAATGACGGACCCCTCAGGAAGCTGGTCAGAAGGTTCAAGCGCATCCGCAAGCCACATGGTGGACTCGCTTGCGGATGATTCGATGGGGTCAGGGGCGGGGTTTTCGAGTTTTGTGACGCGAGCCTCGAGGTGGGCAATGCGCGATTCTAAGGAATCCATATTTCTAGAATTCCAAAACTCTAGAAATATGGCAAGGGAATTAGGAAATTAACGGCCACGCCGTCGAGACATCGGAGGCATCGCGCCCCTTGCCTTCTAAGTACTTCTTGAAGGCGACGCGGTCCTCGTACCACTTGACCGCCTGGAACTCCATGAGCTCGTTTTCGTCCATCTGCGCGAGGTTCGGGTAGTGCTGGCGAACCTGCTTCCAGGCCACGCGGGCGGCAGCGAGGGCATCGGCAGTGGCCTCATGCGCATTGCCCAATTCCACGCCGTAGTGCTCACACACCGCGCCAAGGGTGCGCTTGCCCTTGCGCCACTTATCGCTCACGCGGTCAATGACGTACGGGTCAAAGACCGGGCCGGTGACCGTGAAATCGCCGGTAAGGCTGCGCAGGACGGTAAGGTCAAAGGCCGCGTTATACACAATGAGCGTCAGGCCGTCGTCCCACGCTGCTTTGATGGCATCAACCGTGTCTTTGAGGACCTCCTCGTGTGGGCGGCCTTCTGCCTGAGCCTTTTCCGTTGTAATTCCATGCACGTCGGTGGCGGCTTGGGGGATCTCGACGCCGGGATCCGCAAGGTGCTCCACCTTTTGGACATCGCGTCCATCAATGCGGACTAGGGCTGAGGTAACGATACGAGCGTCTTTGGGGTTGGCGGAGGTGGTCTCAAGGTCGAAGGCGAGCATGCGGGAGGCGTCGAAGTTCATGGTCCATACCTTAGTAGCTAGCCCAGACATGGGGGATCGCTAGACTTGGATACCGTGACTAATCCAGCTGATGTGCAACGTGAATGGAACGACTTGGCGCAGGAAGTGCGCCGCCACCGCAACTTGTATTACAACGGTGAACCCGCGATTCCCGATGCCGACTTTGATGCGCTTTTCCAGCGCCTGGTGGACCTAGAAAAGCAGCACCCGGAGCTGGCGGTTCCGGATTCGCCTACCCAGCAGGTAGGCGCCGCGCCGAACGCCGGTGAGGATATTGAGCACCTCGAGCGCATGATGAGCCTAGACAATGTCTTTAGCGCCGGTGAGATGCAGGACTGGTTGGATAGGACGCCCGCCAAGACCTACCTAACGGAGCTGAAGATCGATGGCCTCTCTATCGACTTGGTTTACCGCAATGGGCGTTTGGATACCGCTGCCACCCGTGGTGATGGCACCGTGGGCGAGGAGATTACCGCCAATGCGCGGGTAATTTCTGATATCCCGCACGAGCTTACGGGCACCGAAGAGTACCCAGCCCCGGAACTCATTGAAATCCGCGGTGAGGTCTATATGCGCCCCGAGGATTTCGAAGAAATCAATGAGGAGCGCGCGGCGGACGGCAAGGCGCGGTTTGCCAATCCCCGCAACGCTGCGGCCGGCGGACTGCGCATGAAGGATCCCGCCGAGGTGAAAAAGCGCCGACTGCGCATGGTTTGCCATGGCCTAGGCGCGCGCGAGGGATTTTCCCCCTCCTCCCAGCACGATGCCTATAAGGCGATCGCCGCATGGGGGCTGCCCGTATCTCCCTATACCAAGCAGGTGCACTCCGCCGCAGAAGTACAAGAGGAAGTATCTTATTGGGCCGAACACCGCCACGATGCGATTTTTGAAATGGATGGGCTCGTGGTCAAGGTCGACGATTTGGGCTCACAGCGCCAGCTCGGGGCGACCTCCCGCGCACCGCGCTGGGCCATTGCCTATAAGTACCCGCCGGAAGAGGTCACGACGAAGCTGAAAAACATCGAGGTTGGTGTCGGGCGTACGGGGCGCGTTACCCCCTTTGCCATCATGGAACCGGTCTTTGTCTCCGGCTCCACGGTATCCATGGCCACCCTGCACAACCAGTCTGAGGTCAAGCGCAAGGGCGTGCTCATCGGAGATACCATTATTATTCGCAAGGCCGGCGAAATCATTCCAGAGGTACTAGGCCCCGTGCGCGAACAGCGCGATGGCAGCGAATATGAATGGAGCTTCCCCACGCAGTGCCCAGCCTGCGGCACGACGCTCGCCCCACAAAAAGATGGCGATGCTGACTGGCGATGCCCCAATACTCAATCCTGCCCAGCCCAGCTCTCCGCGCGCCTGGAATACCTCGCCTCCCGCAAGGGCCTCGATATCGAGGCACTGGGAGAGAAGGGGGCCATGGACCTCATTGAGAACGGCATCCTTACCGATGAATCCGAGCTCTTTGAGCTAACGGAAGAAAAGCTGCTTGCTTCCGATGTCTATACGGCCAAGCGCGATACGAAGGATAAGCGCAGCAAAAAAGAGGGCAACGCCAAGGTCAATACCGCGGGCAAGAACCTGCTCCAGAACTTAGAAGAGGTTAAAGACCGCGACTTCTGGCGGGTGCTGGTCTCGCTGTCCATCCGCCACGTCGGGCCCATTGCCGCCCGCGCCTTGGTAGCGCGCTACGGCTCCATGAAGAAGCTGCGTGCCGCTAAGACCGAGGACCTTGCAGAGGTAGACGGTGTGGGTGCAGTCATTGCTGAGTCCTTCCACGCCTGGTTCGAGGTGGACTGGCACCGCACCATCGTCGAGAAATGGGCAGAAGCCGGCCTAGCCATGGAGGTAGCCGCCGAGGACAGGAAGGAACAGACCCTAGAGGGGCTAACCATCGTTGTCACCGGCAGCCTCGAAGACTTCACGCGCGATTCCGCCAAGGAAGCCATCATCAGCCGCGGCGGAAAGGCAACCGGTTCCGTATCGAAGAAAACTTCCTACCTTGTCGCTGGGGCGAATGCCGGCTCCAAGGAGGATAAGGCCCGCGATCTCGGGGTGCCTATCTTGAACGAAGAGCAGTTCCACACGCTCTTAAACACCGGGGAGGTGTAGCCGCGCCGGGCTGGGCTTATTTGAGGAAGGCACCCAAAATCGTGCCGATGTGGCCGAGGTGCTCGACCTCAGAGGCTAAGTATTCTGGACCGCCGGTGCGGCCCATGGCGATGACCATCCCGGTATCTCCCAGGGGAGCGGCCGCCAGGGCGGAATCGAGCAGTGCCCAGCTTTCTGGCACCCACTCGTCCTTATCGGGGTGCAAGGTGCGTGCGCTGTCGATGTTGAGGTCGACCGGAATCGTATCGTCATCGGCAGGGGCTGCGTTTGAGGAAGCGACGCGGTGAATCGGCTCATTATTGTCAATGACGATGGCCCACGTGGAGGTCGCTGCCTTTGGAATGGCCGCGACGACTTCCTCCATTGCTGCCGTGACGTTTGAGGCATTGGCGGCCACGCGCGCTAATAACTCGATCTGTCCGCGCCGGTCCACGCGGCCGCTGAAGGGCCGAATCGAATCTATTTCCACGCCATGGACGGAGGAGGCGGCGGTGATGAGTGCATCAGCCATCGCGTCTGCGGGAAGCTCAATGACAATGTCATCCATGACGGTGCCATCCGGGAAGGTTTCTACGATGTCAACCGATTGGATATTTCCGTCAACCAGCCCGAAGGCCTCCGAAAGCTGGCCCAAACTACCAGGGGTATCGGGAAGCAGGACACGGATTAGGTAAGACATTAAGTCGCACGCTTTCAGTAGCTTGTAGTCCCATTTACGATACCTGGGTCACAGTGCGGCGTTCAAGGGGCAATAATTCGGGGTGACTCGGCAACTGCGCGGGTTGGTGCAGTATTATGGTGCCTTAGCAATTTACATAGTACGCGCGGGAAAATAATTTTCACCTGCGCGTCGATTATGGAAAAAGGATGGAGTTCGCGTGTCTGAGATTTCGCGTGATGAGGTAGCCCACCTTGCCAAGCTTTCCCGCCTGGCATTAAGCGATGAAGAGCTAGCCCAATTCGCAAGCCAGATTGATGAAATTGTTGATTCCGTTTCCGCAGTAAGGAACGTGGACACTGAAGGCGTGGAACCGATGAGCCACCCGCACTCCGTGGATGCACCGATGCGCGAAGACGTCATCGTGCGCACCCTTACCGCCGAGCAGGCCTTGGACCAGGCGCCGGCCGTGGAAGATGAGCGATTCGTCGTGCCGCAGATTTTGGGAGGAGAGTAAATGACCAACGTTGTCGTACCTGCGGAGGGACTGACCTCTTTGACCGCCGCCGAGCTGGCGGACAAGATTCACGCGCGCGAGGTGACCTCCCGCGAGGTTACCCAGGCCTTTTTGGATCGCATCGCAGAAACCAACCCGGAACTCAACTCCTTCCTGCACGTGGGGCAGGAGGAAGCATTGGCGGCTGCCGATGCCGTGGATAAGGCCCTCGACGTCGGCGAAAAGCCTGCCTCGGCACTTGCCGGTGTGCCGCTGGCCCTAAAAGACCTGCTGGTTACTACCGATGCCCCCACCACCGCCGCATCCAAGATGCTTGAAGGCTACATGTCTCCCTACGACGCCACGGTGACCAAGCGCCTGCGCGAGGCCGGTATCCCAATCTTGGGTAAGACGAACCTGGACGAGTTTGCCATGGGTTCGTCCAATGAGAATTCCGCCTTTGGCCCAGTACACAACCCGTATGACACCGAGCGCACCCCGGGTGGCTCCGGCGGCGGCACGGCAGCAGCACTTGCTTCGGGGCAGGCTCCACTGGGCATTGGTACCGATACCGGCGGTTCCATCCGCCAGCCTGCGGCACTGACCAATACCGTTGGCGTGAAGCCTACCTACGGCACGGTGTCTCGCTACGGCCTGATCGCGGCCGCCTCCTCGCTGGACCAGGCAGGTCCGTGTGGTCGTACCGTCCTGGATACCGCACTTTTGCACGAGGTTATTGCCGGCCACGATGCCTTCGACGCCACGTCTGTGGATAAGCCGGTTGCCCCCGTGGTGGAGGCAGCCCGCGAAGGCGCGAATGGCGATCTGAGCGGCGTCAAGGTTGGACTCATCAAGCAATTCGAGCGCGATGGCTGGCAGGACGGCGTGATGGAGAACTACCACGCCGCCGTGGAACAGCTGCGCGAGCAGGGCGCGGAAATCGTCGAGGTGGACTGCCCGCACTTCGATGAGGCATTGGCCGCCTACTACCTGATCATGCCGTGTGAGGTCTCGTCCAACCTGGCCCGCTTTGATGGCATGCGCTACGGTCTGCGCGCTGGCGATGACGGCTCTCACTCTGCGGAGCAGGTCATGTCCCAGTCCCGCGCAGAGGGATTCGGACCCGAGGTCAAGCGCCGCATCATGCTGGGCACGTATGCGCTGTCCGTGGGCTATTACGATGCCTACTACCTGCAGGCGCAGCGCGTGCGCACCCTGGTTGCCCAAGACTTTGCCCGCGCCTTTGAGCAGGCTGACGTGTTGGTTTCGCCAACCACCCCGACCACGGCGTTCAAGCTGGGGGAGAAGGCCGAAGACCCCATGGCTATGTACAACTTCGACTTGTGCACCTTGCCGCTGAACCTGGCGGGCCTGTGCGGCATGTCCGTGCCTTCCGGTATGGCTGCAGATACTAACCTGCCTACCGGTTTGCAGATCATGGCACCGGCTTTCCAGGATGACCGCCTGTACAATGTGGGCGCAGCCTATGAAGCCAAGCGCCAAAAATAGCCGCGCTATCTAAAATCGTTGTCACTGTGAAATAGCTGCGGATTAGATAACGATTCGTTTACACCCCTGTCGGACGCCCATCCGGCAGGGGTAAATTATTGGGTATGACTTTGAAAAAGATTGCAACCGCGACGTTGTCCGTCTCCGCAGCTGCGCTCATGACCATGGGCGTCGCAAACGCTGAGGAACCCGCAGCAAACCCCGCACCGGCTGAGTCCGGTACCGAGGTAGCAGACACCACCGCCAAGAGCGACTTGGTGGAATCCCTGCCGGCAGACGCTGACAAGCTGGTACCGAATATTGAGGGCCAGACCATCACCGGTGAGCTGCACTCCGTCAAGGAAGACGGCAAGTTTACCGTGCAGTTCGACAAGGATCAGTCCTTGGTTCTCGATGATGGCTGCAATATCTACACCACCTCCTACGATGTGGATAAGGATGGCACCATCCACGTAGGTGACTTCGCCTCCACCTTGGCGGCGTGCGATGACCACACCCAGGCACTTTCTGATTCCCTGCGTGACGTACTCGAGTCCGAGCCTTCCTTCTATGCTCTGCCTGACGGCCAGGCCGCACTGGGCACTGAGGACAACGCCGTTGTCTTCAACGTTGTTGAGTAAATACTCACAAAACCACTCAGCACCATGATCCTCCTTAGTGGGGGACCATGGTGCTGTTGTTTATGTGGCGGGGTGGACTACTTGGCATCGGAAAGCGCGTAGGCGGCTCCGGCAGAGGCGGCCGTCACGGCGAGGACTGCTGGCCAAGAGCCAATCTTCTTTGCCAATGGGTGGGAGGCGCCGAACGCGCCGACATACAGGGCGGATAGGCCCGCGGTCGTGGCTGGATTGGTTTTCTTGGCCCAGGAACGGCCGGCCCACAGGCCCGCTGCGCCGAGGATGACGCCGCCGAGCGGGCGAATGCCGGTCTCGCGGGCGGTGACCCAACCACCGATAAGGCCGAGGGTAACGGTGGTGGCGGTGGATACGTCTTGTGGCTTTTTGATATCAATCATGGACATGGTGGCCAGTCTAGGCCTGATTTGTGTGCCCCGCTAGAATTCCTGCCATGACTGTGGAGACTAACCTGCCATCGGAGCGCCAGGCATGGCTCGCCATGTTCGCCCTATCCCTCGGTTTCTTTGTATCCCTGTTGGACCAGTCGATGGTGGCCATCGCCCTGCCGGATATTCAGGCGGATTTGGGCGCCACGGTCAATGAAATCATGTGGGTTTCGGCAGCCTTTTTGCTTGCCGTGGTGGTGCCGCTACTTTTTACGGGGCGGCTTGGTGATGTCCTAGGCCAGCGCGCCCTGTTTTGTATCGGGGTGGCGCTATTTGGGATCGGCGCAGTGGCCTGTGCGCTGGCGCCGTCGATAGAAGTGCTCATCGTGGCACGCATCGTGCAGGGCCTGGGCGCATCCTTGGAGATGCCACAGACGATGTCCGTTATTAACCGGGTATTCGCCCGCGAGCGGCGCGGGCGTGCGCTCGGGGTGTGGGGGATTATCGGCTCGGTGGCGTCATTGGCCGGGCCGCTAGTCGGCGGGTTCCTCGTGGCTTCTTTCGGCTGGCAGGCGGCTTTCTGGGTGCATATTCCATTTGTTATCGCCGCCATTGTGCTGGCCCTGCTGTGGATACCGAAGCTGCCGACGACGGCCCAGGACATCGATAAACCCTCGGCCATAGTCTCGCTCATTGCGCTTGGCTCGATTGTCTTTGGCATCCAACAAGGCCCAGAGCTGGACTGGGATTGGCGGGTGCTGGTGGTGCTTGCCATCGGCATAGTTGCAAGCATCGCGTTCGTGCGCCTGCAGGCTAGCGCGCAGACGCGCGGCTCCACGCCGCTCTTTCCGGTGGAACTCTTTCACAACCGCAACTATGCGGCCGGCTCCGTGGGCATTTTGACCATGGGCTTTATGGCAGCTTCTGTCATGTTGCCGGTGATGTTGTGGCTGCAATCGGTCAAGGGGCTATCCGCCGGAGAAGCCGGCATCATCGTGGCTCCCATGGCGCTGGTCTCGATGCTGATGTCACCCATCGCGGGCATCCTTACGGACGCGGTGAATCCGCGCTTGATGGGGCTGGTGGGATTTAGCCTCATGATCGCCTCGCTGTGTGTGGCCTGGTGGGTCATGCATGCCGATGCCAATCCGTGGTGGCTGGCATTGCCCATCGCCGCCCTAGGAATTGGCCAGTCCTTTATCTGGGGCTCCAACGCGGCAACGACGCTGCGCGATATTTCACCTCATCACATGGGCGCAGCGTCGGGGGCGTATAACACCTCCCGCCAGGTGGGATCTGTGGTAGGCGTGGCTTTAGTCTCCGCCGTCATGCAAACGGGTAATCCGACCACAGCGATCATCAATTCGATTCTCGTGATTGTTATCGCGCTGGTGGTGGGGCTTATCTCCTCGCTGCGCTACGTGGACACGCTGCATCGATAAAAATCCTGCGCTAAATTGGGGATCATGCGTCTAGCTGTACTGACTTCCGGTGGCGATTGCCCCGGCCTGAATGCTGTAATCCGTGCGGTTGTGCGAACCGCATCCAACGAATTTGGCGATACCGTCGTGGGCTACGAAGACGGGTGGGTTGGCCTTTTAGAAGACCGTCGGCGCGATCTCTACGACGATGCCAGCATCGACCGGATTCTTCTGCGCGGCGGTACCATCTTGGGCACCGGCCGGTTGCACCCCGATAAATTCAAGGCCGGCTTGGAACAGATCAAGACGAATATGCGCGAGGCCGAAGTCGATGCCCTCGTTGCCATCGGCGGCGAAGGTACGCTCAAGGGCGCTAAGTGGCTTAACGATAATGGCATCCCCGTCGTGGGCGTGCCGAAGACCATTGACAATGACGTCAACGCCACGGACTATACCTTCGGCTTTGATACCGCGGTATCGGTGGCAACGGATGCGATCGACCGCCTGCACACGACGGCGGAGTCCCACAATCGCATCCTCATCGTGGAGGTCATGGGCCGCCACGTAGGCTGGATTGCTCTGCATGCCGGCATGGCCGGCGGCGCACACTACACAGTGATCCCGGAAGAGCCCTTCGATATCGCGGAAATTACCAAGGCGATGGAACGCCGCTTCCAGATGGGCGAGAAGTACGGCATCATTTGCGTGGCTGAAGGAGCCCTGCCGAAGGAGGGCACCATGGAATTTGAAGCCGGCGGCGTCGACCAATTTGGCCACCAAACCTTCAACGGAATTGGCCAGGTCATTGGCGATGAAATCAATAAACGCACCGGCTATGACGTCCGCACCACCGTGTTGGGCCACATTCAGCGCGGCGGCACACCCACCGCATATGACCGAGTCCTGGCGACCCGCTACGGCGTGCACGCTGCCCGCGCAGCGCATAACGGGGATTCAGGAATGTGTGTGGCCCTGCACGGCGAAGACATCGAGCTTGTGCCATTGGAAGAGGCCGTGGGCACGTTGAAGACGGTGCCAGATGCCCGCTACCGCAATGCGCAGGCGCTCTTCGGCTAAACCCTTTTCAGTTCCCCGCCGTCTCGAATATTAAGATCGCCCTCTCACATGGTGGGAGGGTACTCTTTTGTATATGAGTACCGATAGCGCTACAGAAAAACAGGAAGAACGGCAAGCGCTCATCGCGGCGCGGGGTTTTCCCATACTCGTAATCATCGGCGGCATTATTGGCTATATCGCCCCTGACACCGCGGCATCCTTTGCCCCGCAGGTAACGCCGCTGTTAGGCATCGTCATGTTCGGCATGGGGCTTACCCTCAAGCCCGTAGATTTTGCGCTCGTGGTGCGCAGGCCGCTGCCGGTGGTGCTCGGCGTGGTGGCGCAGTTCGTCATCATGCCGCTCATCGCGCTCGCCGTGGTGGCAGTCATGGATCTGCCAGAGGCGGTCGCGGCCGGAGTGATTTTGGTTGGCTGCGCCCCAGGTGGCACGAGCTCTAACGTGGTGTCCTACTTAGCGCGCGGCGATGCCGCGCTTTCGGTGACCATGACCTCCATCTCCACTCTCTTGGCGCCCATCCTCACCCCGCTATTGACCTTGTGGTTGGCCGGCGAACACATGCCGGTCTCCGCGGCATCGATGGCGTGGTCCATCGTTAAGGTGGTGCTCGTCCCAGTCATCGCGGGCATCGTCATCGGCATGCTGCTTCCCCGACTCGTGGCAAAGATTCAGGCGGCTTTGCCGTGGATCTCCGTTACCGCGATTGCCTTGATCGTGTGCATCGTGGTCGGCGGCGCGCATGACAATATTGCCACCGCCGGTGCGCTGGTCTTTGCCGCCGTGGTCATTCACAATGCGTGCGGCTACGGGCTGGGCTATCTCGCGGGTCGCTTTACCCGCCAGCCGGTTCCGGTGCGCCGCACCATGGCCGTGGAGGTGGGAATGCAAAATTCCGGGCTAGCTACCAGCCTTGCCTCTTCCTACATGAGCCCACTGGCCGCCTTGCCCGGCGCCGTCTTTTCCGTGTGGCACAACTTGTCCGGCGCGATTTTGGCAGCGCTGTGCCGCTTTAGCGATGCCCGCAGGGCACAGTCAGCTAAAAATTAATGGTGACAGCAGGGAAGTCTTGGTCTACGAACCAGGGCTCTTCCGTAATGGTGAGCGGAGGTTGGCCTTCCTCGAAGGCTAAGGTATCGCCGCCTTTGACGGTGGCGCCTTGCAGGATGTGGTTGGCGATATTTGCCAGCTTGCAATAGAGGTCTGTCGGATCCATCGAGCGGGTGCGCGCCTGGATTTCCGGGTGGCCTGCTTGGACTAGGCCCATGGAATAGCCGCGGAGCTCGCCGCCAGATTGGGTAATCCACACCGGTGCAATGTGCATGGGCGCGAGGTTATTGCGCACGGCATCATTAAACATCGCAGGGGAGATGGAGACGTTTCCGCGGGGGTTGTGGATGATGAGGCAATTGGGGTGCTGGGCTACGGCGGACGTCGCCTGGGACAGCAGCTCGAGGTGCTCGCGGCGCGGCTCGCGAAATTGATGGGAAAGGTCGTGTTCCTTGTTATCAGGAAGGAGCGAGACGAGCACCTGGGCGCCCGCGGTGTTGAGGTCGCAGGCATCGGCGCTCAAAATGGGGTGGAGGCCGTAACTATCTGGGGTGGGTGCAGAATCAATGGTCTGGTAGTGCAAGAGAAACGCGCCTTCGATAGGAACTACAAGGCTGCCTGGGTTCTTGCCGGGAGTGATTTCGCCGACGCGCGCAGAAAAGATGCCGCTGACGGCGTCTTTGATCTCATCGGTAGTGGGGGCGGTGGAAAAGACGGCGATGTTGATGAGTGGGGCATCGACAAGCGAATTGTCTACGGTATGTGGAGTCGTCATGACAGTCACCCTAGGGGCTAGCGCGCGAGAGTGCACGGACGTATTAAGATGGCACGCATGACTGCTGCGATGTATGACCTGATGGACTTTGACGAGGTCCTCGATAAGTATGAACCGGTAATGGGCATGGAAGTCCACGTGGAGCTGGATACGGAAACCAAGATGTTTTCCACTTCTGCCACGAACTTCAGCGCAGCCCCTAACTCCAATACCGATCCGGTATCGCTGGGCCTTCCCGGGGCACTCCCCGTGGTTAACTCCAAGGGCGTGGAGGGTGCAATCAAGATTGGCCTGGCGCTTAATTGCTCCATCGCGGAATCCTCGCGCTTTGCCCGCAAGAATTACTTCTACCCGGACCAGCCAAAGAACTACCAGATTTCCCAGTACGATGAGCCGATTGCCTATGACGGCTACCTCGACGTTGTGCTGGAAGACGGCACGGAATGGCGCGTAGAGATTGAGCGCGCCCACATGGAAGAAGACACCGGCAAGCTGACCCACCTGGGTGGCGCCGATGGTCGCATTCATGGCGCCACCGCATCCCTGGTGGACTGCAACCGCGCGGGCATTCCGCTCATTGAGATCGTCACCAAGCCCATCATCGGTGCTGGCGAGCGCGCCCCCGAAGTGGCTAAGGCCTATGTCTCGGCGCTGCGCGAGCTCGTCGCCGCCTTGGGTGTGTCCGATGCCCGCATGGATCAAGGTTCCATGCGCGTGGACTCCAACCTTTCCTTGCGCCCTATCGGCCAAGAAGAATTCGGTACCCGTACCGAGACGAAAAACATCAACTCCATGCGCTCGGTCGAACAGGCGGTGCGCTTTGAGATGCAGCGCCAGGCGCAGGTCTTGGACGATGGCGGCAGCATCGAGCAGGAGACCCGCCACTACCAAGAGACTGATGGTTCTACCTCTAAGGGCCGGCCGAAGGAGACCGCGGAGGACTACCGCTACTTCAATGACCCGGATTTGCCGCCGGTTATCGCCCCGCGCGAGTGGGTTGAAGAGCTGCGCGCAACCCTTCCGGAGCTGCCGTGGATCCGCCGCGCGCGCATCCAGGAGGAGTGGGGCATTAAGGACGAGGAGATGCGCGACCTGGTCAACGCGGGCGCGCTGGATCTCATCGTGGAAACGGTTGAAGCCGGCGCGAAGCCGGATGAGGCTCGTTCCTGGTGGGTGTCCTACCTGGCAGGTAAGGCCAATGAGCAGGACAAGACCTTGGCCGAGCTGGATATCACCCCAGCCCACATCGCCCGCGTCATCGCCCTGGTCAAGGAAGGAAAACTGACCACCAAGCTGGCGCGCCAAGCCGTCGATGGCGTGTTGGCGGGTGAGGGCGACGTTGATGAGGTCGTCGCCAAGCGCGGCCTCGAGGTCGTACGCGATGACGGCGCCATCGAAAAAGCCGTGGATGATGCATTGGCCGCAAACCCGGACATCGTGGAGAAGTACCGCGCCGGCAATAAAAAGGTCACCGGTGCGATTGTCGGTGCCGTGATGAAGGCGACGCAGGGCAAGGCGGATCCGGGTCAGGTTAATAAGCTGATCGCGGAGAAGCTGAGCTAAACGCCCACTAATCCAGCCGGTCTTCGGCCCTGCATCCGGCGGGGTCGGAGGCTGGCCTTCGTGGTTTTTAAATTGACTATAGTTTTCATTTGGGCAGGTCAGGGCGGTAAAGCGTAGACTATGTGACATGCCAATTAAATCTAAAGTTCTGCAAAAACGAGCCCGGGTGCACCATTTCGCACCGTAGAAATCGAACGCCGCGATCCCCGCGAAGATGACGTCGTCATCGATATCAAGGCGGCAGGCATTTGCCACTCGGATATTCACACCATTCGCAATGAGTGGGGCGAGGCTCACTTCCCGCTCACGGTGGGCCACGAGATCGCTGGCGTGGTCGAAGCCGTAGGGGACAAGGTCACTAAGTTTAAGGTGGGCGACCGCGTGGGGGTCGGCTGCTTGGTCAACTCCTGTGGGGTGTGCGAGCAGTGCCGCAATGGGCAGGAGCAAAACTGCCTGAACGGCTCGGTGGGAACCTATAACTCTGAAGACGTTGATGGAACCATTACCCAGGGCGGCTATGCGCAAAAGGTCGTGGTCAATGAGAATTTCGTGTTGACGATTCCAGAAGGCCTCGACTTTGATGTTGCCGCCCCGCTCTTGTGCGCCGGTATTACCACCTACTCGCCCTTGGCCCGGTGGCAGGTCAAGGAAGGCGATAAGGTAGCCATCGTTGGCCTTGGCGGACTGGGCCACATGGGTGTGCAGATCGCCGCCGCCAAGGGGGCTGAGGTCACCGTCATTTCCCGGTCCCTGCGCAAGGAACAAGAAGCCTATGGGCTCGGCGCGAAGCGGGTACTGGCATCGGGTGAGGACCCCGATTTCTTTGCTAACCACAAGGGCGAGTTCGATCTGATTTTGTCCACCATTTCCGCCTCCTATTCCCTCAATGACTACCTGCAGCTGTTGAAGCCCCGGGGGATTATGTCTGTGGTCGGCCTGCCCCCCCAGAGGAATTGGGAATCACCATGGGCAACCTCGTCGGTGGCGGCAAGGTATTGACCGGAAACAATATTGGCGGCATTGCCGAAACCCAAGAGATGCTGGACTTCTGTGCAGAACACGGTATTGGCGCGGTCATCGAAAAGGTGGGCGTTGATGACGTTGACGCAGCCTATGAGCGGGTTGTCGCCGGTGATGTAAAGTTCCGCTTCGTCATTGATACAGAAACTTTCGCGGATTAAGTATGTAAGCTACTTCATCGACAAAAGATGTTGTATTGTATTTCACGCACGTGCAAGTAGGATTTCGTTATTGGCTTACGTACCATGTGCACAGGAGCACACTCCTGCGCCGCGCCTCCCTGCATGCGTCGGGGGATAAGGAGGGGGCCTGGAACGCGCGCACTGGTGTGTGAAAATTATCCGCTACAAAAGTTAGGCAACTGTGTCTTATAAAAATATTCTCGCCATGGCCATGTCCTTCGTGGGCCTGCTGGTAGGCGCAGGCTTTGCTACGGGCCAAGAGGTCGTGCAATATTTCACCGCCTTCGGCTCCTGGGGTATTGCCGGCATTATTGTCGCAGCGGCCATTATGACGCTGGCGGGCACCGTGTTCTTGCAATTGGGCAGCTATTTCCACGCCACTGAGCACAACACGGTCTTCCGCAAAGTCACCCATCCCATCGTGTCCAAGCTATTGGACGTGGCCGTTATCATCACGCTCTTTGCCATCGGCTTCGTGATGCTGGCCGGTGCAGGTTCCAATATGGAGCAGCAATTTGGTTGGTCGGCTTGGATCGGCTCGACGCTGATGCTGGGGCTCGTGATTGCCGTCGGCATGATGGACGTCAATAAGGTGTCCAAGGTCATCGGTATGCTCACCCCGTCCATCATCATCGCCGTCATTGGCGTGGCCATCTACACCATGTTCCATATGCCAGACGATATTGGAGCGGCGATGGAAGCTTCCAGCCAAATCGATACCCCGATTGGCAACTGGCTGGTCTCCGCGCTGAACTACAACGGTCTGGCTTTGATGCTGGCGGTATCCATGTCGCTGGTCATCGGCGGCGATAATATTAGCCCGCGCGAGGCCGGCTGGGGCGGCATCTTCGGTGGCATCGTCTACTCCGTCATGATGGGCCTGGCAGGTTTTGCGCTGTTGATGAACGCCGAGGAGATCGAGGGCTCCGATATTCCGATGCTGTCCTTGGTCGATAGCGTCAACCCAGTCTTGGGTGGGATCATGGCCATCGTTATTTACCTGATGATTTTCAATACCGCCATTGGTATGTTCTACGCATTGGGTAAGCGCCTTTCCGCGGGCAACGAGGCAAAGTTCCGCGTTATCTTCATCGCCGGCTGTTTCGCAGGCTTCGGCGTCTCCTTCTTCGGTTTCAAGACCTTGATGCAGTACGTCTACCCGGTCATCGGTTATATGGGTATCGCGATGGTGGCCGTCTTGGTCTTTGCGTGGTTCCGCAGCCAGTCCAAGATTCAGGACGAGGCGCTGCGCCGCGAGCGCGTGCGTTCGCTGATGCACCTTAAGCTGAATCCGAACAAAGAATACGACGCAGATCGCTACGACGACGAGATTGGCCAGCACCTCGAGGATTCCAATATGGATAGCGAGTCCCTCTATGAAGAGCTCGTGACCGAGGTGACGGAAAAGCTCGACGGTGATGACGATGTGGACTTTGATAAGGAAGAATTTGAGAAGCAAAACCAGGACGATCACACCTACTACATCGAACGCGAGGGCGTAGAGCACGACCGCTCGCCGGAAGAGATTGAAAAGTGGATCGAAGAAACCGGTGCTATCGGTGACCCAGAGGAAGACGATGAGTCTTCCGAAGCGGAAAGCTCCCAGAAGTAATCTCGCCTTAGAGCAATAAATTTCCCTCCCCTGGATTTTGAACTGGCCCCCGAAAGTTGGACTGGTTTAATTCTAGGTGATGAGGGGTTCAAGGGTCTGATTCCGATATTGCATCGGGGTCAGGCCCTTGAGTCGTTGTTGGATGCGTTCGGTGTTGTACCACTGGATGTAATCTTCGATCGCTTGGTTGAAGTCTTCGACGGTGTCGAAGACTTCCCCGTGGTACATCTCGGTCTTTACGTGCCCGAAGAA
>NZ_JASPFZ010000030.1:0-5455 GCF_030227355.1 Corynebacterium sp. MSK310
CCACATCACCCAAACCAGAAACGAAGAAAAATCGCTGCCTAACCACTAGGTAGCTCCACTACGTGTCCACGATTTGCGGGCAACCCCAACGGGGCACTTCACATACGCTAAAGTATATACCTCATCATATGTCCCGCCATATGGCAAGACATATGACAGGACTGACGGGTGTGCAGATTTACCGATACGGCTGCACCGCCCTAGGCGTTTCCAACGCCCGATTTACGGTAGGGCTTGAACGGAATTCGTTTAGGCGCAATCAGGGACTATAAAGTATCACATTACTTGCCTCCAAACCTGTACATTCAGAGAATTGCCTTGGATTGGCGGTAACAGGTACCAGATATGCGTTCGTAAAATTAGCGCGCGTTAATGTCGCTCCACGAAGGTCTGACTCGCTAAGAATTGCGTTCGTAAAATCTGCGTCGGTGAAATCTGCCGATTTCAAGTTAGCCCATGCCACCATGGAGCCACGGAACGAGCATCCTTTGCATATGCTTCCTTCGAGATTGATGTCCGTCAGATCATAGTTGGACATATCCTTTCCGGAAATGTCTTTCCCAGCGAGCCCCGTGGCCCACGATTGAGGTATCGTTTTGTACATTTGTTATTTAATCTGCGGTGAATTGATAATCCATTGCGGGCAACGGCCTTGGTAGCCAAGGCAGTGGGTGGTTACAACTCCGTAAGGTTTGCCGTCCCTTACCTTGTTGAAACCAACCACCGTTAATATGTCTGTGGTTTCAACTTTCCGGCACCTCTTAAAAGGTCCCCAACCCGAGCAGGAAATATGATCCATGGGCAGGCGATATTCATAGCGGTCGCCGGAGCGCTTAATCTTTGGCGCATATTTTGTTGAAGCTTGTGAAGCACGAATGGATAAACCGTGTTTGTTCTGGTTTTTCGCCCGAGCCTTTTCTCGAAGGTAAATCAGCTTTCCATTCTTATCCGTCCACTGCGACACTATAGTGTAGGGGCCTTTATTTCCAAAGAAAGATAATTCCGAGTCGACAGAAGTATCGAAGTTCTTCGAAGTGGCAACTTCTGTCAAGATTTCCTCCGCTGTAGAGTCATAGCTTTCCACTGTTCCTGGGATGACCCCGAAATCTTTTGTAGGGGCAGAGGTAGATGCATTGGCAGCTGGTTGAGACAAATTAGCCATTAGAAGTAGAGCAGCCATTGTCTTGCCTAGTGCGTTTTTGATCCAGTATTTCCGCATGATAGAGTCTCCTACTTGTAGAAAATTACTTATCCTAAAAGTACCTTCTTTAATTAACGAAGGGAATGCTCATATGCGTGATATGGAATACAAACTGAAGCGTCCTGGGTTTAGTTCTTACCTCAGCTAAGGAAGGATTGAACTATGCCTAGAAAGTATTCCGTCGAGTTTAAGGAGAAGGCGGTCCATCAGATCATCGAAATGGTCCGCCTGGAGTCTTGCTCACTGCAACGTGCCTACACAGAGATCGGTGAGCTCCTTGGAGGATCTCACCACACGTTGCGGGCTTGGTACCGTGACAGCGCTTCAGTACGCGATAATTCTGACGCTTCAGGCAGCGAAACAATGAAAGAAGAACTCAAGCGTCTGCGCCGCGAAAACCGTGAGCTGAAACGAGCAAACGGGATTGTTAAGACTGCTTCGGCTTTTTCGCAGCGGAACTCGACTACCCCACGACCAAATGATCCCTTACATCGACGCGTACAAAGATCAGTTTGGGGCCCGGGGCCATCTGCCGAGTCCTAAAACAAGCAGATCGTGGATTCATTACTTCACGCGGCTACTGAAGCGTTCTACTAACGTGATTACCGCTGATTAGTTATTTTTACCAAGGATGAGGTCGCCTTCCCAATGGCCTGGCAAAATACGTTCAGTAACCTCATCTGGCCGGTCGTCGATGAGGATCATGTCGTCAACGAAGCGTTGCTGGGATTGCCCGCAAAGGGGCGCTCTTAGCCTAGCGGGGACGCGTCAACTCGGAACAGTTATGTCGTTTGAACCTGGCGTTTAGTTCGTGGGATATGAAGTGGACATGCCATTTTGGAGGCGGATCAACCTTAAGAAGAAATGGTAATTGGGGGTAGTACTTAGAATATCTTTACTGCGGGCTGTACATGCTATAGATGCCTATGTTAGGTTAACACTGTTCCCGATATAGGCGATCCTTTATAATACTGAAGTCTGAAGCAAACACACATAAAGGTCATAAAGGTGAGGTCGATTTTGACGTGTCTAAATTCCGAGAGGGAAGTACTGTGATGAAGAAAATTGCAGCAGGGTTAGTAACCGCCTTGGCGGTTTCTATGTTCGCTGCTCCAGCGAACGCGGAGGGGAACTTTGAAACCAGTGTTAGTGGCGTTCGCGATGGCTACAAGACTCGTGGGTGGATCGATCGAAATATAGACGGGTACAACACGGAGATTACAGCAGCTACCTGTTTAAATGATCCACATGGATCTCCTGGAAAAGTTGAGATGACCCTGCGTCGAGAGCTTTCTATGAAGCCGGACCCCGACCTAGGTTCACGTTCGCTCAATAAATGCTATGGAGGATGGGACCGAGGCGGGTGGGGGCGCCAGGCTGCGGGAAATTATCATGCTGATATCCATACATTTGATTGGAACCACTTAACCATCAAATGGATGAAATTTGTATGGTAGCGACCATTCAAGCTAATGCACTAAAAATCCGGCGTTCAAGTAAAATAATTCTGGATATACCACAGTTAGTGATAGATGAACGACCCACGCTTCTTCTGGGAGCTAACGGTGCAGGGAAATCAACACTTTTTTCTGCTCTTGCATCAGATTCTTCTCCAAAGGAAGGAACAGTCCTAAGGAATGGATCTATATCTGTAGTAGAGCAGACATTCAATCCTATTACCGGTTTCACCTCTAGTGAGTACTGTGCTTATGTTGCTTGGCTGTTTGGGCGAGATAAAAAGGCCGCAAAGAAAGAAAGCTTAGATTGGCTAGATTTTGTAGATCTGTCAAGAGTCTCTAATCAACGGTGTGAAAGTCTTAGCGGAGGGGAACGCTCTAGGCTGGCGATCGCCACTGCGTTGAACTCTGGGGCGGAAACACTGCTGCTTGATGAACCAAGTGCGGCACTTGATCCACTCAACAAAGAGCATGTAACTGAGGTATATCAACGGATTGTTGATAGAGGACATAATCTAGTCGTCTCAACGCATGATGCCGGCGAACTACAGAGACCTTTCGAGCGCGTTCTCGTCCTTGATAAGGGAAAGCTACATTTTGATGGTTCACGACATGATTTCGTGCAGTTAGCTTCAGAACCCGGAAAATCCCCGGCACATATTCTCTCACGATCTTTTGTACGGAGAGGAAACTACAGTGGTTCCTAATTTCGGTATTAAACACTGGCTTCGCCGTCCATCATTATGGATTTGTCTTATTGGGATAATCCTCAGCGCGGTTCCTATTTCGGAATTAGGAAAGACGCCATACTATGAGTCGATAGCTGCCCAATCTACATTGGTATTCTTCGTAATTGCCCCTGCGGTTTCTGCCGCAATGGCATGGGAGGCATCACGATTTCGTCCTCTAGTGCAGATGGGGCGAAAATCGGTGGCTCGTATCTATGTGAACCGAATGTTTGCATGGTCGCTGATTTTTCCTCTTGGCTATGTATTAGCAAATCTTTCACAAAGTACTGATTCTGCACTGCTCGGATCTTCAGTTTTTTGGGTTATGCTGACGTATTCGTCCATCGTCGGTACCTGTTGGACATTAATCGGAAGTGCACTTGGCTTTTCGTTTAAACCACTGGTTTCAGTGTCTGTATCAGCTGCGCTTGCATATACGTGGTATGCGGTAATTCCAGCCACTTCTCCTGGATCCTTAAGACATATAACTGGTGATTTTTTAGCGTGCTGTTCTTTTGATGTAACGCTAGATGTGAAAGCAATTGGAACAGCAATTGCAGGGATTATTGGAGCCACGCTGACCATAATCTCGGCTGCGGCATTGCTTAGGAACCGCTGTAAAATGTATATGTTGACTTTCCTTTTAGGCCTTATTTCCCTCATCGGTTCTTTTGCTTGGGCGCAGCAGCTCACAGAGTTTGGCCTTGAACAAAGAGATTCTCGTGAGGTTGTTTGCTCTTCTAAGGTCTGCGCATGGCCGGAAGTTCCTAACGAAAATATATCGCTTAATATCCAGGCGAGGGATGCTTTCTCTAAAATATCACCCCCTGAGTGGAGAGATTTCTCAGAACGTCCCGTCATGTGGGGAGATCTTTCGGAAGAGCATCTAAGTCTAAGCGGTCAATCCACTGTAAAAGGGATAGTTGGAGAGTTTGTGGATCAAGCTGGATCTGCGGAACTCATTCGTTCAGACGCTAAAATCTGTGGAATTCCGGCGAAAGATTTGGGAATTACGCTTAGTGGTCTTCCTTGGGAGCCTAATCAACAAGTTACCGTTGAAGACGTTGCTCAACGTATTGAGCATTCTGTATGCAGAGTGAGCGATTAGCCCATGACTTCATACGCATTCTTGTACTGCCGTGGGCATAGGCTAATTACTGTCCTAATAATGGTGCTGTTTATTGCCTTTGTTCTTTCTTTCGCTGAGGGATGGTTGCTAAATATCCCTTGGCTCGATGATACTGCTGGGGCAAACGTTGGTACTTTGTGTTCGTTTTCTTATGCTGCATTGCCAGTGATTTTCTTCAGAAATCAGATTTCCAGGTTAGAGGCTCAAGTTTCACGGAATTGGCTAGTTATTGATGGTATAGTTCTCTTAGTTTTATGGATTATTCCTTGGATCTTTTCCCTTTGTGGCATAGGAAGCACTAGATTCGCTTATGTATCTACTGTTCTTACCGCTTTGACACTACTTATAGGTAGATATGTGAGTGTGGATACACTCGCTTTGTTACTTGTAGCACAGCTTGTTTTGCAAACCGCTCTTTGGCCATCATTATTTGATACGCATTGGAGATTCCTACTTTTCGCTCTAGAGGTTCCACCCAGCCGTATTCCACTAATATTAAGTATAGTTTCGTTGTTCGTGAGTGTTATTTCTTTGCGTAAATTCAAACGATCTGTGTTTTAGCTAGAAGTAGAGCGTGTCAATTTTTTGTACGGAGTGAAGAATAGCTATCTGCTGAAGTAGCCGGGGCAGGCCTAAGGTTACCCGCAAATCTTTGAAACGAAGTCACGTAATAGAACTACCTAGTGATTAGGCGGCTATGAGGTTACCCTCGTTTGGTGGAGACCCGATTAGTGTGGATTTTGTGTCCGCAAGACAGGATGTTCATTGTGGGTCAACAACGCCAGAAATACACACCTGAGTATCGACGTGAAGCCGCGAACCTGGTAATCGAATCGCAGCGCCCAATTGCTCATGTAGCGAAAGGGACCTGACCCCCATTTGGTGGACACCTGATATCCAGCCCAGTCGAGCTGGGAAGAAAGGTAATCTACCACCATGT
>NZ_JASPFZ010000031.1:0-5275 GCF_030227355.1 Corynebacterium sp. MSK310
CGTCTCGCCATAGTAGTCATTCTGGTTCATCTCCTTATGCGGGTTGGGTTCCCACACACAAACCATCAGACACTCTCCAGTATGAGCAACAGAGCGCGCTCAAAACGTTAGGGCGCGCACGCGCAAACGAGCACCGGGACGTGGCAATCACACGGGGAAAGGAAGTCGCAGGCGTAACTTCCACAGCAACGCTAAACCACAAAGGGTTTAACCACTGATGTGGACAACTTATGACACGCCATTCTTTTACAGAAAAGGCGACATCTCATAGAGGGATAGAACTGAAGTGCCCCGGGTTTTGTTCCTAGGCGTTTGCCTTGATTTCTATTATTGCTTGCGGCGGGTGCTGGTCCCAAAATTCGGTTTCCACTTCAGCTGGCGTGCGGTAGCCCAAGCTTTGGTGAAGCCTCGTCTCGTTCCACCATGACACCCACTCAAACGTCGCGATTTCCACCTCGACAACCTCATCCCACCTGCGAGTATGGATCAGCTCGTTTTTGTAGGAACCATTAACGTTTTCCGCCAGAGCATTGTCATAGGAATCCCCGACAGTTCCGGTGGAAGCGGCAATCCCGTGCTGGGCAAGACGCTCGTTGTAGACAACGCTGACATACTGCGAGCCGTGATCCGAATGATGAATGAGACCTGTTGTTTCCTCAGCAGACGCGATCGCCTGGTTGAGAGCTTGCAGCGGCAACGCTTCGGTGCGCATGGAATCTGATAACGCCCACCCAACGATCCGTCGGGAGTAAACATCGGTGACAAACGCGGCATACACAAAGCCTTTCTTCGTGCGCACGTAGGTAATATCAGCCACCCACAGCTTGTTCGGGCCTTCGGCTTTGAATTCTCGCTCCACCAAGTCCGGGCGTAAATCCGGCCTTTGAGGTGTGCGAGTGGTCATAGGCGAGCGGCCTTTGCCTTTGCCTGATACACCGGCTAGACGCATCAGCCGCGCGGTTTGTTCACGACCGATATCGATTCCGTCACGATGAAGAGCATGCCACATTTTCCGCACACCGTAGATGCCGTAATTATCCCGATGGATAGCACTAATGCGTTCAACCAGCACAGCATCACGAAGGCGGCGAGCACTTACCCCACGGGCCTTGGACTGACGATACCCACGCGAGGTGATGAACCCACCAGCGCGGTTTTTCTTCAACGTCTTACAGATGAACTCGACAGAGAAACGATTCCGGTATTCATCGATGAACCGGATCATTTCCGACGTTTTGGGTCGAGTTCCGACGCGAAAAAAGCTGAGGCAGCCTTTAAAAGTTCATTGGTGTCGCGTAGCTCTTGATTTTCACGGCGAAGCCTCGCGTTTTCGGCGGCCAGATCTTCAGGCACGGGTTCTGGGATGTTTCCCGCACGGCGGGCCTGTTGGGTCCATTGACGGGCTGTGTGCCATGACACCCCCAGCTTTGGGGCTACTGCCTGGCACGCGGCTTGCATCGACATATTTTCCGCCAAGATGCGGTCCTCTACAAGACGGACCACACGATCCTTCGCATCCTGGTCAAATTTTCTTGGCATATTCCAGATTTTCCCATCTACTCAAACGGAACAAAACCTGGGACACTTCAAACCGTACGCACTTAGCTCATCTGTCAACCCTAAATCCAGAAAAATAACTCTCTAGGTAAGAGATATCCGTTTTCACTTCATCTGTAGAAAACATTATAACTGTGTAATACAATGCCTTTCGGACACACGAACATACTTCTACGCCAAAGTGTCTCTCCAGTCAGTTCTACCCAAAGGAAACCAAATGACCACTGTCATTGACCGCTCTGCACCTACTACTGAAATGCCAGCTCTCGCCTCTTCACCTCTGGGCGCATACTATTTTCCATATCTGCTTAGCGCAAAGGACCGCTTTGACCAAGCATTGCTCCGCTACGACGCTTGGTACGTGGTGCTCGTTGCAGTACTCCTCGCCCTAGGCACCGTCCTCCTAGCAGGTATGGCTGTGTGGTGCGTAACGAAAGGTCACGGCAAATTCACCGGACACTGGAAATGGGTAGAGTGGGGATTTTCAGTCAACATGGAATGCGAGCGCTAATCCACTCTAACGACTAATGCTCACTACATCATCAATCACCTACTACTACGCTGGCAGCTCTTCTCCAGCTATCAATGACATAAGCTTCGAGGTTGCCTCCAGCGGAGTAGTAGGTCTTGTTGGTTCAAATGGATCCGGGAAGAGCACTTTGCTAAAAATGCTTGCCGGAATCCTCACCCCCAGTACCGGGACAATCAGCCTATCCGGATTGCCCCCTGCCTCGCGGGAGGCAAAGCAGAATACTCTGCTCCTAACCGGCAATGAAAACCTCCCTGATTTCCTAACCGGACTAGAATTAATAAAATTTTATTCTTCGCTATACCATCAGCCAGTTGACTCTCAAAAACTAGACGACTTACTTCAGAGATATCAACTATCTGGACAAATTAGCTCTCTTATTGAAGACTACTCCCACGGAATGAAAAAGAAGCTCCAATTCATCTGCGCTCTTTTAATGAGCAGGGATTTAACTATCCTAGATGAAACACTCAATGGTGTTGATTTTCAGTCCCTTCGCTTAGCGAAAGAAGACCTGTCTAATTTATCGCGTGATAAAACAGTCATTCTATGCACCCATGACAATTTTCTCACTGAAGACCTTGCTGACCGATACCTAGGTTTAAAAGATGGACGGCTGCTACGCGACGTTACCTATACTGAAATGTCAAACCAATACGGCAGCCTTACTTCTCTTCTCGAAAACCTCGTAGAGGAGGGAAACAGGTGACAGTCGTTCAGGAAACACTATCTATAAGCAGGTTTTTCAGAACTTTCCTGATTAGAAGAATGCTCTCCCTCGGCATTCTGCGATACCGAGGGACGCGAATACTGTTGGCGTTCCTCGGGACCACCCTCTTAATAGTGCTGGCCACCATCGGCTACCTCTTTTACAGAGGGTCGGATAAAGTTAAGCATATAGACACATTAGTCTTAGACCTAGCCAATCTGACACTCCCCCAATGGGTCTTTATTGGCTTTATTGTGGTAAGACTACTTTTTCTCAAATCATCAAATATGCTCTCTCTAACTGAGAGCCTTCCCGTTACAGACCACCAGCGTTCGGTTGCCCTTTTCATAAATGAATTAGTATTTATCGCGGGAATTCTGATAATCATATTCTTTTCTTCTATCGCACCCCTGCCATTTGTTTTTGGGATAGAAGTATCTAGCCAAGTGGCTACTTCTATCGTTTTTCCCGCAGCCACACTAGTGGTTGGACTTGCCTTCATCTACAACATACTGACTTGGGGTTTTTCTGTAATCCGGCTGGAAAGAATAAAAGACATATTAGCAATTTGCGTATTGCTAATACTCGCTGGATTATCTCAGATTGGAATGACGACGAAAGTCGCTAGAATTACCTCAGCATTCCAATCTGGGAACAGAGCATTCCTGTGGAGTGATACCTACACCTGGATTTCGGAAAAGTATGGCTTTTTCATTTGCTCCCTGACGGCTGTTATCTCATGTATTTTTCTATTAACAGCAGCAACCCTAACAAGCGGAGCGCTCTTCACCAGACAAAAAGAGTACATCCTTACTAGAACGCCCTCTAAAGGAGACTTAAGTAATCCGTCTACTATTCGCCAAACCCTCTTTAAGTCTTACCTCCTTAGTTTTTTAAGAGCGCAAGAAACTTGGATTACTCTAATATTCGCGCTGGGAGGTTATATTCTTCTCATTATTTCTCAGTCTATCCCCCCCATTCTAGTCGGAGAAATAATTTCGTTCCTAGGAATCTATGCCTACTCATCAACAAGTCCGCTACGCAAATTTCCATCTCTTAAGGTACGCCCCGTTGAGGTCTACCTCTTCCTTTGCTTATCTTTGTTAAGCATATCTATTCCGTTTGTACTCGTTTTCTTTATAGGATTTTGGGCCATTGGGGGGGACAACACTACGGGACTAATTAGCGTAATTGGCTGTATTGGGACTATTCCACTAACTACAACTTTAGGGATTATTCTTCCCTCCGAAAAAGACAATCCTCTTGCAATTATAACTGGTATAGCCATCGCTGCTATATCTGTAATATTCTTTGTCTTAGGGCTTTCCGTGTTTTCCCTTCCCCCCTGGGGGTGGGCAATCGCCACGCTACTTTTCCTTCTAAGCGTAGCGTCAGCCGGAATAATCGAAATAAAGAAAAATTCACTTCCAGACCATTAAGGAACAATAATGAAATTCTTTTCCACTGCGCTTGCCAGTCTTATCATCGCATTTTGCTTGACCGGCAGCGCGGCAGTCTTAACGATTCTCTATTTAGCGTTCTCAAATGACGCCGAAGAATTCAAAGCAACCGGCTTGTTCGATTCAGTCTTCTTCTCTTCCTCGGTAAACGAAAGAAACAATCTAGACGCGACCTTTGGAATCAATAGCCAGTTGAATTTGTTTATCATTTTCATGGCTCTTTTTATCTTCTCATTTATAACCATCTTGATTTTTCGCGCACTAACGCGATACAAGGAAAATTTAAAATCTTCCACTCGTGAATAGAAAAAATATAAACGCCAACGCGTTAATATCGCTGGCTGGAGAATTAACAGTTGCCATATGCCGCCAGATGTCCCCCTTGATAATTGTCTTGGCGGGGATAGCCCTACTGGCATCTACATTTGCCATCGCTTTTAGAGACACATCCCTTCTTCCTGTACTCACCTTTTCTCTAAAAGCATCCTTTTTTACGCATTCCTTCCTTTCTGGACTCACGAAATGGGTCATATCGTTGCATCTTCAATATTTCTCCCTGAGGACCCCCCAAAGATAGAATCCACGCTCTTCCGCATATCAGTAGTTACTAAACAGCCAAAGCTTGCTCGAGATGCAAAAATCATCGCATGTATGGGTCCTTTTAGTGCAGCATTTTTAGCATTTCCAGCTTTTGCAATGGACTCTTTTGGTATTGGCATAGCCTGTTTAGCCCATCTCATTTTCCTATTTCCTCCCTTTGGAGACGGAAGAATATTGTGGCAACGGCACTAAAGAATCGACAAACTAATTCATTAGTCAGAACGCAACTTGTCAGCATCTTTTATACCGAGAACCTTGTCAAAGAAAGGTCTGATGGGTTGTGCATGAGTGCCTAATCCACATAAGGAGATGAAACAGAATCGCTACTGTAGCTTGACGAGAGCTGAGGTTACCCTCGTTTAGTGGACACCCTATTAGTACGGATCTTGTGTCCGTAGGAGAGGATGTTCATTGTGAGTT
>NZ_JASPFZ010000032.1:0-5202 GCF_030227355.1 Corynebacterium sp. MSK310
GGACATCTCGCCGTACTGCTTGACCCAGCGACGGTAGGTTGCCTCGCTAACACCGAGGTCGCGGCAGACTTCGGCTACGGTACTACCCGAGGCCTTCATGGATCGGGCTTTATCAAGCTTGGCCACGATCTGCTCAGGAGTGTGTTTTGAAAACTTCTTCATGATTATCAGTCTTCCCGCCCAACAAGGGGCTGTCACGGAAGACACGATCAAACCACATGGTCTATTTAATCCAGCCCAGACCAACCCCAGCCGAGGTGGAAACCGAATTTTGGAAGAAGACCCCGCAACAGGGAATAATAGAAATCAAGGCAAATGCCTAGGAACAAAACTCGGGGCACTTCATCTTCGAGATGGCCTAACAACGCCCACACGCAGCGGCCATCAGGGAATGAGAAACTGAGTCTTCGCTGCTCTCCGCCCAACTTTGCAACAGCACCTATTAAGTTAACTTTACGGATTTTGAGGGTAAGGTTTTATGATCCAGTCCAATAAACCAGGTGTAGGGGCGGTTATCGTAGCCCTAGCTGTCCTATGGCAAGGAATCGGCACTGCGATAGTCGGAGCCCAAGTAGACCCAGAGCTATCTACTTTTACTACGTTTTCAGCGTTTCTTATCGCGGCGATTATCTCCACAGTGGTCTATTTAGCGTTTTATCGTAGAAAATACCGAGCTACGGAAACACCGCATCCCCCCATGAAAATGATAACTGCAGCAAGCCTCAATCTGTTTACTGCGGGCGCTTTCTGCTTATTCTATGTTTCCACTACTTTGATGCAGTCCACTGCAGCAAGTGTCATCGAAACAGGAGTCGGCCCTTTTATTGTCGCAGTAATAATGACTTGGTCGGCCAGAAGGCTCAGCAGTTCATTGGTGTCAACAACTGCAGTAGTGGTTCTGGCTCTATGTTTTTTCTTCCTAGGAACGGGAAGCAGTTCACCCCAGTCTTATCTGGGTTTCGCTCTAGCTGTAGGCGCAGGAATTTCTGCGGTAGGAGTGCTTTACTCCTCGCGCTGGGCTACTGAACAAGGGAACAGCGTTCTCACGATTGCAGCAGTGAGGTTTCACTTAGCTTGGATTATTAGCGGTCTCGTGGCTTTCTTTTCCGTGGAAGCGGAGATGCTTCGAGGCTCTACCCTGTCAATCGTCCTGCTATCGGTGATGTGCATTACTTTTCCTATCCTGCTCTTGCAGTGGGGAATTACCTTAGCGCCGCCTTTCATCTCGGCACTGATCATCGCGGCCCTTCCGGCCGTGGTGATGGCTACCGAGGTGGCATTGGGCTCTCAAGTCGAACCAATTCAGTTAACTTTGTTGATGCTCATTGTGGCAATAACCATAAGTCAAGCAATGTGGGGAACACGGAAAAATGAAAATATTAGTAGTTGATGATTCTTCAAGTGGCGCCGATCTGGTGGCAACCCTGCGCCAAAAAGGGACGTAGAGGTTGCTACTGCTAACCCGCCGTATGCCATCTCAGCTAACGAAGACGGGAGCATTTCCGATCCATGGGCCCTGGCCCTACTCCGGGAATGTAGCCAAGAAAAATTTGACCTTGTTGTGCCGGGAAGCGAATCAGGAGTATCCATAGCTGAGTGGGTTTCAGCTGAGTTAGGACTACCGCATAACGGTAGAGAGAAGATCTGGCACCGTCGCCATAAGCAAGGAATGATTGAAGTTGCTCACCAATATGGACTGCGTGCCCCAAGGTCTGTTACCCTATCCTCCGCTTCTGCACAAGACAGCCTTTATCTAGACCCGTCCCTGGTCAAGGATTGTGTTGTCAAGCCTGTGGGAAGCGGGGGCAGTGACCATGTCTATTTCTGCAAAACAGAACCCGAGACTCTTCAGGCGATTACTACCATTCAAAATTCTACGACTTTGCTAGGAGAAAAATCACCCTCCGTGGTTCTTCAGGAGTACGTAGACGGACCTCAATATTTTGTGAACACGGTGACAGCCGAAGGGCGTCATATTGTGACCGAAGTTTTCCGATACGGACTTACGGAGGAATCTGGAGCTCCCCACATATATTCAGCTATCACAGTAGGACCGGAGGACAACCACTATTCCGGTGCCGTGGAATATACCTTATCGCTCCTTGACGCTCTGGAAGTAAACTTCGGAGCCTCCCACGTGGAACTGAGGTGGTCTAAGGGGCAGTGGGTACTTATTGAATACAACGGTCGCTGTAGAGCGTGTCAAGTTGTTTGTGTGTGGGGTCGGACTATAGGTATTTGTCGAAGCGGTCGGGAAAGGCCACGGCCATTTGGTTGATGGCTTGTTTCCAGCCGGATACTCGTGCTCCTTCCACGAGTCTGCCGGCTGTCGCTGAGGCCCGTTTGCCCTGCTTCGCCCTCTTGGCAGCTCGTCTGTCTTCAATATTGCAGATCATCAACCACAGCGTTTTCAGCGCTGATTCATCGTTGGTGAACTGCACCCTGTTGCGGGTAGCTTTACGCAGTTCATTGTTGAATGATTCAATCGAATTCGTCGTATAGATTACCTTCCTGGCTGCTGGCGGGAACTGCAGAAACGGTACGAAACGCGCCCAAGCATCCCGCCAGACCTTGACTGAGCGGGGATACTTTTCTCCTAATTCAGAGGCTTCAAATTCGTCTAAAGCAACCTGAGCTGTGGATTCGTCTGCAGCGGTGTAAATCTTTTTCAACGCGGCCGATACGCCTCGGCGATCCCCGTAGGCTACCCATCGATTAGCTGCGCGAATCAGGTGCACGATACAGGTTTGCACCATAGAGTTCGACCACGTTGCCTCTACTGCTTCTGGCAAGCCTTTCAGCCCGTCACAGCAGACAATAAAGACGTCTTTGACCCCACGGTTAGAAAGATTGGCACATACCTGCGCCCAAAATGAAGCGCCTTCTTCTTTGGCAATCCATAGGCCCAAAATGTGCTTAATACCGTCAAGATCCACACCAATTGCCATGTACGCGGATTTGTTGACCACTCGGCCACCATCGCGGACTTTAATGCGTAACGCATCCAGGAAGATAACGGGGTAGAACTCATCTAGCTGGCGGTTTTGCCAGACCATAACCTCATCGCCGACGGCATCAGTTACTGCAGAGATTGTTTCATGAGAAATATCTACCCGCAGGGCAGTAGCCATGTGATGCTGGATATCCCGAATGGTCATCCCACCAGCATACAAGCTGACAATCATGTCATCAACGTCGGTCAATCTCCTCGAGCCTTTGGGCACCATCGTAGGAGAAAAACGTGCCGTTTCTATCTCGTGGAACATCAATGCTTACTGGACCGTAATTAGAATCTACGGTTTTCGGATACGTCCCATTGCGATAATTATCCGTTCCAGCACTAGCTTTAGCTGCTCTATCACCGGATGCATAGCCCAGGTGAGTATCCATTTCCGCGTTCAGCCCGCGGGTAATTGAAGCTTGCAACATACCGCGAACCAGGTCATTAGCATCCGTGGTGGACGTGCCTAGCTCATCAATAAGTTTCGCGATTTCAGGGTTAGCAAGAAGCTTCTTTTCAATCGCATCAATCTTGGCCTTATCAGCCGGATCTCGTCGTGCCACACTAGTCATTCTGGCTTATCTCCTTATGCAGGTTGGGAACCTACACACAAACCATTAGACACTCTCGTGACATACTCCAGACTGCTAATAGGAACCTGACCCGCACAGAATGTGCGAGGTCTCAAAGTAATGTGGATGCCAGCGTGAAGTATGTCCGACCACCAGAGATGAAATAAGTCCCATACTCATTCAACTCGCTAGGAGGTCTGGCATGACCTACGACTATGTCATCGGCATGGATGTTGGCAAATACTTCCACCACGCCTGCGTCTTAGATATCGACGGCGCCCAGGTGCTATCTAAGCGCATCAACCAAAACGAAAAATCCCTGCGCACACTCTTTTCAACGTTCAGCGCACACGACCACAAGGTCCTTGTCGTCGTAGACCAGCCAAATAACATTGGTCGACTAACTGTCGCGGTTGCTCAAGATATCGGAATCGACGTGCGCTACCTTCCTGGTTTGGCTATGCGTCAACTCTCACGCATCCACGCTGGTAATGCCAAAACTGATATCCGGGACGCCTATATCATCGCCCACGCTGCAAAGAACCTTCCGGAATCCCTCCGCAGCGTCGACCGCGTCCAAGAAGCCTTCCTCCAATTGAAGGTCCTCAACGGTATCGACGAAGACCTAGCACGCTCCTACACCAGGCTCATCAACCAGATTCGAAGTGCGCTAGTAGGCTGCTACCCGCAATTCGAACAAGCCCTTCGCGGTCAGATAATCCACCGCAAGTGGGTTCTACACCTACTTGCACGCTACGGCGGGCCCACCAAGATAAAACGCTTAGGTAAGGCCAAGGCAGCTGCCTTGGCTCGACGATATAAGGCACGCAACCCCGAACCTGTCCTCGATGCCATATTCGCTGCTATCTCTGAGCAAACAGTCACTATTGCAGGTGCACACTATGCCGAAATGGGCGTAGCAATGTCGGCGAAGGACGCGCTTTTAAAGCTCGAGCACCGCCAACAAATCGAGCAGGAAGTCATCAGGCTCATCAACGACATCCCCCACACTCAAATCCTGCTATCCATGCCGGGAATCGGACCAAAGACGGCAGCACAAATTCTCATGACCGCAGACGACATGTCCGACTTTCCGTCAGTTGGGCACCTAGCCTCTTACGCTGGTTTATCGCCCCGAACGAATCAATCCGGAACCTCGATCATGTCGAACTCACTGAACCGAGCCGGCAATAAAAAATTAAAGAACGCCCTATGGCAATCATCTTTTGCATCCATCAGATTCCACGAGCGTTCCCGGCAATTCTATGAACGAAAGCGCCGTGAAGGCAAGAGACATAACGCCGCAGTCGTAGCACTAGCCCGCAGACGACTCACCGTCCTCTACGCCATGATGCGCAACCACGAGTGCTACCACGATCCCGCACCATTACAGGAAGACCTAGCAGCCTAGACACTAAGAGCAAAGACAGCCGACCGGGTAAAATCCCAGTCGGCTAGCTGTCATGCCCGAAAACAACACGGCCAAACAACCCCGGCTGAAAAATCAACCCCGGCTAATCCACCCGCGAGGTTGACAAACTATATAGGAACACCCATTACGTTGTTATCAGTTCCGCTTGAGGTCACCCAGGATTCGTAACTCTGCCCCCATGCCGGGGCAGGTTATGT
>NZ_JASPFZ010000033.1:0-3831 GCF_030227355.1 Corynebacterium sp. MSK310
TTTGTTGTTTGGTGTCGGCGGTGACTTACTCTCCCACAACCTCCCGGTTGCAGTACCATCAGCGTGTACAGGCTTAGCTTCCGGGTTCGGAATGGGACCGGGCGTTTCCCTGTAGCTATTAACCACCGACAAACCTATCAGAACACTACCCACCAAGTTGTGTGGGTGTTGTGTCAGATACTGCATAGTGGACGCGACACACGGAATGTGTACATTTTGTTTGTTTACTCGCTAAACAAGAACACTCTTCAACTTCCCTTAAACCACATGGTGTTCGGGGGTTATTTGTGGTGTGTTTGTTTTGGTCAATTAGTACCAGTAGCCTTCACACCTTACAGTGCTTCCAAGTCTGGCCTATCTACCCCATAGTCTTTAGGGGACCTCAAAAGAAACCTCATCTTAAAACAGGCTTCCCGCTTAGATGCTTTCAGCGGTTATCCCTTCCGTACGTAGCCAACCAGCACTACCCCTGGCGGGATAACTGGCACACTAGAGGTACGTCCGTCCCGGTCCTCTCGTACTAGGGACAGCCTTCTTCAAGTTTCAACGCGCGCGGCGGATAGAGACCGAACTGTCTCACGACGTTCTGAACCCAGCTCGCGTGCCGCTTTAATGGGCGAACAGCCCAACCCTTGGGACCTACTCCAGCCCCAGGATGCGACGAGCCGACATCGAGGTGCCAAACCATCCCGTCGATATGGACTCTTGGGGAAGATCAGCCTGTTATCCCCGGGGTACCTTTTATCCGTTGAGCGACACCACATCCACAAGTAGGTGCCGGATCACTAGTCCCGACTTTCGTCCCTGCTCGACATGTCTGTCTCACAGTCAAGCCCCCTTGTGCACTTACACTCACCACCTGATTGCCAACCAGGCTGAGGGAACCTTTGGGCGCCTCCGTTACATTTTGGGAGGCAACCGCCCCAGTTAAACTACCCACCAGGCACTGTCCCCAACCCAGATCATGGGCCAAGGTTAGATGCTCAATCCGATCAGAGTGGTATTTCAACAACGACTCCACCACCACTAGCGTGATGATTTCACAGTCTCCCACCTATCCTACACAAACCGAACCAAACACCAATACCAAGCTATAGTGAAGGTCCCGGGGTCTTTTCGTCCTGCCGCGCGTAACGAGCATCTTTACTCGTAATGCAATTTCACCGGGCCTGTGGTCGAGACAGCAGAGAAGTCGTTACGCCATTCGTGCAGGTCGGAACTTACCCGACAAGGAATTTCGCTACCTTAGGATGGTTATAGTTACCACCGCCGTTTACTGGGGCTTAAATTCTCAGCTTCGCAACCAAAAAAGTTACTAACCGGTCCTCTTAACCTTCCAGCACCGGGCAGGCGTCAGTCCATATACATCAACTTAACGTCTTCGCATGGACCTGTGTTTTTGATAAACAGTCGCTTCCCTCTATTCTCTGCGACCCCACAACACTCCGGCAGTAAATGCCTTCACGTCACAGGGCCCCCCTTCTCCCGAAGTTACGGGGGCATTTTGCCGAATTCCTTAACCACAGTTCACCCGAACGCCTTAGTATCTTCAACCTGACCACCTGTGTCGGTTTAGGGTACGGGCCATACACGCACTCGCTAGAGGCTTTTCTCGACAGTACAGGATCACCACCATCAACCCGAAAGGGTCTACGCATCACGCCTCAACCTTAATGTGTAGCGGATTTACCTACCACACGGCCTACACGCTTACACCACCAATCCACTAAGTGGCGCGGCTACCTCACTGCGTCACCCCATCACTTGAACCACACATCAGGCCCCACGACATCAACACCACCAACACTCAAAGAATGCTAAGTAGCGTATCCGCAGTGGTTAGTATCAGTGCTTCATCATGGGCGCACATGTACGGGTACCAGAATATCAACTGGTTATCCATCGACTACGCCTGTCGGCCTCGCCTTAGGTCCCGACTCACCCTGGGAAGACGAACTTGACCCAGGAACCCTTAGTCATCCGGCGGTAAGGATTCTCACCTTACAATTCGTTACTCATGCCTGCATTCTCACTCGCACACAGTCCACGCCTCCTCACGGTAACGCTTCCACCCATGCACGACGCTCCCCTACCCAAACAACAAAAAATGTTGCTTGCCGCGGCTTCGGCGGTGTACTTGAGCCCCACTACATTGTCGGCGCAGAACCACTCGACCAGTGAGCTATTACGCACTCTTTCAAGGATGGCTGCTTCTAAGCCAACCTCCTGGCTGTCTTCGCGATCCCACATCCTTTTCCACTTAGTACACCCTTAGGGGCCTTAACCGGCGATCTGGGCTGTTTCCCTCTCGACTATGAAGCTTATCCCCCACAGTCTCACTGCCGCACAACACAATTGATGGCATTCGGAGTTTGGCTGACATTGCTAAGATTGTAGTCCCGCTCAACCAACCAGTCGCTCTACCTCCACCAAGCTAATGCGACGCTGCACCTAAATGCATTTCGGGGAGAACCAGCTATCACGGAGTTTGATTGGCCTTTCACCCCTACCCACAGCTCATCCCCGCAGTTTTCAACCTACGTGGGTTCGCGCCTCCACAACCTCTTACAGCTGCTTCACACTGGCCATGGGTAGATCACCCCGCTTCGGGTCCAGGACATGCCACTTATCACCCCATTAGGATTCGGTTTCCCTACGGCTACCCCACACGGGTTAACCTCGCGACATGCCGCTGACTCGCAGGCTCATTCTTCAAAAGGCACGCCATCACACAAAAAAGTGCTCTGACGGATTGTAAGCACATGGTTTCAGGAACTATTTCACTCCCCTCCCGGGGTACTTTTCACCATTCCCTCACGGTACTATCCACTATCGGTCACACTGAGTATTTAGGCTTACCGGGTGGTCCCGGCAGATTCACAACAGATTCCACGAGCCCGTTGCTACTCGGGAACCCAACAACCCCCACATCATCATCTTCAGCTACAGGACTCTCACCTACTCCGGTAGATCATTCCAAACCACTTCACCTAACAACAATGCACAGGGCGTGCCACTGGTAGATGACACACAATTGAGCCCCACAACACCGCACACACAACCCCTACCAGGTATCACATGCACACGGTTTAGCCTCATCCACGTTCGTTCGCCACTACTAGCAGAATCATTATTATTTTCTCCTCCTACGGGTACTGAGATGTTTCACTTCCCCGCGTAACCCCCACAACAGCTATGAATTCACTGAAGGGTAACCCCACATAACCAGGGCCAGGTTTCCCCATTCGGACATCCTCGGATCAACGCTTTATTGACAACTCCCCGAGGCTTAACGCAGCCTTACACGTCCTTCATCGGCTCAGCATGCCAAGGCATCCACCATGCGCCCTAAATAACGAACACACCAACCACCACACACAAACCACACAACCAACAAAAGGTCACGCAGCCCACGTGCGGTAGCAACAAGTGAACTTGACAAAATAAACAAAAAGAAAAATCACATCACACACACAAACACCACAAACACAACGTGTAAGTGGCATCATGCAGATGCTCGCGTCCACTATACAGTTCTCACACAACACCCCGAACCAGCAACAAACACCACCACCACGGTGACACTCATCAACCAGTCAGGCACACAATAAGGGGATAATGCCCCAGACACCCAACAATGCACCAACAACTTATTCACAACATTATTTTTGTACTGCATGGACACTTTTACGCATGTCACAAAGCACCATTCAAACACTTGATACTGTCGATTAAGGTGTGTCTCCTACCCGGAATTTCCAAACAATCGGTGGCAGCAGAACACTCGCCCACTCAACCACCAACCCACACAAACTATGTGGGCAACCCACA
>NZ_JASPFZ010000033.1:3931-5043 GCF_030227355.1 Corynebacterium sp. MSK310
CTGTGGGTCCTGACTGCAACTGCAGCCTACAAATAAAAGCTCCTTAGAAAGGAGGTGATCCACCCGCACCTTCCGGTACGGGTACCTTGTTACGACTTCGTCCCAATCGCCGATCCCACCTTCGACGGCTCCCTAACACGTTTAGGCCACCGGCTTCGGGTGTTACCAACTTTCATGACGTGACGGGCGGTGTGTACAAGGCCCGGGAACGTATTCACCGCAGCATTGCTGATCTGCGATTACTAGCGACTCCGACTTCATGGGGTCGAGTTGCAGACCCCAATCCGAACTAAGGCCGGCTTTCAGCGATTCGCTCCACCTCACAGTGTCGCAGCGCGTTGTACCGACCATTGTAGCATGTGTGAAGCCCTGGACATAAGGGGCATGATGATTTGACGTCATCCCCACCTTCCTCCGAGTTAACCCCGGCAGTCTCTCATGAGTCCCCAACCAAATGCTGGCAACATAAGACAAGGGTTGCGCTCGTTGCGGGACTTAACCCAACATCTCACGACACGAGCTGACGACAACCATGCACCACCTGTACACCAACCACAAAGGGAAACTACATCTCTGCAGCGATCTGGTGTATGTCAAGCCCAGGTAAGGTTCTTCGCGTTGCATCGAATTAATCCACATGCTCCGCCGCTTGTGCGGGCCCCCGTCAATTCCTTTGAGTTTTAGCCTTGCGGCCGTACTCCCCAGGCGGGGCGCTTAATGCGTTAGCTACGGCACGAAAGTCGTAGAAAGACCCTCACACCTAGCGCCCACCGTTTACGGCATGGACTACCAGGGTATCTAATCCTGTTCGCTACCCATGCTTTCGCTCCTCAGCGTCAGTAACTGCCCAGTAACCTGCCTTCGCCATCGGTGTTCCTCCTGATATCTGCGCATTTCACCGCTACACCAGGAATTCCAGTTACCCCTACAGCACTCAAGTTATGCCCGTATCGCCTGCACGCCCGGAGTTAAGCCCCAGAATTTCACAGACGACGCGACAAACCACCTACGAGCCCTTTACGCCCAGTAATTCCGGACAACGCTCGCACCCTACGTATTACCGCGGCTGCTGGCACGTAGTTAGCCGGTGCTTCTTATCTAGGTACCGTCAC
>NZ_JASPFZ010000034.1:0-4467 GCF_030227355.1 Corynebacterium sp. MSK310
AGCACGTGCTGGCCCCTGACACCATCACACTGCATGCTCTATCGAAAGGTAGAAACACCACTCAAACGGACTTGACCATCCGTCTTCTTCGCCTTCTTCTAGCTGCCCTAGATAGGAGTACTGTGCAAGAGCTTCTTCTATCTCCTTTCGGCTCATCTTCTCTGCTGATACTGTGGCCATCCATGACCGTGACTGCGTAGTCTTGCTACATTTTCTGCTACGCATTGCTTCACCTGAATATCCTTTCTGAGCTGGGGTGATACATGCTACAGAGGTGCCGGGTAACACTAACCCCGGCACTGGGCTGCCGCGACGGTCGCGCCTGCGACCGCCTTGCCCTGAAAAATCGCTTAAAACAAGGTGCGCGGCCCCGTCCCTGTGAGCACCGGGCCGCATCCCCCCCAATCACGGCGGCACTCACTTACCGCTCCCTCTGCTCCGGCCTCTCGGCCTCCCTCGGCTTCGCGCTCCTCCCGCTGGGAGGTCGCTCCGCGTCGGCCTTACCGGCATCCGCGCGGTCACTCACGCTCGGCCTTGGATTGGGGGGACATACAACTAGGGAGCGAACACCTGCATTTCGACGAGATTCCCGCCCTCACCAGCGCAGACAAACCGACCACGGCCAACTTCCACCGGAGACGGTTCACCGTCCTCAGGTCTGCGTCCCAGTACCAGCTCAGCGTCTTCCGGGCGGGTGACATGTCCGCAAAGCTTCACACCGCAGAGGTCGCGAATCGCAGTTGGCAGCACGTCGGCGGTCATTCTCTGGGTTGCCAGGACAACAAACACCCCGGCTGACCTGCCACGTTGCACCAAATCTCTTACAAGTCGTGTACAATCGTCGGCAGACTTCTTATCGTCTTTTGACGACGACGCAGCAGAAAACACTAACTGACATTCGTCAACAACAGCGACGAGCAGCTTTTTCCCCTGAGGATCTCGCCAAAAATCCAACTCAGACGAAAGCCGCTTGTTCATTACTTTCTGCATGCTCTTCAAAACCGGTAAGAAGTCTTCTGCCTTCTCTCGCTTGCCGTCGAACGTCTTCACGGTCGCGCCCGCGCTGCTTAGCGCTCTCACCAGGTGCTGCAAAAGAATGGACTTCCCGTAACCGGGCATTGCACCGACGACAGCCCCTGACTGCTCCCTCAGATCAACGCCGGTCTCGCCGTCTTCGGACAGGCCTAGAATGACCCGGCCTTCCTCGTACCGAGGAACGCCCCGAACTGTCGAAGGCAAGTCCACCAGGTCAACGACTTGAACCTTCCCTCTCTTCACCAGCACTTTGACCGGAGTCTTTAGAAGGTTGCCCAACTCCGCCGACAGCCCCTCACGAGTCCACTTCGATGTATCCCCCGGGGCGATAGGAACCATGCCGTCTCGGCTTACTCGGTTTATCTTCATCTCAAACTTTTCCTCAACCTGTTTTCTCCTGGTCGACAACTCGCGCGCCGCGCGAGTGCGGAACCACCGCCGTCGGAAAAGCTTGACAAGAGCAAGCCAAACAATGCCGGCAACGACAACGGCCAGGGCTATCCGAATCGACCAGAAGATGACAGCCTGCTGTAACTCATCGACGTTCAACGGCAGCTGCATTCACAAGCTCCTCTAGAGCATCAGTCGCCTCGTCCATGCTGGTAAACCCGCAATTCTCCGGGCCTTCAGCCTCGATTACTTCCCGCATGAACGAAGCGCACTTCCAGGGCGAAGTCAGAGCACGAAAAGTCGATTCAACCTGCGACTTCCTGAACTCTTCCGAACCGCCGACGAACATTCCGTAGTCTCCAGCTGTGCTTTTGATGGCGTGGAGCATTTTTAGGCCTCCTTAACGTTAGTTGCTTGAACGAACTGGACGGCATTTCCGTCCTGAGGTGCAAAAGCGCCGGTCATCACGTTTTCGAAAGTCACGACGTCACCCTCACTGACCAGCGGTTTTACTTGAGACTACACGGTCACCGAACCATCGCGAGTCTCCCTGTCCACGACGGTCACATCGTTCCGCGTCGTCTTCTTCTCGCTTAACACATACTTGACGCCTATTTTCCATGCCTGACCAAGGAAAACCTGCGAGGTTTTCGACTCACCATCGCGAGTCACGACTTCTTGAGGCTCGCTGCTCACCTCAATCCCCTCAGAGAGTTGGCCGACGGGAAGAAGATAAGAAGGTATCTTCACGACAAAATCCTTTCTTTATTCAGAAAAGGCAAGTTAATTGACTCCGGTGCATGAACAAGGGCAGAGAGTTCAGAACTCTATAAAAGCACCGGTATTTGACTATTGTACAGAAAGAGCGTGACGTGTCAATCGCACAATATAGAAAAAATCAAATCGAAACGATTTATGCTGGATACGGATACATAAATAAGGAAACAGACATCACGGCTCTCGGAAAGTGCCGGTTATTCGCCTCTAGTACATACAGCGCGCGAAGTGTCAGACGTATAAGAACAAACTAGAAAAACCGAAAGATGAGCATTAGGTTCGTATACATGCGTAAGAACATAGATATCGACGAGGTTGAAAAATACCTTTCCGACCTACAAAATCGCGTCGAAGCGATTGAGAAGGAACTTCAGGAGCGTCTAAAGACCATCAATGAGATTCCCGGAGCGAAATTCGAATATGTCGATTTAGTGACAGCCATGAATACTTGGGAAGAGGAGGCCTTCTATAGTGCAGAGGATCAACTCAAAGCCTCAAACCCAGATCCGAATTGGGAACCGACAGACGACGAAGTGAAGAGAAAAATGAACTATCCGCCCCAAGACGAAATCCTCTTGAGTCGGATCACCACTGCCGTAAAAAAGCTGACCGAGGTACAAAAATATCTCGCAGCCTCACTCAACGACATCGGCTATTCCCAAGCAAAAGTCGCAAAGATCGCCCATACGTCCCAGGCGCGGGTTGGACGCTGGATTCGCAGCGTTGAAGGAGACCTGCCTCCGCGAGCTAAACGCCCGTGGTAGTCAAAACTGGGGGTATCTCGACCCCTCGAATGGTAAAAGCGTGTTTTTACACGCCGATAATGAATGTTATGTCGTCGCCCCTAGAACCAATGAGGTGTTTATTTCCTATCTGCAGATTGAAGTTTCCCACAGATTATTTTCCCCAGTCCTTGTCACTGACAAGAATCGCTAATGAATCTACTGTTAAGGCAGGCTTCGCTGTATTATGCGGATAAACTCAGCAACTACGTTAGCAGTTATGGCTGAAGAGAAAGTCTCGCTTGTGCGGATCGTAGATACGCGTATGGGGTCCATGAATATATGACATTCGCTTCTTCTTTATTTGGGTCCTCCCGGTAGGCAAGGCCAGGCGATTTTGTCGCCGTTAAGCTTTATTGCTTTTAGTTTTCCCCAGCTTGATCCAGAGATACTAAAGATCGGAGTCAGGAGGATTAGTGTAGTAATCGTCTCCGTCACCGCTTTCGGCGCCAAGTCAATTCCCATAGAGCGAGCTGTTACAAAGAAGATCAAAAGCATCCAAGCCAAAGAGGTTGTTCTTTCTAGGGAATAGGCATCCGGGTCATTAGTTACTTGGTACCCACGCTTGTTTACACTGCTCATCCATATGCTTCGATACCCGAAAATAAAAACATTAATTAGAGAAAATACGGCCAATGGCAGGAATTCTTCATTGTGACAACACAACACGGAAATCCATGCTGTAATGGTAGTTACAAGTACAAGAAAACAGATGGTGCGATTAATTCCCAAATACCACCGAACACTCCCTTTCAGTTGCGTGTTACTTTGGGCGCTTTCGACAGTTTCGTTATCGCCTTCCACCCCATTTCGTGCCTGTCGCCTCGACGAAAAACGATCCAGCGTTACGGCAGCAAGATGGAACGCTAGTAAAAATAATGCCCACTTTATACTGTTCTTTGAACGCCGAACGTCTGACGACAACGGATTTCACCTTTCTTTTTACGAGCTTGCTCACTGAGCAGTATAAGATGAGCACAGCCAAGTATCCTCGATCTACAAACGCTAGGCCGTAGGCTGAGTTGTATGAAGTTACTTCTTTTCTCTTACCTGCATCCTGATCTCGCCATGTATTTGACTGGAAGAATTCTCTATATAGATGACGCGGCGGTGGAAATGCGACAGGCTCCATTTGCCCAGGAGGAGTTAAAAGAGGTTAGTGAAGTGGCGGATACGCTGGTGTCTCTTACTATTTCAGAGACACCGCTGAGTGTTTTTCGCCATGAGCTTGAGCAAGCTGATTGCGTTTATGTTGCGAGTGGTGAAACATTCCGCTTGCTTCACGCGCTGAAATCTACCGGGGCAGATCAGCTTCTTGCTGACGCCGTGCGTAATGGAAAGTTGTATGCGGGAAGCTCTGCTGGGGCGATTGGGCCTGACCCCCGGAAAGTGGACACGTCGGGGGTTAGCTATGCTGCTGTGGTCAGTATAGCCGAAGTCTCGGTTTCAAAGACATCAGGCGCTACGAGATTGCACCAGGAGT
>NZ_JASPFZ010000035.1:0-3784 GCF_030227355.1 Corynebacterium sp. MSK310
GAAGTGCTACGTGATCGGAAAGTCTTTGACAACCCAATTACCTGCCGCCAAGAGGTCTTCCGGTGGTGCATGCGCTACAACACCCGCCGGCGGCACTCCTGGTGCAATCTCGTAGCGCCTGATGTCTTTGAAACCAAGACTTCAGCTACACTGACTAAAGCAGCATAGTCAAGCCCCGATGTGTCCACTTTCCGGAGGTCAGGCCCGTTTGGGGATTTTATATTTGCGCAAAGCAAGTTAATTCTGGCAAAACTGATGCGCAGTCACTCTTAGATTGATAACCTTCAAATTGAGTCCTCGTGTCGTAGGTTTTAACTAAGTATCTATATTTCCGCGAAAGGAAGTTATGAAGAAGTTTAATAAGCTTGCGGTAGCCGCTGTTGGTTTCCTTGTTTGTACTGCAGCTCCTGCCGCTACAGCTGAAGATTCTTCCGCCCAATCGAATTCCAATAAAAATCAAGCGGAAGTTCAATTTGACGACTCCTTTGGAGACTCTGACTCGAATGGTGAGCGTGTGTCTACACGGTCTGCGGGAGGCGGCACTTGGGCACCTGGCGGTGCTGGTGCGCGAGTTACTATTGGAGTCGAAGGTAGCGGCCTAGAGCTTGGCAAAGTCCATGTGTCTTATTATCCTAGTTTCGATTGGAAAATCGACAATGTTTGCGGGACAAAGTATGAGCTCGCATACGATGAACCCAACGGTAACCGAAAAGTAATCCCTGCGGGTCCTAATGGGTGCACTCCTGCCGCGATGCCTCATGAACACAAATATGATCTAAATGGAGTTCAGGCGAAGGATGGATCGAAAACTTGTGGTCGGGTATACGTCGAAGCCAAGAAACAATGGTCCCCATGGGCCTGCGTAACCATGAAGAGGTGATAATTTGTTAAGTATTATAGCTTTGGTCGGTGGTCTCGTGTTTGCTGTAGTAACAGTCAGGAAGCTCACCGACATCGATAATCAATTAAAGCAGTTGCTTGCAGCACAAGAGAATTAGAGAGCTTTGAAAAATATCTGGTGTCCCATTCTTCCCCTGGAAAGTGTGGGCCACTGGAACGAGGGCAAGCTTATTACAAATGGTGCCTAGGATTCCGAGGGGCTTGCGCTTTCAGATTTAGAGGGCGGATTCTAGTGGTCGTGGAAACACGATTTTAGATTTCGGTGGCATAGCTTAGCAGTTCGGCCATTTTTCGGCTGGTTTGGCGAAGCCTAGGGTTGCGCGTGGTCTGTCGTTGAGTTGCATGGAAACGAACTCGAGGTCTTCTTTGGTGTGGACGGATAGGTCAGTGCCTTTGGGGAAATACTGGCGCAGAAGTGCGTTGGTGTTTTCGTTACTTCCTCGCTGCCAGGGTGATCCTGGATCACAGAAGTACACCGGATATTCGGTGGCAATGGTGAATGATTTATGGCCGGCCATTTCACTTCCTTGATCCCACGTCAGCGAACCACGCAGGTGTGCTGGTAGCTGTTGGATAGTCTCGACGAGCGCGTTGCGCACTTCTACAGCACCATGCCCGTTGGGCAGATGCAGCAGCATGACGTATCTGGTGCTGCGTTCTACAAGCGTGCCGATAGCTGATTTGTTTTCCTTGCCCAAAATGAGGTCGCCTTCCCAATGTCCTGGAACAGCGCGGTCGTTAACCGTTGCTGGTCGTTCGGAAATTATCATCATGGGGTCGCTAAATCGTTGGCGGGCAATACGCTGGTTGCGTGGCTTTCTCACAGCACGGCCTTGGCGCAGACATGCGGCGATTTCTTTCTTCAACTCGCCTTTAGCTTGGAAGAACAACGACATATAGATAGTTTCAGGACACACCTTCATAGTGTCATCGTCAGGGAAGTTTAGACGCAACCTTCGGGAAATCTGCACCGGTGAATATCGCTTCTTCAACATCGCCCACACCGCATCACGCAATGCTGCATGTGTGTCCAGTTTGCGTGGCTTAGGCCGGAATCTGCGCAGCACGGACTTCCGATGAGCTGCATGCGGCAGATACAACCCAAATTCGTCACGGTTGCGTGTCATTTCCTTGCTTATTGTTCCCGGTGAGCGACCCAAATGCCGGGCAATAGCACGCACGCCTAGGCCTTGACGGTTCAAGTCGGCGATAAGTTCACGTTCCTCGACGGATACATATCGAGGACTAATGCGTTTGTCTATCGCGTGCTGTGGGATAACTTCGACGGGCACTGCTTGACGGGCGTCAACATAAGGCAAAACCTGCATAAGTCTTTTATAAAGCTCAGTGTCTGGCCCATCGGGAACAAACGGCACACGCCCGACACCATTGAGCTTGGTTACTCCTTTATCGATGTCCAAAGCCTCGCGCGGATTAATACCGACGGCTTTTGCTGCGTCTTTTCGGCCCATCGCACCAGAACGCAGCATCAAATACTCGCACCGACGCGACGTGGCACTAGCCCGACGGCCATGCGGATTGCGCTGCCACAAGCCAAGCTCAATACCAATGCGGTACACAACGCTGGTTCCTACATTAAGCCGCGTTGAAATATCTGACGGCTTCACACCCTGCTTCCATAGCGCTTCAATGCTTTCTGTAACCGAAGCAGAAGTCGACTTCTGAACACGCACAGGAAGTTGATACTCACGAGCCAGCCGATACGCAACACTCAAGCTAAGCCCCAGTTCCAACGCCGCACTACGAACACTACGACCGCCTGAAACCAAGCAACACAGCTGCTCCACCACATCCGGCGAAGGATCCCAACGACTCGACACCACAAACACCACCAATCAAGGTCAGGTGTTTCCACAATCCTTAGAATCCGGGGAGGATGGCTTCTAATTGCACCGGCCTTGGCCTCACTAACTTTAGTCTAGTCGTGCGGTACTAGTCATTCTCGTTTATCGCCTTAAACGCATTGGGAACCTGCGTGCATAAAACATCAGGTTTTCTTGCCGCTATGCCTTAGGTGTTTTAATGCCCGATACACAGTAGGGCGAGTGACCCCAAACTCCCGTGCTAGCTCTGCCTTTGGCTCCCCCGCCAGCACGCGCCTCTTAATCTCCGCTACCTGTTGTGGGCTAAGGGCGGGTTTGCGGCCTTTGTACTTTCCTGCCTTTTTCGCCAGCGTAATCCCCTCCGCTTGGCGCTCGCGGATAATGGCCCGCTCAAACTCCGCAAACGAACCTAAAATTCCTAGCATTAAATCTGCACGTAGGTCCGTGGTGTCTTTCGCAAACGCGAGATTCTCATGCAGGAAAGTAACAGTCACACCTTTGTTGGTGAGTTCATCAACAATGCCGCGCAAGTCTGCTAACGAGCGGGCGAGACGGTCAATCGACGAGACAAGGACCTGACCCCCATTTGGTGGACAGAGCCGGATAGGTTCCCACACACAAACCATCAGACACTCTCTGGTGTAACACACCCGCCGTGCCGCAGGCGGGAATTGCAGAAAGGGTCCGACTTCTCTAAAGGCTGGATCCGACGACGAATTTAGACTTTAGAGAATCTTTTTACGTCAATAGCTATACCAATCGGCATGCAAATAAGTGGAATAAATTTAACTAACGATACTGCGCTGGAAGCCTCATCGCCTTTAAACAAGACATGCAAGGTAACGAAGCCTATAACTGCAAGGGCAATTCCAATAGCCGCAAAAAGGTAGAACTGCTTTTTAGGACGATTTGGGTAGAGCGCTTCCGCATATTCATCAGGGGCTCCAGGTTGCGTCCAGTAGCGTGGTGTATCTGTAACTGACGGTGGGCCCCTTATGAATGAGGCCGGCGACCACCGTAGTACCTTTCGATTCCGTAAC
>NZ_JASPFZ010000036.1:0-3279 GCF_030227355.1 Corynebacterium sp. MSK310
AAAAGACCCCATGAAGTAACTAACCGTGTACCCGCCCCGCAACACGCCGAACGGACACACATTCTGCTACTTAACCCTACTTTTTGGTTGTTCATGTTTCAGCTTCTCTACACATTCAAAGGACAACTGCACAATGACCTAAATCAGGCCGACTTGGCCTCAGTGGCTGCGCTTACCGCCATCCATTTTCATTTAATTGTCAATAAGCGTCGACGGGGATAGGCTGAGTGCATGGCACACGAGCACCACGACCACGATCACTCCAGCACGCCGCTGCGCGCACTCTTGATTGCGCTAGGCATTACCGGCACCGTCTTCTTCGCGGAGCTGATCGGCGGCTGGTTGGCGGGTTCGATGGCGCTGATGGCGGATGCGATGCACATGCTTTCCGACGCTGCGGGGTTGATCATCGCGGTGTTAGCGGTGTTGGTTGGGCGCCGACAAGCATCGGCTCAGGCCACGTACGGCTACCGACGAGTGGAGGTGCTTGCTGCACTGGCGAACGCAGTGATGGTGCTGGCGATCTCGGTGTGGATTGTCGTCGAGGCGGTGCGCCGCCTGCAGAGCCCGGCCGAAGTGCAGGGAAAAACGATGCTGATCATCGCGGTGATCGGCCTGGTGGCGAATGCGCTATCGGCGTGGGTTCTGCACCGGCACCGCAAATCCTCGATCAACGTGGAGGGCGCGTTCTTGCACGTGTTAGTGGATATGCTCGGCTCGGTCGCAGTAATCGTGGCCGGCATCGTGGTACTGACCACGGGGTTTGTGGCGGCGGACGTGATCGCCTCCCTAGCGATCGCGGCGATGGTGCTGCCGCGCGCCTGGCAGCTCATGCGGCTTTCGGCGAGCGTGCTGCTCGAGCAAGTCCCGGCGGACTTCGACGCCAGTGCGATCGAGCCCGCGCTGCGGCAGGTCGAGGGCGTTGCTGACATCCACGACCTGCACCTGTGGAGCCTGGACGGCGTGAACGTGCTCACGACCGTGCATATCGTGCGCGACGGCACCGTCGGCACCGGCCCGCTGTTGGATGCCGCCCAGCAGGCCCTGCGCGAACACGGTATCGAGCACTCCACCATCCAGATTGAGCACCCAGAGCACGAATCCCACGAGACGGTGTGCTGATTCCCTTCTAACCTGACTTAGGCCAATTTTGTGCGGAAGTTCGCGGCCGGTGATTACTTGGATGGTGGCAGTGAGGTCGGGCGGGAATGGTACGGCGGCGTGAATGGTTTCGCCGCCAACGACGAGTTGAAAGCTGCGGTATTTCTTGAGTGTTCTCACGAGGCGTTTGATGAAGTGACCACTGCGGGTCTCCATCAGGTGGGTCACGGCTAGTGCTGCCATCACAATATTGAGATGTGCTGTGATCGAGTTTTGTTTCCTCGCATAGATTGGGCGTGCTTTCAGGTCTGATTTCGACATCCGATACGACATTTTCAATGTGGAATAGCCTGCGGTAATGCCCGATAACCTCCTGGGCGGGAAGAGCGGTCAGGTCGGTTTCATAGCCTTTAATTCCGGCTAGGGCTCGGTGTTTGGCAGCGAGAGCGTAGTTGACCTTCTTGTTCGGGGTGGAAAGATCGAAATAGCGGTTGCGCTTAATGGCGATTTCGCCGTCAACAGCGCGTTTGGCTTTTGCGACTTGCTCTTTGATTCCGCGCAGGCCGCGTCTGGCCCGATCATAGGAGTACTGGAAGTGGGTCACCGTATTCGGGGTTGTGTGTTTGCGCGCATCGCTTGCCGAGGCTTGTGTCCAGATCTGGCCGTGGGCGTAGGCTTCACCAGGGATTTCCCGCCGCCAGGTTTCAATCACCTCAGGCACGGTGGGGTTTCACCGACAAAATGTAGTGCAGACCTGCATCTATCAATGCTTGCTTGTTCGGAGGGCGTCAAGTTGTTTGTGTGTGGGGCTAGGTTTATAGGTATTTGTCGAAGCGGTCGGGGTAGGCAACGGCCATTTGGTTGATGGCTTGTTTCCAGCCGGAAACTCGGGCTCCTTCCATGAGTCTGCCGGCTGTCGCTGAGACTCGTTTGCCTTGCTTTGCCCTCTTTGCGGCTCGTTTGTCTTCGATGTTGCAGGTCATCAACCACAGCGTCTTGAGCGCGGATTCATCGTTGGTGAACTGCACCCTGTTGCGGGTGGCTTTACGCAGCTGGTTGTTAAACGACTCAATGGAGTTCGTCGTATAGATGACCTTTCTGGCTGCTGGTGGGAACTGCAGAAACGGTACGAAACGCGCCCACGCATCACGCCAGACCTTGACTGAGCGGGGATATTTCTCACCCAGCTCGGAGGCTTCAAATTCGTCTAAAGCAACCTGTGCTGTGGGCTCGTCCGTGGCAGTGTAAATCTTTTTCAACGCGGCTGATACGCCCCGGCGATCCCCGTAGGCTACCCACCGGTTAGCAGCGCGAATCAGGTGCACGATACAGGTTTGCACCATAGAGTTCGGCCAGGTTGCCTCAACTGCCTCTGGCAGGCCTTTCAGCCCGTCACAGCAGACGATAAAGACGTCCTTGACCCCACGGTTAGAAAGGTTGGCGCATACCTGCGCCCAGAATGAAGCGCCTTCTTCCTTGGCAATCCACAATCCTAAAATGTGCTTAATACCGTCGAGATCCACGCCGATTGCCATGTACGCAGATTTGTTGACTACTCGGCCGTCGTCGCGGACTTTAATGCGCAACGCGTCCAGGAAAACCACGGGGTAGAACTCGTCTAGCTGGCGGTTTTGCCAGACCATGACCTCATCGAGCACGGCGTCAGTAACCGCAGAAATCGTCTCATGGGAAATATCGACACGCATCGACGTTGCCATATGGTGCTGGATGTCCCTAATTGTCATCCCACCGGCGTACAAGCTGACGATCATGTCATCGACATCAGTCAAGCGCCTAGAACCTTTAGGGACCATAGTCGGCAAGAATGTTCCAGCCCGATCCCGAGGGACATCAACGGTGACTGGCCCGTAGTTAGAATCCACGGTCTTTGGATACGACCCGTTGCGGTAATTGTCTGTTCTAGCTGCAGCTTTAGCGCTCCTGTCGCCAGACTCGTAGCCCAGGTGGGCATCCATTTCAGCGTTGAGTCCCCTGGTAATCGAGGCTTGTAACATGCCGCGAACTAGGTCGTTGGCATCCGTTGTGGACGTGCCTAGGTCATCAATCAGTTTCGCGATTTCAGGGTTAGCAAGAAGCTTCTTGAAGCGTCCTGGGTTTAGTTCCGCTTCTTTTACGGCCCTGTGTTGATGGGCTGGGTGAGATAGTACTCGGTTTCTA
>NZ_JASPFZ010000037.1:0-2132 GCF_030227355.1 Corynebacterium sp. MSK310
CACGTGCTGGCCCCTGACACCATCACACTGCATGCTCTATCGAAAGGTAGAAACACCACTCAAACGGACTTGACCGTGTCCACCAAATGGGGGTCAGGTCCCAGATCTTCAGTGAGCCTGCTTGAAGCAAAATTTTTGGCGGCCTTGCGCAGGATGTCACGTTCTTCGCGCAGCTTCGCGTTTTCTTTTTCTAACTGGCGGATCCGTCTCACGACTCATTCGCTACTTGAGCTTTATCCTGCAATGCTTTTATGCGGGCACGTTTGCCGGTGCCGTACTTGGTGACCCATGAATGAAGCGAGGCACGGTTGATACCGAGCTCGGCTGACGCTGAGTTCAGCGAGAGTTCTCATAGAGAGCCACAGCATCGCGTTTGAACTGTTCTCAGTACCTGGACATAGTGGCAGATTACCAATCTTGCCAACCCGACTGGACTGGATATCAGGTGTCCACCAAACAGGGGCCAGGTCCGATAATGACTACGGTGTCACTGAAGAGAGGCCATACCCCAGCGAGGATTAACGAAGTCAGCGAGAAGCTGATGGAAATCCTAGGATCGCCGGCTTGATTAACGAATTGTCGACCCCACCAGTTAACGCTGGCTTGCGAACGAAGATGATACACATTTGAGCTACGGCCACTTGACATCGGTCTAGATGCTTGCGTTCCTTCCTTGAAACAGAATCTAAAGCCGATGAGATGGACTGCTCAGTACATGGGGATTTCTGGACCTTGGTTACGGAATTTTTCGAGCAAGGACCCGAATTCGACCTCCCATATATGAAACTCACTCGGCAAGAATGTAGGTTCCTTTTTCTGCCGAGAAACGACATCAGCTTGAGCTGCTTCACGCGTAGCAAAAGCAGCCAATATATCTGGGCTAATTTCCTGGTGGCGCGCGGAGGAATTTTGCGCATATCCTTCTCTAAAAACGAGATAAACGAGGTTCGGGAAATGGCACTTGTTTAGTTTCCCTCTCCAGCCCTGAAGGGGAACTTCTTCAGCCCAACAGGTCATATCTGAAGAATCAACATGCTCGCCCATGGCGCGCTCCTGCTCTCTGGTTAAAGCTACTCCGACAAATTCTTCGTCATACGTAGCTTCCATACGCGCAAAGAGCACAAAAATTTTAGCTTGGTTACTGTTATCTGAAGTTCTACCTGTTAAACCTTGCATGCTTCTCTAAACGGTTCAGTGTCAACAGTCGCAGTGTAAGTTTTATCACCGTCTACGATAGTTCCCGTAGTCGTGCCAATAAAGTTCGTATCCACTAAGCCATTGCAACGAAACTCAATGTTTTTCTGTTCGAGTTTGGATTGTCCCTGATTGTAAGAACGCGTAGGAACGCCAGACTTTAATGGTGCGTCTTTCCATACCATCCAATACTGGTACTTAAGTTTACTCTCGTGTTTGATAGAAGTTACCGGACGACTACACTTAGTCACCGGCTTAAAACCGATGATCCTTGCATCACCATCGCCGGTCTTAGTTCGTACATGAACTTCTGTAGGCTCGAGTACGCACGGTCCATAGTCTGGAGTTGCAGCGTACGGTTGAGCGGCGGGAGCACTACTATCGCCTTCTAGCTTTTCAACTCGTGTATAAACACCGCTCTCACCGGATTGTTCTACCGAAGCGGGAACCGTAGATGCCTCCGCCACCGAAGGAGTCAACGCAATAGCTAATGCCAAGCAGGAGCATGACGCGGACATCCTAGCTATTTTACTGAACAAAGCTCCACCCTCTCGTTTCTAGACACAATGAGTACCAATGCTAAGTCTAATTATGTATTGTCTCTTTTTCTATAAAAGTGAAGTGCCTCGTGTTTTGTTCCTAGGCATTTGCCTTGATTTCTATTATTACTTGCGGCGGGTTCTTCTTCCACAATTCGGTTTCCACCTCGGCCGGGGTTCGGTATCCCAGGCTTTGGTGGAGCCTTACCTCGTTCCACCATGACACCCACTCAAACGTGGCGATTTCTGCCTCGACAACATCATTCCACCTGCGAGTATGGATGAGTTCGCCTCTTGTGAGGGGCCGTTAACGTTTTCAGCTGAGAGTGTCTGATGGTTTGTGTGTGGGAACCCAACCCGCATAAGGAGATGAACCAGAATGACTACTATGGCGAGACG
>NZ_JASPFZ010000038.1:0-1609 GCF_030227355.1 Corynebacterium sp. MSK310
CTAAGCCTGTACACGCTGATGGTACTGCAACCGGGAGGTTGTGGGAGAGTAAGTCACCGCCGACACCAAACAACAAACAAACAACAAAATAAAGTTTGTACCGAGAGGGGCAAGGACACCGATTCCAACGGTGTGCTTGCCCCTCTTCTTCGTGATCCCAGAATTTTCTATACTGAATCCCATGAGAACTCTTGCACAGGCGGTAACCGGTCTTGTCCGGTCTAATGATCCCGATCTGAACAAAGGTGCCCGGGGCGTGTATTACAGTGACCGTATATATGAAGCCGCTGAGCTTTTAGAACAGGCAGAAGAGGATCCTGCACAACTTTCTGGGATCGTGCCGCCAAGTCCATCCGATATCGTGCTTGTTGGTCTAGATGCGGTAGAAGAGGTCCTCAAGACTATTCCTCGGGTCAATGACTACGCCCATGCCGTAAGGGATGCCGGCGAAGTCTTGGCGCGGGTAGTTTCCTCCGCGGCACAGCAAGCTAGTTATTCTGGTTGCGCTTTGGCCGACTGGTTTATACGAATGAATCAGATTCTCCCAGCGGAAGAAATCGACCTCGACCCAGTCTATTTGGCACCTGCCTTTGGTGAAGAGGGGGTGGCTCGCATCCGTTCGTGGAATACGGCGGAGCAAGGTAGTGGATACGTGGGGCGTCGGTTAGCGGTACTAGAAGGAACTAGTGAGGCCGTCCTTCGTACCCATGGTCTCAAGGGAAGTGCGGCGTCGCGCTATGAGGAGATTATTGCCGGCCTTTGTGATATAGGCCGCTACGATCTTGCCTTCGATTGGTCCGAGAAGGCAGTTGGTGAGTGCGCCCCAGCGGAAATCCGAAATATCGCCTCGGGTTGGGCCGTACTTGCTAAGGAGCATTTTCCCGAACACTCGGAGCGCGTGGCTCGCAGTGTATTCGACACATATCCAGAACTGTCGTTCGCTCAACAACTCTATGCTGCGGGCACCGACAAGGCGAAATCTGCGGCGCATATACAAGACACGTTGGCGGCGAAGCCGTGGGACTTAGCGATGTTCCAGCACTTGTGCCTTGAAGACCCTGGACTTGCCTGGAGAACCGTCATAAAGGCGGGAATGGAGCAGTCAATGGCGCAACGATTCCTCGATGACCTCCCGGCTCAGGCTCTCCCCTTCGTTCGCGACGATGTCGCAACTTACCTAGATTCGACTAAGGTTGGTCGCGACATGGGCATCGAGCTGCTGCAGACCATGAGAGAAAAGTCGGCGGAACTTGGGGATCCCTGGGATGTGGACTTCAACGTGTTTTTGACAGGCCTGCGCCGTCGCTACGCCGAACGGCATGTCATTTTAAGGCGACTGGACGAGGTTTCCCTTATCGCTTGATTTGGTTACTGAGAAAACGCAAAATTCGTGACTATGAGTGTGCAGGAAGTCAGCATTACAACGTGACTACAGCAAACCGCGGGCAATGCTCATGGGGTGGTGTACGAATCGCTTTACTTGTTGTAAACATGTTTACATGAGCGAGTCAGTAATTAGTTTGCGCGTTAACGGGTCAAGTCCGTTTGAGTGGTGTTTCTACCTTTCGATAGAGCATGCAGTGTGATGGTGTCAGGGGCCAGCACGTGC
>NZ_JASPFZ010000039.1:0-1401 GCF_030227355.1 Corynebacterium sp. MSK310
CCCGACGTAGAGGCCGTGTCCCATAACGCGTACCACCCCGCTTTTGTTGATCCACAGCTTGTCCGGGATAGGCCAGAGTGCATTTACACCGGTAGAGCTTGGCATTACGGTTGAGGAATCGGCATGGGGTGTATCTTGCTGGATCGCCTGAGTGTCGTTACTTGGTGCCCTGTCTGAAGCTGCAACTTCAGGCAGGGCATTATCTGTCGCGACCACTGTGGCGGCTGCTAAGGCATCTGCCTGGTTGTCGGAGTGAATCCGGTGATATTGTTTCGCGATTTTTGTCCATAAAACATCTGGGTCAATCGGCTGCGTCGGTGGCTGGGCATGCGAGATAATCTCCCAGGCTTTCGCTGGGGTGATGTGCATCTTGCCCCTGAGAAGTCCTTGGTGGCGACGGCGTGTGTTGTAGAAGTTGCGGTAGTCGACAATCAGCTGTTGGACCTGCGCCAGCGTCGTCGGGGTACGAGCATCCAAAAACCTGGTCATGGTTTGGTGCGATCGCTCGTCTTTGCCTTGCGTCGTGGGAGCAAAGCCCGCACTTGATTGAACTCCCAGGCTGGCGAGCCAGCGTTCGGTTTGCGACAGCCGGCCGCGATGATAGGTGGCAAAGGCATCACCGTTGTCAGAGAGGACTTCTTGGAAAAGTCCGTAAGCATCAATGGCTCCACTTAGCGTGATGCGGGCATCGGTGCCGTTTTCTGGAGTTCCAAAAGCTTGGGAGCCGACGTCGAAGCGGCTGGCATCGTCGACGACTTGGTAGATAGTCACTTGCGTGTGAGGCACATCGAAGAGTCTGTAGGCAAACGCATCGATCTGCCACAGTTCATTGACTTCGCCCCTGGCAAAGTGCCTGTAGGACTTACGCGGTCGTTTACGTGCATTGATGTCAGCGACGCCAGCCTCGTGCAACCATTGTGCGATTAAAGCTCGTGACGGTGGTTGGTCGTAGCCGAGTTCGTCGAGGAAGAAGTAGAAGATTGACCATGGGCCGCAGTCTTGGCCGCGGGCTCTTAACGTACCGCGAGCTTGCAGGACCTGTTGTCGAATCTTGTCATCGTAGACCCGTCGCGGGTTCAGCGGTGCCGTGCTGTCGGGCACGATGCCAGCCCGCCCGCGTTCGGCGATACGTGCTTTGATGTTGTAGTACGTCTGCTTCGATACGCCGATGTTCTTGCAGAACTGCTGGACCGTGATGCCCTCACGGATGGGGTCGAAATCCGCTATCTTCTTGCGGAGAGTAATGGGAATTGCCATCCCCACATTGTCAAGAAGCCAGAGTCCAAAAAGTCGTTAGACATCCTGTCCATAAACTTCCTGGACTCCGCGTCAAAAAACTAACTGGACTCCGAGTCCAAAAAGTCAATGGACTCCGAGTCCAAAAAGTCACTAGACATCACA